>NZ_JCANSZ010000026.1:0-101167 GCF_059570535.1 Streptomyces sp. CNP082
CCCCAATGATCACGAAGCCCGTGCCTGCTCAGCTATGCCCCCCAACCAGTCACGGACCGACCAACCGCCCACCCCCGGAACTTGGCCAGGCCCTGATGTCGCACAGGACCGCGCAGGGAGGTGTCCGGCTCACGGTTCATCTCCACCTCCGGCCAGCGCGGCGAGGCGCCGTTCCGTGTGCAGCCACGCCGCGTTCCATCCGCGGCTGCGTCTGATCTCGTCGGCCTCGCGTACGACGGGGAGGCCCGACGGGTGGACTCCGAGCGCGAGGTCCAGCCAGCACAGCAGCAGGTGGTCGTCGGAGCCAGGTCGCCGTCTCCGCACCGCAGCCTGTGCCGCGGTGATCGCGGTGGCGAGCTGCGCGTCGGTGAGGAGGACGCCGGCGGCGCGGCGAAGAAGAGGTCTTGGAGCACGACATCGTGGAGGTAGATGTGCTGCCGGACCAGCGGTATCCGACCGCGACGCACGGCCAGTACCCGAACGGAGTCGGGGACCTGCACGTGGGGGTAGGCCACGGTGACGCCATCGGGGCGCACGGCCTGGTCGACGGTCAGCCGGACGCGGTCGCCGGGTCCTCCTTCGTAGAGGACCTGGCGATCTCGGGTGTGCTGCCACCTGCTGGTCATGGCGCCCACTGTGACGGTGTGGGCTTCGAGTTCGCTATCTGTCTGCGTGGAGCGAGCGCTGCCGGGTCGGCATGCCCGGGGCTGTTCGCCTCCCTGGTCCTCGGCTTCGTCACGTGGGTCGGGGCGCTGGATCCGGAGGGCCGGCGAGGGCCGCCTTGTTGAGCCCCATCATGAGTTCGCGGTTGGTGGCGCGGGCCGCCGCGAGGTCGTCGTTGCGTTCTTCCAGCTGGAGGCGGAGGTCGGCGCAGTCTTGTTCCAGGCTGGTGATGCGGCGCTGCATGGCGTCCATGTCGAGCACGGGGTCGCTTCCTGTCTGGGCGTCGTGCCACAGGTGCTGGCCAAGGACGCTGGAGAGCTTCTTCTCCAGCAGTCCCACCTGGATGGCGGTCAGCGTGTGCGGGGAGGCGGGGTGGATCACCGTGCCCGTGTCCTGTTCTCGGTGACCCACCCCGCCGGTGCCCGGGGGCGGCTGTCCCCCACAGAAGGCCGCCCCCGGGGGCTTCGAGCCGCCGGCTGCCGCAACAGCGCGCTATGGGAACATCGGTCTTGCCCTCACCGTTGCGGCATCCTTCGCCCTGGGCAGGCGCGACCGCCTGCGCGGCAAGGCTGGTGAATACGGATTCGATGAGGCCACGGCTGGCTTGAGTGAATGCTTCTACGGCTTCCGGGTCAGCGCCGAGGTCGGCGCAACCGCGACCGAATTCGATTAGTCCCTTTAGTGCTGTGGTGCATTGTTCGGTTGACGGCAGGGCAGGCATAGCCCCCATTCGGGCACCGACAAGGCGGTAAGAACGCTGGCCGTTGGGGGTGCGCTCAAGATCGCCGAGAGCGGCGAGCCGTTTGAAGTGATAGACCGTAGAGGACGTCGATTCGAGACCGACGGCGTCGGCGGTTTGACGGTGTGTGGGCCAGTTTCCGTAGGTACGGTGGTAGCTGCGGAAGAAATCGACAATTCTCTGCTGCCTTGGGGTGAGCACGTGGTCGGTGGAATTTCCGTGGTTCTCAGGCGGGTGTGTCATTGCGATTGCACCGTACTTGTGTCAGTGAAGTTGTCACGGTGGGCGGTTGCTCGGGTTCGGTTTTCAGATCTGGCGCGGTTGTCGAGTCGGCCGATTCGGCGGCGGCGTTTGGCAGGCCGCCTTTGTGCCCTGTCCCTGCCGTGTCGTCAGGGCGCTGCGGCCAGAGGTGGTGTCAGGGCGTCGATCAGCGCGTCGGCGTCCAGGCGCACACGCACGATGTGATGGTCGGACAGGTCGAGGGGGACTTCGATCACATCGACCGACGTGACAGCCGGCAGCAGCTCCCGTGTGGCGTAGACCCGGTCGATCCGCGAGGCCGGCCCGTGCGTGTCACTGGCGTTGACCGTCCGTGCCACCGCGCGTGGATCGCCGGCGAGGGCACGATGGCGGGCGACATCCTGCAGACCAGCGGTGCGCAGCGCTTCGTCCGGGCGCGTATCCATCCGCCGGGTACCGTCCGGGCCGATATAGGACCGGTGCAGGCGATGGGGCCGGTCCCGGATTTCTTCCAGTTCCGGTAGTGCCGGATCGCCGGGAACTCCCGGGACCGGAAAGGAGTTGTTGTCACCCCCCTTGAGCAAGGGCAAGGTGACGGACGGCCCGTGAGGAATCTGCCACTTCTTGTCGGCCCATGTGCTGAGCCACTCTGCCTCGGCGAGCCGATGGGACGGGCTGGCGTAGTTGAGGTGATAGGACACCGCAACGAAGGGAACCGCTCGCTCGCCGGCAGGCGTGTACCGCAGGGTCTGTGCGGTCGCGGGCAGCACGCACGGGAAACTGGTGGACCATTCCCGCACGGGCGTGAAGTCGTTGCTTGCGAAGATGGCCGTGCAACTGGAGGCGCCGAGGCAGCCTCGCATTCCGAGCAGGTCCTCGGCCTCGGACATGATCTGCTTGCCGTCCTGCCCCGCATCCCACATCTCCTGGCGGAACACCAGGTCCGGGCTCAGGCCGGCAAGCATCTGATAGCCATCACGGCGTCGCGCCGGATCTTTTTTCCCGTTGTCCTCGAAATTCCAGCTCAGGACAGTGATGACGTTCATGTTTCCCCCTCTGTTGAGGTTTTACTTAGCAGGGCAGGATTCAGTTTTCGTTGCGCCTTGCGCGGCGGACTGCGCCGCGCGGCCGGAAAGTCACTCCGGCTTCCTCAAGGAGCCTGTGTACGGTTCCGTAGGAGCGGCCGGAGGCGGCCACGAGGGTACGGATGCTCTGGTTGTTGTTGTTGTAGAGTTTGGCGAGTTCGGCCGCGTACTTCACGCGTGTTTCTCCGACTAGGGGTGTATTGGGGTCAGGTGGCGTGAATGCCATGGTGGTTTCCTTTTCCGTTGCGAAGGGGCGGAGGCTGCCGAATTCTGCATGTCAGGCGAGCCCGGCGCGGCTGGCCGGGGTTTCAGTTGATGAGTTCTCCATCGGCCAGGGGATCGATGGTCCGGCGCAGTGCTTCGACGAGCGCCGGCCGGGAGAGGATCACCTCAAGGGCGTGGTGGTCGCTGATGCCGGTCATGTCGATCACGTTGACGTCCTCTACGGCCTGCACGGTCCAAGCGTCCATGTAGCCGCGGTCGATGCGCCGGCCCCCGCCTTGACCGATGGCACGGTGCCCGGCGGTCGCGTTGAGGGCCTCTGGCTTGGTGTTGCGGCGTGCGGCGAAGCGAGCGGGGTCGTGCATGCCGCAGTCCGTCATCAGCTCGTCCAGGAACGTGCAGCTCTTCCACGTCCCGTCAGGCTGCCTGCGGGCTCGGTGACGCCGGTGCACGTGGTCGGTGATGTCAGGCGCGGTCCAGTCGGTCTCGGGTACGACCTCGCCGGTCGGTACCGGGTACTCGTTGGTGTCACCGAACAGCCAGCACCCGGCCCGGGTGCGGTCCGGGTCCCGGCCGTGCTGGGCTTTGACCTTGTCCACGAGGGCTGTCAGATCCTCGTACTCCCGCTCCCGGCCCTGGGGGGAGCAGAACGAGCCGTGGAAGGAGGCGGTGACGATCGGTGTCTCTGGCACCTCCGGCAGGCCGATGACCACGTTGGTGGGCGGGGTGCGCCAGATGAAGCGGTGTTCGTAGTCGGCGTGGATGGTGAACCTGCCCTCCCGGACGAACAGCCCGGTCGGGTTGCGGCTCTGCCCCATCGGCGCGCGGAAACCCCGCATGCCCAGGGTGCGTTGGGCGGCGTCCCACCGCCGGTTCGCGGCGGCGATGTCCTCGTCGTTCGCGTGGGGCCCGGTCTGGGAGTGCGTCAGCTCGGTGACCGCCAGCCAGTCGGGCTTCCTGGGCGCGAGGATTCCCTCGTACGCCTGACGCCACCGCGTAGGTAACACACCAGGGGAAGGTTCCGGCCCGCCGTCGTGCTCGACGTTGACCAGCATCAGACGCATCACGTCATCGTGCGTTTTCGTCATCAAAGCCCTTTCACTATGTGCGGCGCGCGGCTGCAGCTCGCCACGGCCTGGTGGACCTGATCGCGAGTGCGGCGCATGGCCGCCCCGCGAAGTTGAGCCTCTGGTGGACTCTTTGGTGTTCTGGTTCAACGGTGGTGCGGAGGGTCTGAGCTGCCGGTCGCCGGCCGCCGGCACACGAGGTGAAGGACGGCGCGTTGCTGCGGTGCCCCGCCGTCGAGAGCACCAAAGTGAGGCTGGTGGTTCACGCGCTGCCTCCGCCGACGATGCAGGGCGGTACGGGCTGGACGGATGGTGTTTCAGGCCGGGGGGCAGGTGGTGGCGAGATCGCAGCAGGACTCCGGCGCGGCGCGGGTGTGGACGGCTATGCGTGCCGGCTGGCGGCGCCGGCTGGCGCACCACCGGGTGGCCGGGCTTCACAGGTCGCAGTCCTGGTACGCCTCGCTCTGGACAGTCGATTGGGGGAAGTTCATCACCTCGGTATTGCGGACGAGGTAGCCGTCCCTGTAGCGGAGGCGGTCGTGGTCTACGCGTTTGCCCTGGAGTACCGCCAGGAGCTGCTCGGTGTACGAGGCGCCGGCGACATGGGCGTGGGCGAACGAGCCGGCGGCGGGTACGTCGTCGGCGTCGGTGAGGAATACACCCCCTTCGTCGCCTTCGCCGCGGTGGTGGATGACACCGGTCAGGTGGCACGCGCCGGTCAGGCCCAGCGCTTCGACGGCACGGGTGACCAGAGTGGTGACGTGGTTGTTGTGGAAAGTGGCACCGAGCAGGGACCGGCCGCCGCGGACCCACAGCCGGCGGCGCAGGATCACCGCGGTCCGGCCGTCGCGGTCGACCAGGCAGTCGGCGGTGAACTCATCGAACTCCTCCGAGCTGAAGTGCTCCTGGACGAAAGGTTCGGGCACGAGCTGGCACAGCACCGCGGCCTGGTCGCGGTGGTGGCAGGGGTAGACGGGGGCGTGGCCCCGACGGGGCCGGACCAGCAGCTCGGTCCCGTCCGGAATGGTGTGCAGGTCCGGCGGGTTCCAGAACCGTGGCGTGGGCAGGACCCGCGCGGTCAGTGCGGCCAGGAGCCGGGCCTTGTCGCCGCAGACGTCGATGGTCTGTTGCGAGGGCATCATGTGGCCCACGCCCGCGTCGGCCAGCGCGATCCGCATCTGCGAGAGCCGGCCCAGTTCGATAGTGCTCATCGGGATGATCGCATCCGGGCGGTGCTCGCGGCACAGGGCCACCAGCTCGGTCTCGTAGGCGGGGTCGGTTGCGTGCGGCAGGTGGTGCCGGCTCGCGCCGGGAGTCCACAGCCCGGGGGCACGCTCGTTGGCGTCGGCGACCAGGACGCGGGCGATGCGGGAGAACAGGGCCTGGGCGAGGTCGCCGCCGCCGACGGCGCCGACGGAAGTGACCAGGACTCGAAGAGAGTTGATCATTGCTCCGATTCAGAGAACGGGGAAGGTGGCCGCCCGCTGGCGGACGGCCGCTGCGGGCAAGTGGGTGATCAAGTGAGCTTCAGAAGAACGAGGGCGACGGCGAGGCTCACGACGGCGAGGATCGTGAACTGAACCGCGACCACGCCGACGCGGATGCGGCTGGCAGCCGGCGGGTCCCGGTCAGTCATCGCACTGCGCTGTCCGCTGCTGCGCGCAGACCGTCACCACGGCAGGATCAGGCGCGTGCATCGGACGACCCCCGCCTTACATCGGTGACGTGCCCCGGCGGTGCGGTTGCGAGAAGGTCCGGAAGTTGGGAGAAGTGCGCGAGGACCAGCGTGCCGTCGACCGCTACTGCCGGTGTGAGGTCGGGACTGGCCTGGGTATCGATCCAGGCAGCTCGCATACCTGCCTTGGTGGGCCCGAGCACATCGTTCTCCCGGTCATCGCCGACGACAAAATCCGGTCGGGCGGGACACCGGCGGCTCGGCTGACCTGGTGGTAGAAGCGGGCGTCCGGCTTTCCGTAGCCGACTTCGGAGGAGCACACCAGCCGCAGAAAGCCCAGGCCCGCGTCTTCCAGGGTCTGCTGCCGGAAGCGCTGGGGTCTGACCATGTTGGAGGCGAGGATCAGCGGCCACCCGCGGTCGTGAAGGTCCTGGGCTGCTTGCACCGCTCTCTCGTCCGGCGGGTGGTCTCCCACCCGAGGCCAGATTTCGGCGATCAGCCGGTCCATGTCGGGCAGTTCCACACCGTGGCGGACGGCGGTGGCATTGAGGAGGGACGGGATCGATTCGGCGATCGGGTCGGCGTAGGCGAGCGGCTTCGACAGGTCGAAGTCGGCTGCGAATCCGGCCGTGGTAGGAACGTCGAACGCGCTGCTGAGGATTTCCCGGATCATATCCCCTGTGGATTCCCGGCGGTCCTCCTGTGAGTGTCCGGTAGCACTCAACAGCAATTGCCTCGATCGGGCGGCGCTCCATTTCCCTCCTTGGTTTCCCATGCTTCGGCGGGTTACTGTCCGCGAGAATTTTCGCCAGTGCTTTCCATCGCGTATCCCCTGGGTTCAAGGTCCGAAATCACCGGGCAGCCTTCTCTTGCCCGGATACCCATGGCCTTGCTGTTCCTTGTTGCATTCCTGAGCTACGGGGCCAGTACGTTGTTGAGGAGGTCGAGCGTGAGCCAGTCGAGGCTGGACAGTACGGGCGTCCCGTCGGCCATGACCTCCGGAGGGCAGTTCGTGTCACGGCCGCGCTGGACGTGAGCGGCTTTCATTCCAGCCAGGCGCGGACGGGTCACGTCCCCGGTCCATGTTGTCGCCGATGAAAATGATGTGCTCGGGAGGAACACCGGCTGCCTGGATGACGGCGGTGTAGAAGGCGGAATCCGGCTTCGCGGCACCGATGTGGGAGGAGCACACCAGATCCATAAAGTCCAGCCCCGCAGCTTGCAGTGTCCGGGCCCTGAATTCCTTGGGCCGGCAGGTATTGGTGGCAAGCAGCATCGGCCACCCCGAGGCGTGGATTACCTGAAGCGCTTGAACGTTCGCCTCCGGGACCGGATGGTCACCGAGGTCGGTCCACATCCGGTGCAGCAGCGGTTCCATCGGCGGCAGTTCGACTCCCATGCGCGTGGCGACGGCCTGCAGGAGCCGGGCCATGGAGTCCGGGAGCGATTCCTCGTACCACGCCTTGCGGGACAGGTCGAAGCAGTCCGTGAACGCGTCTGGGGCGGGTATCCGGGTCCCGAAGTCGTTCAGGAGCTGCACGATGAACTCACCGTTTGGTCGGGCTCTTTTTTCCGGGTGGGTAAGGGTCCCGGCGAAGTCGACAGCGAGCATACGTGGACCTGATGATCCGCTCATGAAATTCCTCACTTCGGTTCATGGCCAGGCGATTGCGGAACCATGCGGCCGGCAAGATGCGGTCTCCCGTCGCCTGCCCAGGGCGCGGTGCCCGGTGGGCGCTAGTCGTCTCCGGCCGGCTTCGGGAGGGGAGCAGGGCCGAGGTCACCCATGACCGGCACCGTGTGGTTGGGTCTGTCCAGCCACACCCGGTGCGCTCCGTCGGTCGCGACAGCGGTCAGGCCGAAGCAGTCGGCCGGGGGCCGGCCCTGTTCGATCCACCAGTGAAGTGCCTGCTCGACGAAGATCCACACGGTGCGCGGGCCGTGGTGGCACACCGGGCCCGGGCCGCCGTCGGCGTCCCACGACACCGATGCCCAGGAGCGGTCGCTCAGGCTGTAGAGCGGGGCGTCGACACTGCCGTCGACCTAAGCCAGCCCAGCCTTGCCGCGCCTCGCGCCGGGGCGGCGCCTTCATGTGCTTGATCAACGTCAGGGTCCCTTCGGTGATTCGGGGTGCTCCGCCTGCCGGACGGAGCAGGCAGCAGGCAGCAGGCGGGGCCTTCCCCGACCGGGTGGGCGGTCACCCGGTCGGGGGCCCGCCCTGCCAGCGGCCGTGTCTACCGGCCCGCAGGGCGGGAGTTCAGTGCTCAGTGGGGGTCCGGGGGGTCGGATACGCGGTGGGACGCGGAGCGGGGGCGGGCCCCGCCGGCCGGTACGGGCCGGCGGCCCGGCAGTCCGCCGTCGCACCCCCACAGGGCGATCGGCACAGCCATGGTGTCCCCGGGACGCCCACCCGGCCGTCGAGCCGACCCCGAGGGTGTCGGCCGGTACGTCGTACGACGGGGCGCGTGCACCGCGAGGGCTGCGGCGGGTCGAGGACACAGCCGGGCGCCCGCGTTCCGCCGCTCGTACCAGCACGGGGGCGGGTCCGCTGAAGGTCGCCGGAGGGGGCGCGCGGTACGCCGTGTTGCTTCGGTGGACTGCTGCCGCGGGTCAGACACGGGCAGCGTGGTGGTGGGCGTTTGCGGGTGGGTGGTGGCCGCGCTGCTCCGGGTGACGCCGGGGATCGGCACGTCCGGAGCAGCGCGGTGGCCCGCGTGGCGGGCCGGTCCGCCCCCTACGGGGGGTTTGGGGGCGGAGTCTCGGTGAGGGAGGCGGGCGGCGGCCGGTGCCGCAGCGCAGAGGGAGGTGCCGGCGGCGCGTCCGGGCGCGGTGGGCCTAAGGAGCGCTGCCGTTGCGACGGCGGTGACGTCCGCGTGCGTGCGGGGGGTCATCACGGCGAGTGGACAGTTCACTTCGGCCCTGCTCCTCGGTTGTGGTGGATGGTGCCGGTGCCGGTTGGTTCAGCCTGGGCCGGACGTCGGTGGATGTGGGTCAGGACGCGAGGGTGGCCTTGATCGGTACGCGGGTCAGGCCGCGCAGGGTGTTGTTCAGGGCGCGTTGCGGATCGCCGGCGAGTTCGAGGGTCGTGCAGTAGGCGGTCACGGCGTTGAGCAGGCAGATGGCCTGCTGTTCGGCGAGGTGGCCGCCGGCGCAGCCGTGGGTGCCGAAGCCGAAGGCGAGGTGGTCGGCGGTGTACTTGCGCCGGACGATGAAGTCGTCGGCGCGAGCCCAGGTGCGTTCGTCGCGGTTCGCGGAGCCGAAGAGCAGCCAGACCTGGTCGCCGGCGGCGAGGTCGACGCCGTCGAGGCGGGTGTTGCGGGTGACGCGGCGGCCGAAGCCCTGGACGGCCGCGTCGTATCGCAACGCTTCTCGGAAGACGGCGTCGGCGGTGACGAGTCCGCCTCGGAGGGCGGCCCACTGCTGAGGGTGGGTGGCCAGGAGGTACAAGGTGGTGGACAGGGCGTAGATGGTGGTGTCCATGCTGGCCGTGGTGTAGGCGAGCATCAGCGGCAGGACGTCGCCTTCGTCTATCTCGCCGCGGTCGGCGGCCCGGTACAGGGCGTGCATCCAGGAGTCGGGCCGTACGGTGTCCGGGCGGACCGTGCTGCGCAGGAACTCGATCATCTCGAAGGCGACGGGTGTGGCGGTGCGCAGCCGCTGGTTGTCGGGGCCGAACAGGTCGAACATGGCGTGGGCGGTGGAGAGCAGCTTGTCGCGGGTGTCCTGCGGCAGGCCCATCAGGTCCATGACGGTGTCGGCGACGAGATTCCCGGCCAGTGCCGCGGCGTCGAAGGTACCGGGGACGTCCTGGTCGAGGTGGGCGTCGACCAGAACGGCGGCGCGCTTGTCGATCGAGTCACGCAGCCTGCGTACGGCGTCGGGACGTAGTTGGCGGGACAGCGGCTTGCGCAGGCGGCGGTGCTGAGGGTCGTCGGTGCCCAGCACCGTCCCGGCCAGGGCCGCTTCATTGGCCTGCTGGGTGAGTGCGACGCCGTTGTGGCTGGAGAATGTTTTGGGGTCGGCCAGCACAGCCTTGACCGCGCCGTGGCGGGTGATGGCCCAGATCTGGTGGCGGGTCATCCACACCGCGTGCCCCTGCTTGCGGAGGCGGGTGTAGCCGGGGTAGGGGTCGGTGAGCTGGTCGTCGCAGAACAGGTCGAGGCTGGACTGCGCGCGGGTCGCGGAGGTCATCGCGGCTCCTGTCCATGGTTCACGGTCGGGTGTCGGCCTGGAGGATGAGGTGGTCCAGCAGCTTCAAGAGCACGTCGCGGACCGCGGTCTTCTTGCGGGCGTCGACGGTCAGGATCGGAGTGCCCGGGTTGGTGTTGAGCGCGTCGGCGAGCTGAGTGGGGGCGAAGGGCTGCTGACCGTGGAAGGCGTTCGCGGCGACGACGAAGGGCAGGCCCCGAGCCTCGAAGTAGTCCACCGCGGCGAAGCTGCGCTCCAGGCGGCGGACGTCGACCAGGACGACGGCGCCGCGTGCGCCGGTAAGCAGGTCGTCCCACATGAACCAGAACCGTTCCTGGCCGGGGGTGCCGAACAGCATCACCGTGTCCTTGGCGAGGGTGATGCGGCCGAAGTCCATGGCCACCGTGGTGGCCGTTTTGTTCGGCACGCCCTGCAGGTCGTCGATGCCGGCGCCGATGGCGGACAGGCGTTCTTCGGTGCGCAGTGGGGGGATTTCGCTGACCGCGCCGACGAAGGTGGTTTTGCCGACGCCGAACCCGCCGGCGACCAGCACCTTCAGACCCTGGCCGGTGACGGCGGTGCCGCCGCGGCGGGTGGTGTCAGATGGCCTCAAGGCCACGGCGTACCCTCCTGAGGATTTCGATGTCGGCTATCTGGCCGGCCGAGGCGGGTTCCTGGCAGGTGACCAGGCCGCAGGCGAGGAGTTCGGCCAGCAGTGCGCGGGTCGGTGCCAGGCACATGCCCAGCCGGGCGGCGATCTCGGCGACCGCGACGCCCGGGCCGGTGCACCAGCGCAGTACCGTCTGCCACTCTGCGGGAGTGGCCTCGATGGCCACGGGTGAGGCGCTGGCGGTGATGAGCGTGTGCATCGACAACCCGGCCCCGCTGGCGCGGCCGGCCGCCAGGGCGTACGGCCGGGAGGCGCCCGCCGCTGATACGCCGTGGATCATGACCGGCGCGGGGCCGTGGCCATCTGGCTGCCGAAGGCGCCGGCGATCCGGATGATCTCGCCGATCGCCACACCGACTTTCGCTCCCCGGTGCACGTAGGCGATCAGGCTGCTGCCGTCTCCGCAGGACGTGGCGACGGCATGGTGCCCGTGCTCCCAGCTCAGCACGTTGTGCATCAGGGCCCCACTATCGAACGGGGCGGACAGACTCTTGCCCAGGCTGAGGATCCCGGAGCAGGATGCGGCGATCTTCTCCGCATCCTTTCTCTCCGTGCCGTAGGCGCAGGCGGCCAAGCCGTCTTTGGACAGCAGCACGATGGCGAACACGCCGGGGATCTGGGCGGCGTTGTTGCGCAGGTTGTCGTACGCACCCGCCATGCCCGGGTCGGCGACGGCGATGGCGTTGGACTGGTGCTGCAGACTGCCCGGGGCGCCCAGCGAGGACACAGTGGTGGTGTCGTTGTCGGGGGTCATCGGTGATCGGCTCCGTCAGGGGAAGGGGTGAAGTCGTCGGTCTCGTCGAAGGCGCTGAAGTCCGCGGCGATCTCCCGCGTGCTGCGCTGATCGGTTGGGGCCGGCCCGCGCACCCGCCGCCCGGGACGGCCAGGACGCCCAGGGGAAAGGTCGTGGCGCAGGGGCTCGGCCAGGTTCGCGCCACGCACCCGCCGCGGCAGCCCGTGCACCATGTCCCCCGCCAGACTGGCCGCCGCTGGCCCTGCGGCGCGGGGTAGGCGCATCTGCAGCCCGCCGGCCGTCCGCTGTGGTGCCGTCGTCGGTTCCGCTGCCGGCGCCAAGGGCGCGGCGGTGGGCGGTGCTTCGAAGTCGTGGTGCGGCTGGTCTTCCTCGGCGGCCGGCCGGGACACGAGCAAGGTGGTGGGCACCAGCACGACCGCGAGCAGGCCGCCGTAGACCGATTCGCGCAAGGTCACCTGGACGCCCAGCCGGTCCGCGAGCTTGCCGACCACGAACAGCCCGAGCTGCTGATCGCCCAGCTCCGCGAAGACAGCCTGCCGCCTCAGCCTGGTGTTGAGCTGCGCAAGGCGCTGCGGGTCCATCCGGCCGCCGCGGTCTTCGACCTCGACGGCCACGCCCGATGTCACCGGCACGGCACGGACGGTGACCTCCATCTGGGTGAAGCGCACCGCGTTGTCGATCAGTTCGGCGATCAGATGCGCCAGCGCTCCCGCAGCAGGCCCCGCGATCCAGCAGGCGGCGCCGAACTCCGGCTGCACCCGCTCCAGGTCATCCGACTCGCCGCGGGCGTTGACCATCACGTTCGCGATGTGCACCGGCTCGTCGTCGGGCAGGCTGAACTCGTGGTCGGAGTCGGACAGGATCAGCACGTTCTCCTGCAGCCGGCGGATCTTCGCCACCTGGTGATCCAGCTCGAAGAGAGCCTGCACCGCGCCGTCGTCGTTGCCGAAGCGGCGCTGCAGCTCATCCATCTGCGGCACTGATTGCCCGATGACGATCGCCAACGCGCGGTAGGCCAGGCCGCCGGCGAAACGGGCCACACCGCGACGCTCCTCATGGACCGTGCCGGCGGACTCGACGGCCTCGGCCGCTAAGGCGGCGACGGCGTTGTGGAGCTGGTCGAACTCATCGCGGACACCGCGCTCGGCCGGCAGCCAGGAGACATCCGCACGGCGGCCGTGCTGCATGTCCGCGACCACCTTCGGCAGCCGCACCTCGGCTACCTCAAGCGCCTCGGCGCTCACCTGCCGGCTGCGGCGGATGACGGTGCGCACCAGCCCGATAATCAGCGCTCCGATGAGGACGGCCACGGCAAGGCTGCCGCCGACCTTCCACAGCACCCCGGCGCGCACCTCATCCGCCTGCTGGTAGCCGGCGTCCAGCAGCCCCTGAGTACGGGAGGCGTTCAGCTCGGCGATCTGCTGCGCGACCGTCCCGTAGGCGGCGTCCCACTCCTCCAGCTCAGCCGGCAGGTCCTCCACCGCCCCGGTCGGCGTACTCGCAGGCGCGCTGATCAGCGCCTGCTCGATACGCTCCTTGGCCCGCCAGGCGCCGCTGCCGGTGATCTTCCGGTAAGCGGCCTTGTCCTCAGGTGGCAGGTACGGGCCGATCCACCGCCGGTACATCACCTCCTGCGTGCCGTACGCCTCCGCAAACGCCACCCGCAGCCGGGCACTCATCCGCCCCTCGGCACGAGCCTGCGCGATCAGCATGTCCTGCTGCGCCAACCCCTCCGACGCCCAGAACAAGCCCACCAACGGCCTCGTCTGCAGATTCAGCGCGGCATCGTCCATCTGGCTCAGCGCCTGATAGAACTCCACCATCGTGGCAAGCAGATCCGTGTAGTAGCCGGTGCTCTCCTCGACCGGCCCCCGGCGGGCATCGACCTGCCAGCGCACCTGTCCCAAGCGCTCAACCTCGGCGTAGATCCGCTCGACGTACTCCCACTTGCTCCGGTGCTCGTGTTCGAGGGCGCTGCCCGACAGCCGGCGGAACGACGCCAGGCCCTCGTCCGTCTTCCGCCGCACCTGCGCCAGCATCTTCTCCAGTTCCGGGCTCGGGCTGGGATCAGCCAGATACGCCGCAGTAACCTTCCGTTCCTGCTGCGCCCCGGTGAACAGCGGCAGGCTGGCCTTGCCCCCCAGATCACCGGTGCGGGTGTCGTTGCGCAACTCCACATGCCGCCGCCAGTCCGGCACCGCGCTGAGCAGCACGAAAAACACCAACCCGGTGATCGCAAGCACCGCGACCACAACTAGCCGGAACCGCACGTTCAAAACCGGCGCACGCCGCCGCCGGCGGTGAGAGCGAGGCTCAACAGCAGGAGTCGTCGTCATAGCTCCTCATACCCGGGAAAATTGGCCGTCAGCGGATCGGGCAGTAGCAGCCCGGCGAGCAGGCGCCGTGCTCGCAGCCGCCGTCAGCGCGGCAAACACAGCAGCCCGGAGCCTCCGCCAGCCGCCACCACGCCCTCGGCTCGCCAGCACCGGCCCGCCACCCGCGGGCCTCCCCCGCCAGCGTGTGCCCGCCATGCCCCACCCCCGCGCAGCGTTCACCGCGCCCCCAGCGAACCCGGCCGTGATCAGGAAGGCCGGCACAACCGGCTCCGGCAGCGGCATCATGCCGAGCGGCCCGACCGGCGCAGCCGGCGCAGGAGCGATCGGAACAGCCTGATCCCCGAAGGCGGCGCGGTCCTGGCCGGCGGCCGGGGCGGGCACCCCACACTGCGGTTCCACGTGACAAAACTCCGAAAGATATAGAAAAAGGGCGGCATAGGTGATGGGGTCTCAGGGTCGTTGGGTTCGGGCCTGAACACAGGTCAGGGCAGGGAAGCTTCAGCCGGCCGTCGGCCCGCGGGACACTGGTTCGACGGCTTGCATGTTGAGGTCTTCGGCCTGCCGATGGGCCTGAGCGATCGGCAGGTGCCGAGCCGCCTGCGGGTCGCCTCCTGCTCGGTGCGCGCGGGAGCCGGTCTCATCGACGACGCAGTAACCGGCGCCGTCGGACTCGGCCTCGATGACGTACGGCCCGCCGCTCCACTGCCGGCACCAGAGCACCAAGAGCCCTTCGGTGACGGCCCCGAGCCGGCGGGTGCGCTCCCACGCACGATCAGCGGAGAGATCGGCGAAAGAGAAAACCCCCATCAGCAGGTCCAGCCCTTCCCCCAGCAGATCCGCCCGCTTCTCCTCGTCCCGGTGCCCCGGAAGGCACTGCGCAAGGACGTTCAGATGATCAAGCAACTCGCGCGCATACCCGTACGTAACCCGCTCCGGCGGCGGCACCGTCCGGGGCACCGCCAGGCGGGCCAGCGTGTTCCCGATCACCGCCACACGCGGCAACTCGCCCACGACAACAGCCAGATCATCCGCCGGGCGCCACCGCGCCCCGGATGGCTCGATGCTCATGCTGCCGCTCCCCCGTCGCACCGGCCCAAGCCGCCGTATATCCATGCCCGCCCCGGCGAGCCGGCCTCAACCAGCTCCGGCCGCCACAGATCCACCGGCACCACACCCGGCTCCACCAGCTCACAGCCGCCGAAGAGCCCGAGGACTTCAGGATGGGAGCGGGTGGTCACCGACGCCGTCGCGTTGGACGACTCGTAGACCGCCGCTGCCGACCTGGCCGCAGCCGTGGCGAGATCCGCCGTGGCGTGCGAGAGCGCAAGATAACTGCCGGCTGGCAGGGGAGCCGACAGAGCCTGCACGACCTCGTGAGCCCTGACCAGGTCGGGCACAAAGTGCATGACAGCCGACATCACCAGCGCAACCGGGCGGGACAGATCGAGCGTGCCCCGCACTTCCGGGTGGGCCCAAATAGCCTGCGGGTCACGCATATCGGCGTCGATATAAGCGGTGCGGCCTTCATCCGTGCTGATCATCAACGCACGAGCGTGCGCGAGCACAATCGGGTCGTTATCGACGTACACCACCCGGCACTCCGCCGCGGCACCCTGCGCCACCTGATGCAGATTCGGCTCGGTCGGGATACCCGTACCGACATCCAGGAACTGCCGGATCCCCGCCTCCTCGACCAGGAAACGGACCATCCGGCGCATCCAGGCGCGGTTCGCCAGAGCCGACGGCCGCGCCCGCGGCGCGCGCCGCATCACGGCTTCCGCGAGATCGCGGTCGACCGCGTAATTGTCCTTGCCACCCAGGTAGTAGTCGTAGACCCGTGCAGGATGCGGCCGGGAGACGTCGATGGGATTGCGCAGCCGAGCCGACGGAAGATGGATCTTCCTCATGCCTCCGCCTCCCCTGGGCCAGCCGGCCGTCGCACGAGTCGGCCGCGGCGCGGCAGCACACCGTCGCTCCGCAGGCGTCCGGCCCGCACACCGCCGCTGTCGGCGACGTGCAGTCGAAGGGCTGTGAGATCGTCGGGGTCCACGCCGTGAGCATCTCGGGCGGGAGAGCGCAGCGGGATATGACAACCCGTGACACGAAGTTGATCACGGATGAGACGGTGAACCGGGCAGTGACCACCACGGGCACCCGCGCGATGCGGCATCGCCCGCACAGCGACTTCGCCGTCCCCTTCGGTGCCTACCTCGACCCCTTCGCCGCGGATGACGCAAGCGTCTTCTACCTCAGCGGGGCCAAGGGGATCAACGTCCTTGCCCTCACTTGGCTGGCCGAGGCCACGGGGGCTCAGCTCGTTGTCGTGGTACCAGGCACGCTCGACCAGCAACCCGTCGAGGCCCGCTCCGCTGTCAACTGCCGTCGAGGCGGCTAACGGCGGCTTTGGCTGCATGGTGCTCCCTCGTCTCCAACTCGGTTAACGGCACCACCATGTCGGGGACTTCGACTACGCACGAGGACTTTCAGGGGTCATACGAACGACCAGAAAGGGACTTTCCCTCATCTGTTCGAGAGCGAGCTAGCCATAAGGGGGGCGTGCTGCGACACTTATTGGACCGTACGTTTCGGAGGTACCGATGGCTCGACCGCCCGGCAATACGCGTCTCAAGTCCGCGCGCCTTGCAGCCGGTTACAGCTCCCAGCAAGCGCTCGCGGACGAACTCCGTGTCGGGGTGAGGCAGGTGAAGCGGTGGGAGTCCGCCAACCCCCCGTGGCCCCACCCGGAACTGCAGCAGGCCCTTACCCGCACGCTGGGGGTCAGCCTTGAGGCGCTCGGCTTCACACCACCCGCCGGCCACGACACCAGCCACCACGCGCGACGCGACCCCTTGACCGGGGTACCCAGCCTCGCTGCAGTGCCGAAGGCGGCATCGCAGACGCTCCAGCCCGCATCCGTCGCCGCGGACTTCAGCGCGGTCACCCAGTCACACCGGCACCTGTACTGGAGCGTGGCGCCCGCCACGCTTCACCCCGCCGTCGCTGCTCACGCTTCGCTCGGCTGTGCCCTGCTGGAAGAAACCGCCGGCGCGACACGCAAGGCCGTCGCGGCTGCGCTCTCCGAGACATGGCTCCTGGCCGGCCGGATCGAGTTCTTCGACCTGCAAGAACCAAGGCGCGCCGACGCAACCCTGCTGCGCGCCCTACAGGCCGCCGGTGAGGCGGACGACTCGCTGCTCGGCGCTGCCGTACTGGCGCACATGGCGTTCATTCCGGGCTGGTCGGGTGAGCGCGAAAAGGCCGTGGAACGCATGACGGCCGCGCGTACCTACGCCCGCCGCGCCGATGCCGCGGCCGAGTTCTGGGCGTGGCTGGATGCCGTGGAGGCGGAGTGCGAGACCCGGTGCGGGAACCCGCGGGCCGCACTCCACCTCATCTCTCATGCCGAGGACGTGCTCCGCGAGCCGAGCGGTGTGTGCCCGGAGTGGATGGACTGGTTCGGCAGGGCGCGGCTGGCCGCCTTCAAGGGCAATACGCAGTTGGCGGCCGGTCACCTCCCGCAGGCCCGCTCCACGCTCCTCGCAGTCCTGGACGACCTGTCACCGGATGCGGACAAGCAACGCACGGTCGTGCTCGGCGACCTGGCCGCCATCGAGGCAGCAGCCGAGAAGCCGGAAGAGGCTTGCCAGTACGCGATGCAGGCCCTGGATCAGCTACAGGTGACGTGGTATGCGACCGGCATGGACCGGATCCGTGAGTTGCGGCGGCAGCTTGTGCCACATCAGCACGAGCAGTGCGTACGGGAGCTGGACGACCGCCTCTACGGCTGGGCAACCACGGTTAGTGCCCTTGCCCGTTGAACCGGCGGATCAGCCCGGACAGTTCTAACAGAGACTCGACGCGGAAGGTTGGCAAGTTCAGAGCTTCCGGCGTGCTCCACTGGATGGTGGCCCACGGGCCGCGGTGCACGAGGGCAGTCTGCATGCCGGCGGCCACGGCAGGGCGTAGGTCGTTGTCGACGCGATCGCCGACGTACAGGATCTCGGCGGGCTCAACCGGAACGACGTCCGCGACGTGGTCGAAGAACGCACGGTCGGGCTTGCTGGCGCCCCAGTCGTCGGACGTCCCGATCAGTTCCACGTCTGCTGCGAAGAGGTCCCGCAGGATCTGGCCGGCACGCACTGTCTGGTTCCCGGCGATGCCGAGCCACAGACCGTCCGCACGCAGGGCGGCGAACGTGTCCCGCACGTCCGGATACAGATCCTCTTCGCCGAAGATCTCCGGGTGCCCCGCGGCGGTGCGCTTCTCGCGCTCCTCGTCGAGGTCGAAGCCGGGCCGGAATTCCTCGAACGTCTCGCGATAGTCGCGGCCCTGCGCGATGACGGCACCGAACATCGAGGCGAACGTGTGCCGGGGAATGCCAAGCCAATCTGCCCAGGTCCCGTACTCCCTTGTCTCGTCCACCAGGCATTCGCCGACATCGAAGACAGTTGCGCGAATCATGACGCGGATCCTAGCGGGGAGCGTTCACGGCGGTTACGGTGCATGAACCACCACGAGGCGCGCACGATCGGACACCGGCCCCACGGCGACTACACCTGGCTCTTCGACGCCAACCTCGCGCCCTACTTCGCCGACGGCGAGCGCGTCTTCTACCTCGGCGGAGCCCAGGGCACCGACAGCCTGGTCCTCCCATGGCTCGCCGAGACAACGGCGGCGCAGTTCGTCGTGGGCACATGCGAGTGACGGCTTTGCGGGTGCGGTTGGAGCGGATACCGTCCATGTGGTCGAGGGCGCGGTGCCAGGTAGCGCCCGGAGTTGGGCCGCCCGCCGAAGGTCAGGTTCTACCGCGCCGGCCGCGCGCCCATGCTGCGGATCCGCACTGCCGGCGCCTGGCGCGTCGGCATCTTGATGGCGCGACACGATTGGCCTGACGGCTTTATCGCCGTGCAGGTTGCGATCCGGCTTCCGGCGGGCGACCTCGGCGGCATGCTCCAGACGTTCTGCCGCACAACCGATGCGACCGCCGCACGACGCGCGTCCTCGTCGGTGGACGGTTCAGAGCGCACCGACACGGACAGCGAAGGCGCGTACGCCGGGTAGGTGGCGGTCGTGGCGCATCAGGCTCGCAGCGATGGTGCGTACGGAGCCGAGTCGGACTTCCTGGGGCGCTGCCTTCTCGGCGGCCAACAGCGCGTTGTAGCAGCGGCCGTGCTTGCCCCATTGGTCGAATGCACGGGCGACGTCGACGAAGTAGCGGGCCTGGCGTTCGGGGGTCGGCAGCGTGGCCGGGCGGATTCTGCGGGCGTGCTCGATGGCGGTGCCGGCGTCGCCCAGCAGGTAGCTGATGGAGATCTGGTGCAGGATCACCTGGCTGGGGCCGAACACCGCGCCGCCGGTGACCGCGTCGTGCCCTAGCTGGTCGGCGGTTGCGCCGGCTTCGGCGATCAGGTCGCGGGCCAGGTACCGGTCGCCCTGCTTGCCCGCGGTGTAGGCGGCGGTGGCGTACAGGTTGCCCTTCGCCGACAGCACTGCGGTGTCGTTGCTGCCGCCGGCGAGCTGCTGGGCGGCGGTGACGGCGACATCGGTAGCGCGGGTGTAGTGCCGGGCGCGGCGCCAGACGGAGGAGACCATGCGGTATGCCTCGGCGGTGGTCAGCGCTTCCGCGCCGCCGCGGCACGCGGTCAGCGCGCGGTCGGCGGTGGCGGCGGCCATCTCGTCCTCGCCGAGCTTGATGCACAGCCGGGTGGCGATGTTGTACAGCTCGGCGACCACGGTCGCGCCGGCCTCGGGGCGCCCGGCGCCGGTGAGGGCCTGGGCGAGGGCGAAGTGGCCGGGCAGCGCGCGGGCGAGGCGGTCGTAGCGGCAGGCGGCGAAGTCGCGCCGGGCAGCGTCGAGGGCCGCGGCAACCACAGCTGGCGTCGGCTCCGGGGCAGCCAGGGCCGGGGTGTTGCGGTAGAGGAGGACGTCCTCCAGGCCCGACAGGCTCGGCCGGGGCGCGGCGGTGGCCGCGGTAGGGGTGAGGATCACGCTGGTGGTGGCCCCGGCTACGTGGGCCAGGAGTTTGCGGCGTCGCACCGGGTCCTCATCCTCCTCGCCGATCGGCTCCCGGCCCACGCTATCGACGCCGCATGGGGCGGCAGGGCGGTATGAGACGATCGTCGCCTGATCGTGTCGCGGGGCAAGCCCGAGCAGACGCAGCGGGATGCCGGCCGGTGTTGTGAGCCGCTCGGTCGGTGTTCAGCCTGCCATTTCCCTGCGCAGTCGTGCAGTTCGGCGGACGCGGCGTCCTGGATGTCGGGGAGGGCGCCGCGGGTTGTGCACAGGATGCGCCGCAGTTGGTGTGGCAGGCGCTGGCGGGTGGCTTCGGTGATGGCTGCGGTCAGGCGGCCCCGGCCGCTCCGCTCTTCCACGCCCAGCGCAGCGCGACGGCGTGAGATTGCAGCACGACCGGGGCCGTGCTGCAGCCGCGCGCAATCGCGAAGCAGGTAGCCATGGGCATGATGATCATCTGCGGCTGCACTCGCGCTCGATACTCGAAGCAATGGCCGGCCACGGCGTGGGAAGCGGTTCGAAGGTCGTCCAATACTGGTGATAGGACCGGACGGCGGCGCTCACGCCCAGCCGCGCCTGCTCGGGCTCGATTGCGCGGATGACTCGGCGGGCTATTCCCCCAGCTCCTCGCGCGGCTGGGGCGATGCCGTTGCCGACAAGGAGCGTCGCCGTCCGGATCGCGTCCAAGGTCGCTGGAGGGGCAGTTCCTGATAGATGCGCGAAGACGAGTTGGTTCCAGTTCCCCATCACCTGTGCCCAGGCCAGGCGTTCAAGGCTCGTGCCGAGGTCGACCGCCAGGCGCTTTGGGTTGCCTGCGTTCCATAGGAGGACGATGTCGCCGAGAGTGAGATCGAGGTGTCGGAACCGCAGCGTGATTCCCGTGACCTGACGGCGCTGCCACACCGCGGTTCGGCCGTAGATGCTTATGTGCCGGGCGTGGAAGCCGAGCCGGGAGAGCACCGATAGCCATGCGTCGAGTGTCTCCCCGTACCCGTCGATGCCGTGGATGGGTTGAACGCAGGAGACGTTGACGAAAGACGTCAGGAAGCCGTCACGCAATTCGCCGGCCGCGGTGCGCTGGCCGGTGAAGCGCACGACAGGCTGAGGGATGAAACCCCTGCGGTAAGTGTGCCGGCGCCCGTCCTTGAGGAGGGGGTCGAGAGCCTGGACGGCCGAGATGGTTAGCTCCGTGTCTCGCCCCCACCGCAGGGGCAGACAGGCATCTCGCCGGATACCTTGCGCGGCGAAGCCCTCTTCGAGCGCCCGGAGCAGCTCTGCCCAGGAAGGCGGGCGACGGGGCGGGCGGTACGGGGTACCGCGATGGGGATGCCGGATCTCTAAGGCATCCCCATCGAGGGAGAATTCCCAGTGGGCCCCCAACGTGCGCCGGAGCGCCCCGGCTATCTGCGTGTTCGGGGCGCGGCTCAGCACGGGCGGGCTGCCATCGCCTCAAAGTGCCGTGCAGGGTCGAAGCGGTGTTGACCGATCGCCTGTACGTGGCGGTGGTCGAGGGCCTCGGCTTGCTCGATGGCGTCAGCGAGCCTGATCGCCGCCGTCTCGTCGTCTGCCTCAGGGTCGACGACCGTGATCGCCCCGGTCTGGTCACACAGGGCGGCCTCAGCACACGTACCCCCGCGCCACGCAAGGGCAGCGATCGGGGTTCCGGCTCGCAGGGATTCACCGAACACTGCGGCTCCGGCTTCCACGTACGTGCGCGCGCATGTGTAGACGAACGTGGATGCGTCTCGGAGAGCGGCGGTCTTCGCCGGGCCGCCAAGTTCGCCGGCCACCTCGACGTGGTCCGCGGCGAAGAGCTTGTGGTGGCGGTGTACGTAGTCTTCGTCGAAGACGGGACCCACGATGCGAATGCGACGGCCGAGTATCTGGGCTGCTCTCAGCGCGAGGTGCGGAGCCTTCTCTTCGTCTATGCGACCCAGCCATACGAGATCCCGCGCTGCGGCCGAGGGCGGTTCCTCCTCGTTGAGGCCGAGGTGAACGGCAAGCTCCGGGATCGGCTGGTGAGCTGCGTATCGCTCGGTCATCTCGGGCGAGTAGCAGTACAGCCGCGACCGTTTGCCGTCGAATGCCGTCTCGGTGTGCTGAAAGCCCGGCGAGTGCTGGAACGTGGCCACATCGCAATCGAGTTCGCCCCAGGTGCGGGCCCAGGGGGCAAGGGAGGGGTACTCGTGCCCGACTACGAGCAGGTCGTATCCGGCTCCGCGGAGGTCACGCTCTGCCTGGGATCCTGCGGTGACGTCTTCAAGGCGGACCGGCTTGCGGACCCATTCTGATTCGAGATCGGTGAGCCAGCCGGGTCCGAGGAGATGCACGTCGGCGCCTGCACGGCGGGCGCCTACGGCGACCGCCCATAGCCATCGTTCGATCCCGCCGTATCCGGCAGGGGGGAAAGCGTAGCTGCCTGGAAAGTCGCAGACGCCGACGAGCACTATGCCTCCGGGGTTCCGTCCGCCGAAATACGGCAGAAGCCGAGGTAGGGAACGAGTGATCCGGGCAGGACGATCGAGCCGTCTTCCTGCTGGCCCTGTTCCAGCACAGCAGCCAGGGTGCGGCCGACCGGGAGACCCGAGCCGTTAAGCGTGGCGACCGGCTTCGGCTTGCCGTCCGCGCCACGGGTACGGATGTTTGCACGGCGCGCCTGGAAGGTGCCGAAGTTCGAGACCGACGAAATCTCGCGGTACGTGTTCTGGCTCGGAATCCACACTTCCAGGTCGTACGTGAGCTGGGCGGAGAAGCCAGTGTCACCGGCTGCAAGACGGATCACACGGTACGCGAGGCCCAGCTCCTTCAGACACGCCTCAGCGTGGCTGATCATCTTCTCCAGCTCGGCGTCGGCTTCCTCGGGGTCGCAGATCCGCACCAGCTCCACCTTCGTGAACTGGTGCTGGCGGATCAGACCCCGGGTGTCGCGGCCGTATGAGCCGGCCTCCGAGCGGAAGCACGGAGTCTGGGCAGTGAGGGCGAGCGGGAGCGCGGCGGACGGGATGATCTCGTCAGCGTAGAGGTTGGTGAGCGGGACCTCGGCGGTCGGAATCAGGAACAGCTCGCGATCCGCGACCCCGGTCTTGAAGAGATCTTCTTCGAACTTCGGTAGCTGCCCCGTGCCGGTCATCGTCTTACGCGTGACCAGGTACGGAACAGAGTACTCGACGTAGCCGTGCCGGCGCGTGTGAATGTCGAGGAAGAGCGTGGCGAGCGCCCGCTCCAGGACTGCACCCGCTCCGCGCGAGACGGCGAAACGGGGACCTGAGAGCTTGGTCGCCCGAGTGAAGTCGAGGATGCCGGTGGTCTCGCCGAGGTCCACGTGGTCCTTCGGCTGGAACGTGAAGGCCGGCGGAGTTCCCTCGCGGCGGACCTCGACCGCGAATTCCTCCGAGTCTCCATCCGGAGCCCTGTCGTCGGGGATGTTCGGAATGCTGAGAAGGAGGTTGCGAAGCTCTTCCTGGACCTTCTCCTGGTCGGCCTCGACCTCCCGGACTTCGAGCTTGATCTCGCGAGCCCGCTCCGTCAGCTTGGAGATGTCTCCGCTCTGCTTCGCGGTCTGCTGGACTTCCTTGGCCACGCGCTTGGACTCTGCTCGCAGCTCGTCGGCGACGCGAATGCTCTGGATCCGCCGGGCCTGGAGGTTCTCAAGGGCGGGCAGGTCCAGGTCGTAGCCGCGTCGAGCGAGCCGACGTACCGCATCGGCCCCCATGTCGATCAGGGCGCGAGCATCATGCATGGCTGGGGTCCTTCTTCTCCGGGAGGTGGGCTACGGCTCAGACGGTAGCAACTGCCGGCAGGGCCTCGCCCCGCTACATCGCTGCGTCAACCCCGCCTATCCGGATCGTCGCGGCCCTCCGCATCAAGATCAGACAAGAAGCTCCGTGATCCAGTCGCCGAGCACGTCGTCCGTGACGTCGAGTGGCCGCACGCAGGGGGCCTCCGGGAAGACCAGCGGTAAGCCTCACCTCCGGAGCGTCCCTGCTGCCAGACCAGCACGGACAGGAGCAAGCCGTGGCCCACGACGAGCCGAGGGCCTGGGAGAGCCAGGTATTCCCTCAGCCCGCGGAGCGTCCGGCCGATCCCCTCCCGTTGTGATTCCGCGGCACCCGTGGGCCGGCGCCTCGCGCCATGTTGATCAAGCCAGTCGCCGTGAGTGAGCCACGGACCATCCTCGAACTCTCCGTAGTCCAGTTCGTTCAGCCGGGGCTCGACGACGAGCTTCCTGGCGGGTACACCCGTGAGCAGGACCGCGGTCTGCTGAGCCCGCGGGAACTCGCTGACCGCCCAGGTCTGCACGATGTCCAGCAGCAAGACTCCGAGGGGGCGCTGGCACGCCTGGACCCCCTCGTCGCGGAGCCGCACGAGGACCGTGGGGTCGCCATTGACGAGGTGCTTCGTGCTGTACTCCGTCTGACCGTGGCGCAGGACGTACGTCTTCACGACCTGCCTTCCACCCCTCCGGCCGGGAGGCGGGAGAGCACCTCCATCATCACCGGCGCCCGAGGATCACCGGTCTCCACGTAGTAGAGGAGGCCGTCCACGGACAGCAATCTGCACCACGCAGCCATCACGGGGACGGAGATGCGGGAGACCTGAGCGGCCTTCGTGAGCCGCTGGGCGGTCTGCCTGCCGAGGTCGTAGTACACGGTCCAGAAGGCCCAGTCGAACGCGGCGTCACCCACCATCGGAACCGGATCGATGAGGTGCGGACGGCCGTCGCTGTCGTACGGCACATTCTCCCGGTACAGATCACCGTGCAGAACGGTGGACCGCCCGGGCTCCTCCTTGAGGTCTGCGACTGCCCTGGAGGCTTCCACGACGACGGGTCGCCATGGTCCAAGATCGAGATTCAGCACCCGTTTCTCGATCCGAGGAAGCACCGCACAACGCAGGTAGTCGCTGAGAAGCGGGAGGCTGAGGGCGCGTGGCCAGTCCCGCCCGCGCAGGTGCAGTCCGCGCAGCGCGCCGGCCACCAACTGAGTCTCCCGCGGCCTCCACTCAGCCCCTCCGGGGCGTCCGCCCACCATTTCGAGGGCCGCCGCCGCGTGGTCGTCGTCCGCCTCCAACACATCGACCGTCGGCCCACCGGCCCACAACCGAAGGGCACGAATCTCGTGGTGGTGGCGCGCGGGATCAGCCCACGCCTTGATGAGCCGTGGACACCCGTCGGGGTTGGTTGCCGTGGCGATCACGGAGGCATGCCCAGCGTCGTGGTAGCCCTTGAGCGATAGATCCCAGCGGTGCGCCACCTGCCCCAGCACGCCGGGTACGGCGTCGAGCCAGCCTTCGATCTTCGGCCCGTAGTGCGCGATCAGCCGCTGCCGGCATCCTTCGGGCACCCGCCCGAGCGTCCGCGTAGTCATCAGCTCAGCACGATCCCGTCGTGGACGAGTTCGTCGGTGAGCGCCGGGAACTCGTCCAGGGCCCCGGTGACGAGAGCCTGCACTTTATCGATCTGGACATCGTGGCCGGTGAGGCGAACCAGGACCCTCCACGGCTGGTCCAGCCTCTGCCCGGTAGTGCTCACCAGGTGCACTTCGGCGTGCTCCCCCGTCGCTTCGTGGAGCCGGCGGGCCAACCGGAGCGCGGCGATGTTGTAGAGCTTGCCGACGTGGTAGACCGAATTCTTGCCGCTCGCGCCCTCCAGGTTCATCGGGCGCAGAGGAGTGATCAGGCCGTTGACGCGATTGCCCCGGCCGACGACGCCTTCGTCTCCGGACTCGATCGAGCTGCCCGTGTAGGTCAGGTACAGCTCATCCCTGTCGGGCACGTCGCGAGCGTTGAGACGGAAGTGAGCGCCCGCGCCGGGAAGCGCGATGCCGGCGAGACGGTGGCACTCGGCGAGAACCGCTTCGGTGTTGCGCACGTATGCTGCGCGACTCGCGACCTGACGCGACTTCTGAGGTACGCACAGAACGACATCCGCGTGCTGCCCGTCCCAGTAGCCCATGAGCTTCACGTCGGAGCCGCACCAGGCTTGTGCCCGCGTGAAGTCGCTGTCTCCGGAGAAGTGGTCCACAAGGTCGCGGACGAATGCCTCGAAGGGATTCTCCGGGGCCCAGCCCGTACCGAGTGACGTGTCGTTCGAGAGGCGTACACGGCGCTCACGGAGGTCTTCGACGGAGCGCGGGTTGAACCAGCGGGTACGGTCCGGTACGTCGTCACCAGTGAATACCGCACCAGGACTTGAGTTACTCGTGATGTTGAAGTCGATGTCGAGGTGACCAGAGACCTCCGGAAGCCGCTCGGCGAAGAACGCCTTCACCTCCGCTTCGACGATCTCTGTGACAGGTATCGTCTCGCCGCCGCACACAGGAGCGGCTCGGCCGTTCACTAGGACCCGGACCGGAGAGGTCATCCTCCCTCCGCCGTAGCGGACTTCGCTGGCGCCGCCGAGGAGGGCGAGCTTGTCGAAGTTGTGGTGCAGCACGGCGCCGAAACGCTGGACGGTATACCGGCTGTATGCCTGGGACAGACGCTCGGCGAGATGATCGGCGAGCGTGTCGGGGTGGCCGAGCCCCTTGCGCTCGACGATGGCCGTCGCGTCCGGCTGCGGTGATCCGGCCTCGATCACTATGCGGCTGTTGCCTAAGGTCGTGGCGACTCGGTTCATGGTCTACTCCTCGCAGAGCTGGAAGGAACATGCGGGAACTCATCCAGCCGGTGAGCCGGATGAGATGAGACAAGATCATCGCGGCACACCCTCAGTTCGCAAGAGTGCGATCAGTCGGGCCAATTGCTTGCAGGCCGCAGCGGGGTTGCCCTGTGCGGCAAGCTGTTCGAGGTCGCGAGCCCTGATAAGCTGGAGGTCACCGGGACGCCGGCGGTCGAGCCACAGGGCAAGGCGCCAAGCCAAGACCGGTCCAGACGGAGCGACCTGACTGATGACTTCGATCCCTAGCCGATGAAGCGGAACCGCCATGTAGATCAGGTCACGCAGGATGTGGAAGATGACGTCGGCGTGATCGGCAGCCGCAGGGCCGCGCCCGCTGGCCTCCCAGTCGACTATGTGGAGCCGATCGCCGTCGAACAGGAGGTGCTCGGGCTTGAGGTCTCCGTGCAAGTACACGGTGCGAGCTATGTCGCAAGGCTCAAGTGCGGCTTCGAGATCGTGCCACCAGGCGAGCTGCCGGCATCGATTCGAGAACTGGTTCAGTAAAAAATCCCGGTTGGACATGCGCTCCTCGCCGGAGTTTGAGCGCCACCCGCTTCCAGGACAGATTCCTTCAATCCCGATATGCAGTTTCCGAGTAACCCGGATAACAAGGCGAACGAAGTCCTGGACCGCCTGGGGTGTTCGTATAGAGCACGGCGTTCCAGGTACCGCCCCGAACGCGGCCCAGGGGTGATCCCCGTGGCTGCCCGCTGCGATCAAGACGGAACCGCTATCCCCCGATCTGAAGCGAGCCGGAGAGCGTCAACCTCGCGGCGCTGCCTTTCGCGGGGAGTGATCGTGCGGTAGATCTTGAGGAGTGACTTCCCGTCGAGAGCCCACCGCGTGATCGAATTGGGTTTCACCGACGCCGGCCCATAGGCCGAGAGTTGAAGATCCTCGGGGATGATCTGCTCCACGTCACTCGTCATGCTGTCGCCCTCCCCGTGAACGGCCCGGTATTAACGACCTCGTGCTCGGCTGAGGCCGGCGCACGTCCGTCCCCGCTCAACGGCGCGGTGCGCGCGCCGCAGGGCGAACGTCCTTTCTGCCTCCGCGCCTTGGGGCAGACTCTCAGGCGGTGCCAGCAGTCGTGGGTGCGCGGTTTGAGCACCCCCGACAACGTGGATGGTCACGGGGCCGATACGGGGCGGCGTTCCATGCAACGGGTCGAGCACAGGTTCGAGATGGGACGCGGCGGGCAAGCGTGATCGGCGCTCCCGCACGTTCGATTCACTCGTCGAGGGGGCAGCGGCGGAGGCGTAACCCGGGCGGGGGATTGCGTGAGGGCGTCGAAGCACTGGTCTCCTCGGCGGGGCGTGACAGGATCCGCAGGACGGAACCATCGCCCACGCCACTGACAACCAGGCGGGTGCGGTGCCGAGATCCGGACAATCCGAGCTGCCTGTCCGGCGTGGCATAACGGTCCTCGAAGCGGCCGGATGGCCTGGTACGGAACCGGGAGAAACCCCTCTCGACCGGTTGCTGAATCCGCAGCGTGGAGCAGTCGGCGAGTTGGCTTGACGGCGGCCGTGGAAAACTCCCCATAGGCGGCCATTTACGGCCCCACTGATGGCCAGCGGTTTCCCCGCGGACGGCCAGATATCTCCCCGCTCACAAGATCATGACGCCGGTCGGCGAGAGTCGGGCGGGTGAAGAACAGCAGGGA
Organism: Streptomyces sp. CNP082; assembly: GCF_059570535.1. Taxonomy (NCBI): domain Bacteria; kingdom Bacillati; phylum Actinomycetota; class Actinomycetes; order Kitasatosporales; family Streptomycetaceae; genus Streptomyces; species Streptomyces sp. CNP082. The sequence goes on from NZ_JCANSZ010000026.1 coordinate 27,975, forward strand.
GATCATGGACATCCTGGAGGCATACGACCTCACGGGCAGTTACCGCGCGGCGGCCGAGCTGGCCGGGTGCGACCACCACACGGTGGCCCGCTATGTGAAGATGCGGGCGGCCGGGCAGGCCCCCGAGGCCCGCCGGCACCGGGACCGCGCGATCGACGCCTACCTGCCCAAGATCGAGGAGCTGGTGGTCCGCTCCGGCGGCAAGATCCGCGCGGACGTGGTCCACAAGCGCATCACCGCGATGGGCTTCACCGGCGGGGAACGCACCACCCGCCGCACCGTGGCCGAGGCGAAGGCCCAGTACCTGGCCGGGCGGCGGAGGATCTACCGGCCCTGGATCACCGAGCCGGGGCTCTGGCTGCAGTACGACTTCGGCGACGGCCCGGTGATCGGCGGCCGGAAGACCACTGTGTGGTGCGCGTGGCTGGCCTGGTCCCGGTTCCGGGTCGTGATCCCGATCTGGGACAAGACCCTGCCCACCGTGACTGCGTGCCTGGACGCCACGTTCCGAAGGATCGGAGGGATCCCCGCGTTCGTGCTGACCGACAACGAGAAGACGGTCACCACCGACCACGTCGCTGGGATCGCGGTGCGCAACCCCGAGATCGTCGAGGTCGCCCGGCACTACGGCACGACCATCCGCACCTGCCTGCCCGCCGACCCGGAGACCAAGGGCGGCTCGGAGGCCACAGTCCGCATCGCCAAGGCCGATCTGGTCCCCAAGGACGTCAACCTGCTGGAGGAATACCGCACCTTCGCCCAACTGGAAGCCGCCTGCCGCGAGTTCTGCACCGAGGTCAACACACGGGTGCACCGTGCCACCCGCCGCACTCCGGCCGAGATGCTCGCCGAGGAACGCCAGCGGCTCCACCCGCTGCCCCGGCAGCCGTTCACCGTCGCGTTCGGCACCACCCGCCGGGTGAACTGGGACGCGACCATCTCGGTGGAGGCGGTGCGCTACTCGGTCCCGCACGAGCTGATCGACACCCGGGTCTGGGCCCGGTTCCACGGCGACGACCTCGTCGTCACCGCCGTCGGCCCGGACGGCACCGCCGCCGAGGTTGCCCGCCACCCGCGCGGCACCCCCGGATCCCCGGTCATCGCCGCCGAGCACTACCCCCAGCGCGAGGACAAGGACGGCGAGCGCACCCCGAAGGCCACCAGCGCCGCCGAAGCCGCGTTCTTGATGATCGGCCCCGGCGCCGCGACCTGGCTCATCGAGGCCGCGACCGCCGGCACCCGCCGGGTGAAGGCCAAGATGGCCGAGGCCGTCGCCTTGTCAAAGCTGCACTCCCCGGAGGCAGTTGACCGCGCGCTGGGCACTGCCGCGGTCACCGGCCGCTTCGCCGAGAAGGACCTGCTGTCCATCCTCGACTACCAGGCAGGCCGGGACACCGCCGAGCCCACTCGCGCGAGTGAGACCCACAGCCTGCAGCCCGGCACCTCCGCCTGGGCCAGCTTCGGCCTCGCCCCGACCCCTATATCCGACACCGACACCACGAACAGCACCGAAGAAGAGGACCGCATCTGATGGCCACCCCGCTCCGCCAGGTCCACGGCTCCACCGGCGACCCGCTGGCCGAGGCGATCGAGCTCACCCGCCGCCTGAAACTCCCTCACATCCGCCGCACCCTCGCCGACGTGATCCCCACCGCGAAGGCCCAACGCTGGGACCCAGCCGAGGTCGTGCGCGTCCTGCTGGCCGAAGAAGCTGCCGGACGCGACCGCGCAAACCTGCACACCCGCCGCAAGCGCGCCGGGTTCCCGGCCGGGAAGACCTTCGGCGACTGGGACGAACAGGCGTCCTCGATCCCGCGCGCCACCCAGGACGCGCTCAAAACCCTGGAATGGGTCCGCCGCCGCGAGAGTCTTTGTGTCTGCGGACCCTCGGGCACCGGGAAGAGCCACTTCACCGAGGCGCTCGGCCAGGCCGCGGTCGAGGCCGGGATGACGGTCGCCTGGTTCACCATCGAGGACCTCGGGGCACTGGTCCGCCGCCACCGCGCCGACGACTCCATCGCCCGCGCTCTGGCCCGGATCATCCGCTCCGATTTGATCACCGTTGATGACATCGGCCTCCTCCCGGTCAGCCCCGAGGCTGCCGAGGGCTTCTACCGGCTGGTCGACGCCGCCTACGAACGACGCGCGCTCGCGGTCAGCAGCAACCTGCACCCCTCCAAAGCGCACATGTTCCGGCGAACTCGTGCAAGGTGCTGCCGAAACTTCACGGGTTCGGCAGGCGCCCTTCGTCGACGTGGTCGGCGAGATAGATCAAGGTGGCCTGCGGGTCCATGCCGAACGCTGCGGCGACGAGCTTGGGGTCCATGGTGTTCACCAGGTCGACCAGCCGGGTGCTGCGGATCATCCGGGGTGGGAAGCCGCAGTCGTCAAGGACGTGGGAGAGATAGGCAGTTGAGGCCGGGCTTCGCCCGGCCTTTGTTCCTTTGGTGACCATGACGTGAGGGTTGTCGGTCTGCCAGGACGAGCGGTGGGCCAGGCATCGCTCCAGCACGGCCCAGGAGGCCGGGTCGAGTGGAACAGGGTGGGGTCGTTTGCCGAGCCGGACCGTTCGGGTCTGCGCGTCCACGTCAATGACCTGCAGCATTCGAGCTTCCAGACTGGAAGCTCCGTGCAGCAGGGCGAGTATCCCGACCAGGGCCTCGTGGGGGTGGACATGCTCGTCGGTGGTCCAGCGCCGGAAGAGCTCGCGCTGCTGGTCGAGGGCGAGGGTCTGGCCGCGGAACCGGTTCGGCTCCTTGGCGGCCAGAGTGCGGGTCGGGTCGACCAGTAGCAGTTTCCGTGCACGAGCGAAGCGGAAGAACTGCCGCAGCACGATCAGCCGCCGCTTGCGCGCCTTGGGCAGTGTCGCGAGGAAGGCTTCGAGGTCGTGCACGTCGACGAGGGCCCAGGCGTCTTTGCCCCGTTCGGTGACGAGGAAGAGCGCGAGGTCACGCATGGTGGCCAGTGCGGTTTCCAGGGTGTGGTTGCTGCGAGGGCGGGTGCCGGCCCGGCGGGCCCGTTCCTGAGAACGCATCCGGTCGGCGTCGAATGCCGCCACGGCCGACCGCAGTGGCTCGGGCACGGCCTCGACGCGGCGGCGGCGACGGCCGGCGGCCAGCCGCTCGGCCTGGTCAGTGGGCAAGGCCAGTCCGCGAGGGGTGAAGAAGTCCTCCAGAGCACGGGCGAAGGAGCCCATCGACCGTCCGGGCCGACGCGATCTTTCCAGCAGGGCCTGCGGCGAGTTGGAGTGCTCGTCCTCCAGGAGCCGGCCGAGGTCGGTGACGAAGCCGCAGGCTCTCGCCACGCAGTGCCGAGCGGCGGCATGGGCGACGAAGGCGCCCAGCCAGGAAGGCGGTTCGGGAAGACGTTCACGGAGGTGTTCACCGCGGATGAAGGGGCGGCCGGGGTGCTTTTGCCAGCAGGGCGAGCACAGCCCCAACCCGGCATGGCGCCGCATTTGCCCGCACTCGCTGCAGACCCTCGGCGGCTTCTTCGGTGATCCCGGATGCGAGCATGGCCCGCACCAGCCGGTCGTCTCGCGCAGATAGCCCGGCTTGCCGCAGCGCAAACACGGCTGCTGAGCCGCGATTCGTCTGGCCTTGTTCCGGCAGTCCCGGCACAGGCGGTTCTGCGCAGACCGCACCGGATGACCGCACTGCTCGCAGACGCGCGAACACAGGATGCACCGGCCGGTGTCCGACTGCAGCACCCGGTCGAGACCGCAGGACGGGCACGTCGCCCTGGCCTGCGACTCCTTCATCCGGCGCCAGCACCGGCAGCAATGCTGCCGGTCGCGATAACCGACCGGGGCCCCGCAGGTGACGCAGTCGCGTTGCTTCTTGCCCATCACGGCCGCCGGGCGTCACAGGGGCGGCATCGACCGGCCTCGCGCGGAGGCGGCCTTGGGCAGGTCGGCGACAGGTCGAGGGGGTGCGACCGGCCGCTCGACGGGAGTGGTGTCGACCTCGATCAGGTCGTTGGGGGTGCACTCCAACGCGGTGCACAACGCGGCCAGCGTGGTCATCTTCACCTGGGAGGGCTCCTTGGTGAACAGCGCGGACACCGACGCCGAGGACAACTCCAGGCCGGCCTTCTCGGCCAGCAGCCGCCGCAGCTCGGTCCCGGTCCACACCTCACGCTGGGCGGCGGCCATCCGCAGCCGCCATCGGATCTTCATGCCGTGGTGTCCTTCCCGGACAGCTCCGCCAGAGTGCTGGCCACAGCACGCTGATAGGCGTCCTCGATGAAGGTCGCGGAGGGCCGGACATAGCGCATGGTCGAGCTGACCGTCCAGTGTCCGAGCATCTGCTGGATCGCCACGAGATCGACGCCGCGTTCGTAGTTGTGGGTCGCGCAGGCCCTCCGCAGGGCATGCGGACTGAACCGCTCGGCCGACGGGCGGCCTTCGAGTTCCATCAGATAGCGGAGCCGGTTGCGGACGGTCCCGCGATGCAAGGCGCCCCCAGACTCGTCGGCGAACAGCACAGGCGAGTCGGGGAACTTGGGCCGCACGTCCTGAAGGAACCATCGCAGCACCAGGTCCAGGCCGTCGAGCATGGGCACCCAGCGCGGACGCGGACCGGAGGTGTGGGCTCCCTTGCCGAAGCGGACGTGGAGCTTGCCGAACGGGCCGCGGGTGAAGTGCAGGTCTGGCTTGTCCAGCAGCGATGCCTCCTCTGAGCGGAGCCCAGCGTGATACAGCGTCCGGAACATCGCATAGTCCCTCGCGGCGGGTCCGTACTTCCTCGCGGTGGCGATCCGCTGCTTCATGAAGTCGAAGAACGCCGCCACCCGCTCCGGTGTCGGCGGCGGCACGAGGGCCGGGGAATCGTCGCCGACATGCCGCGACGCGTTGAACTCGTCGACCGGGCAATCCAGCCGGACGCCGAACGCGGCCTCGATCTCGGCCGCCTTGCGGGCCTGCAGGAACCGGTGGAACCCCTTGAAGACCTGCACATACTCACGACGCGTCGAGGTCTTGCGGCCCTTCATCGCGAGATCGCCAACGACCCGGTCGATGTCCTCCGGGGTCACCTCCCATGCGGGCCGACCCAGCGCGGACAGCGTCCGCTCCAGCAGACCGATGTCGTTGTCGATCGTCACCGGGCTGAAACCGCGGGCCCTCCACGAGGCGACGAACGCATCGACGCAAGCGGTCTGGAACTGCCACGGATCCACAACCAGTGGCTCCTGCGGAACGACCCCGCCCGCGATGACCTGGAGTCTCGCCTCGGCCACCGGCACACCTTCCTCGCACCAGAACGGTTAAGGCAGCACCTTGGAAACCTCGGCACCACCGCGAGAACCAACGAGGACCGCAGGAACGGGATACGGGCAGGCAGCAGCAGCAACTCCTATGAGGGAACAAGTGCCAGCCCCAGATGGGTTCGACGAGATCATGCCGAAGACCCTGGCCACGGCCACCGTCGACCGGCTCATGCACCATGCCCACATCGTCGTCACCCAGGGTGACAGCTTCCGGCTCGCCCAGGCCACCTCCGGCCAGGGCGTCAAGCCCTTCAGCTGACACCACACCACCCACGACGGGGAGATAACTGACCGCCGTCGGGGAAGCCCAAATGGCCGCCAGCGGGGAGAACTCCTGGCCGCCTACGGGGAGAACTTCAAGGCCATTGACATTGGCTGGAACTGCCCGGACCGTGATGATGTCAGCCGAGTCGGATTGCGCAGCGGCGGGCCACGCGCGGACGGACTGGCGACTACCGTCACTTCCGGCACCCACCGGGACCGCGTCAGGCCATGCCCATCAAGTGCCAGGGGCGCGACGCCGCACGGCCACAGAGGCAGCCGAGGCGCCGCTGCCTCGACTACACGGGCCTACTGTCGCAGGACGAGTGGGTGAAGGCGTGCAAGCGGGCTGCCCAATCGCCGGGAACGGCGGGCGCTATCCCGTGGCCCCCTGCCTGCTGTTCGAGCGGGTAAGCGTGCTGCCCGGCAGCCGCATGCCTCAACTCCCGCCCCAGTCCGTGCCTTTCAGAAGCGCCCGCAATCGATCCCCGTACCTGCTGACCCCGGAGCTCAAGCGGCTGCGGCGGGAGAACCGAGAGCAGCAGCAGACGATCGAGATCTTGAAAAAGCGACCGCCTTCTTCGTGAAGGAGATTCCCGTGGGGGCCGTACATCGGGCTGGGCGGCTACTGAGCCTGCCTCAGCGGTCGATCGGGAGGACCTGGTCCAGTCCGCTCTCGCGCAGGATCTGCTGAACCGTGTCGTCCAGGGTGCTGGTCGCGTCGATGACGGTCTCCAGGCCGCCGGACAGCAGGTCCTTGTCCCTGTACCAGTCGCGCAGGTGGACCTCGGTGACGTGCGCCAGGTACTCGGCATCGGGCTTCGTCGCATGCCGGACCAGCGTCTCCTCAAAGGACACATCGAAGTAGTAGCACCGGGAGACGCCTCGGTGGGCGCGCACCAGGTCCTGCAGCATCGTGCCGTACCGGCCGGAATACAAGATGCCCTCCACGACGACGTGGAAGCCGTTGTCCAGGGCGTAGCGGGCGGTGAGGTCGATCAGGCCAATGTTCGCTCCGCTGGGCCGGTCGCGTTCGCGCAGCACGATCCGGCGCAGGTTGTCCTGGCCGACGATCGCGAGGTTGCGGCCGAACTTCTCACGTAGGCCCGCCGCGACGGATGACTTCCCTGACGCGCTGTTCCCGCGCAAAACGATCAGGCGCGTGTCTTCGGTTCCCACCACGTCCGCACCCTAGCGGCAGTCACTGACACCCCTTGTCCCGTCACGTCGATCGCCCCAGGCTGGGAACCGGCCGGAGTCCTCGACGCCCCGATCAAGCACACGCCTGGATCTGACCGGCGCGCCCACCCACCTGCACCGCGCTCCCTTTCGACGCCTACGCCACGGGGCTCCTCCTGCTGCGCATGGCGGACCAGTACAACACCTGAGAGGCTCTGGCGAAGGCTCCCGCACCCCCCGGACTGCCTGGAACACCAGCCGACGAGACCGCCCCCACCCTGTGGTGATCCCGCGAGTGCGAAGCAAAAGGAAGCTACTGAACTTGAATTTGTGATGTCGGTCAGCCGGTCAGGGTCAGGCCGGTGCCGGCAAGGCAGCCGTCGCCCAGGTCCGGGCGGTACTGGATCTGCTTGAGCCGGTGTTTCACCGCCCGGGTGATCTGGGCCAGGCCGGCGGCGGGCGAGGTTGCCGATGTCGCGCTTGACCAGCGACCAGATGCCCTCCTGCGGGTTGAGGTCCGGTGAGTATGAGGGCAGCTGGAAGACGGTGAGCCAGTCGGCGTTCGCAGTGATGAACCCCCGCAGCGGGGCGGTCAGGTGGATGCGGACGTTGTCCCAGACCAGGACGATCTGGCCGCCGAGCTTGATGCGGGCCCGGGTGAGCAGGTCGCGGAAGTCGCGCCAGCCGAAGCCCTCCGGCTGGTCCTTGCGGCCGTTGTACTCGCGGACTGCGTAGAACATCCGGGACCGCTCGCCCGGCTTGTAGCAGGTCATGCCCGCCATCGACACCCGTCCGGAGCCCCGGCCCTTCACCTGCACAACCGGGGTGCGGCCGATGCGGCCCCAGGTCCTGGCGCGCGGCGACGTCATCGACTGGCCGGCCTCGTCCTTGAAGACGATCCAGCCGTCGCACGCCGCCGCGGTGCTCTTACCCGCGGCCAGACCTCCTTCTTCCACAGCTCGACCGCTTCCCCGTCGCGCTCGATCGCCCGTCGTGCGGGCTGCTGCCACGACCAGCCGTGCCGCTTCAGCAGGCGCCAGGTGCCCTGGACCGTGTACGACACGTGGAACAGCCGCCCGATCAGCGTCTTCACCCGCGCCAGCGTCCGTCGCTGGTCCGCCCAGCCATGGGCGAGCGGACCACGCTCCAATTCCCGTTCCAGCCTGGCGATCTGCGTCGGTCCCAGTCTCGGGCGGCCGGGCGATCCCTTCGTCAGGACCCCGGCCTCGCCGCGTTCGCGCCAGGCCCGCCGTCACCGCTCCACCGACCGCTCACTCACCCGCAACACAGCCGCGATGTCCCGGTTCTTCTCCCCGCGCCCGAAGCGTTCCACGGCCTCCAGCCGGATCCGCTCCCGCGCGTCCCTCCCAGCATCGGTCAGCCCGCCGCCCTGCGCGTATCTCACACCCCACAGCTACCGGAGGCCACCGACCACTGTCAGACGAACAGCGCCGACATCACCCGATCAAGTTCAGTACCCAGGTAGTCCTTCGGGCCTCGGCAGCCCCTGAGCGAGGCTCACCGCCGCCACCGGTGACAGGTCCCCAGGGTGCGGCGCAGGCGGTGGCGCTGCCGGGTGTCAAAGAAGCCCTGTCCGAGCTGCTGGCTGACGGTGTGATGGAGGAGCGGCTGCGGCAGGTGCTGCCCATCGTGGTCTTCCTCGCCATGGTGTCCGCGGTCGCGGCGGTGTGCAAGGCGCCGGCACTCGGCGAATGGGCAACTCAGCCCCTCGACTGCGAGCATCAGCACAGATAGAGGTCAACTTAGCTAACACTGATCGCATGACGCCACGAACGCGTGTCCACCTTCACGGGGGAATGCCCATCCGCAGTTGCGCGGCGACTTGTCTGTGTATCGTCGGGTCACGGAATCGCTCAGGGGGATCTTCTGTGTCTGCGGCAAACGGCGGCGTCCACTTCATTGCCCCGGCTGGGCTCCGGGATGGCACCCGGCCTAGCGGTGGAAACAACTACGACCTTGAACTCCTCCAGGAGCTGCCGCACATCGGGTGGCGAACACATCTACACGAGATTCCCGGTGCCTGGCCACACCCGGACGACGCCACCCGGGACCGGCTGGCCGAGGCCCTGGCCGCGCTGCCGCAGCGGTCGACGGTGTTGCTGGACGGGCTCGTGGCCTGCAGCGCCCCCCTCGTCCTCGAACGGGAGGCGGATCGTCTCCACTTGGTGATCCTTGTGCATCTCCCGCTCGCTGACGAGACCGGGCTCTCACCGGAGGCAGCCGCGGCCCTGGACACCGGGGAACGACGGGCGTTGGCGTGCGCTGCATCGGTGATCACGGTGAGCGAGTACCTGACCCGCCGGCTGATTGCAGAGCACGGGCTGCTGCCCGGCACCGTGCACACCGCCGTTCCCGGCGTCCGCGCTGTCGCTCTGGCACCTGGCAGCAGCTCGGCCGCGGAGCTGCTCTGCGCCGCGTCGATAACACCCCGGAAAGGACATTTACTGCTCGTCGAGGCACTTGCATCCCTGGCAGACCTGCCCTGGCGATGCCGTTTCGTAGGCGGCACCACGCAGGACCCCGGATATGTCACCCGCGTCCGCGACGCCATCGAGGAGCACAGGCTCGCCGGCCGCATTACCGTCGATGGCCCCCTGGCCGGCGAGGATATGCACACCGCCTACTTGGAGAGCGGCGTGCTGTTGCTCACCTCGTACGCCGAGCAGCGGCCCCTGGTTGTAGGCGAGGCCCTCGGTCACGGCCTGCCGGTCATCGCGTCTGACGTCGGAGCTGTCAGCGAGATCCTGGGCCACGGAACGGCTGGCGTCCGTCCCGGCCTGCTCGTCCCTCCGGGCGACAGCGCCCTCTTGTCCGACGCCCTTCGCGGCTGGCTGACCGACGCAGAGCTGCGCGCTGCCCTGCGGAAAGCTGCTGCGAACCGCCGCAGCCAACTCCCCTCGTGGCATGAGACGGCCCGGGCTGTGGCAAGAGCTCTGCGCGGCGAAGCACCGCGCCACTTGGGCAGCCAGCCGTCGATGTACGCTCCGACGCCCTCCGGTCGCTGCCGTACTGCAGGTCCGTGACGGTTCGCAGGACGGGCGGCTGAAGTTCGGCCGGTGTCCCGCACATGCCAGCGAACGTGGCCGAGGAGATTCACGGCAAGTGCGCCCGCCGGCGTCGCAGGGTACGGACTTTGCCGTCCTCGGCGCTCTGGCCGGAAAGGGCGGCGTTCTCCAGAGCGAACAAGCTGGCGGCAGTCGAGACCATCCGGAGCCGTTCTTCGAGGAAGCGGCGTCGGGCCTGCTGATCGGAATGCTCCTTCTTGAGTTCCTCGAAGGCATCGACAGTCCGGGAATGGGCGGCCCGCTTCGCTTCGTCCTGCGCGGTGTGCTTCTGGAAGAGGAAATAGCCGGCCAGCAAGCAGCGCAACCGGCACACCGCGGCTGACGGCTCCGTCTCCTCGCCGAACTCCGCCTCATTAACGGTGTCGCTCACTCGCTTCGCTCCTGGCCATCGGACGTACCGGCGGGCCGTCCATCCACAACACCGCACCACGGAACAGCTCGTTGAGCCCCTGAGAGTTGGGCTGAAGCACCGCCCGACGCGTCACACCTGACGAAGTCCGTGGTGAAGCGCCCGTCGTCGCCGATCCCGGTGATGACGGGCATCAGTCCGGGTTCTCGTCGCCACGGGTACGACGGATGGCGACGCATGGCCGGAGTGTCGGACATGACTTCGCCCTCCGGCGGGCTCGGTCGCGGACCTGCTTCCGCGGTCAGGACGTTGATGTGGAAGACGATGTTCTCCCGGTCGTACCGGGCTTCCTGGGGCCCGCTCTCCATGGTCTCCAGTGTCTGGGCGAGGCCGTACTCGATCCGTACCTGCGGCGGATCACCGGCGGGATATCCACCCGCGAGTAGGCGAAGGTCGACCTGCCAGAGCCGGAGGTGGTCGGCGATGTTCTGAAATCCTTTGGTGTCGCCTGGTTCGAGCGCCCGCAGCAGCTCGACGATGTCGCGGGCCAACTCCACGTTGGGACCTGTGTGCACGGAATTCCCCTCGCCCTGGTCGTTCCTGGTCTCGGGGGACCCAACGGTACGGCGCCCGCGATGTATCCGACATCTGTTTCCGCCAAGCGGGCCATACCCGAAGGAGATCACTTCGGCTTTCCCGTGGCGTTGGCGTGCTGGTCTTGCGCGTCGCGAGCGCTGTTGGTGTCATCCCGTCCCGGCCGGGGGTGGTGGTCACCGGCCGACGGGACGGGTGCTGCAGCCCGCGTCGTGGCATGCGAGCTGGGCCGACTGCGGGGGTGCGGGCGGCGCGGCCGGTCCGCTGTCCTTCTCCGCGGTGAGCGGACCGGGGGCCCGGGCGTCCTCAGTGGGCAGGGTGTCGGGAACGACGGCCGCCGTTGCGGCGAGCTGGCCGTCGCTCAGACCGACTGCAATGACGCCGAAGCCGATGAGGTTCGCGGCCACCAGGACAATGCCGGCGAACATGCCGTCCCCGTCCGGCCTCGGCCGGCGGTGGCGGGCGCTCACCTCTCCACCGCCGCAGCGTCGGCCGGCCGAAGCAACTCGGTCTCGCGGATGAGGGCCTGGCGCTCGGTGCCGTCATCCAGCCGCGCCCACAGGAAAGCGCGGTCCGCGTCCACCCCGGCGTAGCCGCTGCCGAGCTGGACTACGGTACCCTCGAACTCCTCGGACTTCTCCCTCCCCAGCCGCTCTGGCGGCACATAAGAGGTCCCGCATACGCGGTCACCGATCTCGAACGGGGCCCTCACCTGCCCAATCGCCGCGTCGCCTCCCGCTCCCCCTCCGGAGCGCTCCAGTTCCAGGTAGACCTCGAAGTCCTCAGCGCTCCAGGTGGCCGGGGCGTCGTGTGCCGCACGGAACGCAGCGGCCTCTACGGACGCCGGCTGCCTTGCCGACCGGTCCGAACATTCCTCCGGCTCGCTGGAGGTGGAGCTGGAGTGCAGGGACATGCCGCCTCCCAGAGAGTGAGCTGCCGTTGTTGAGGTGGGGGTGGCCTGCCCTGACGGGGAGGGGCAGGCAGCTTCATCGCGCCCGCCGGTATCCAACGTCCTGAAACCGGGCGCTCATTCACCGTGGCCGCAGGCGTAGTGGGGCCGCAAGTGAAACCGCACCGAAAACGTTGCTGCGAGGAAATTGGCACATGCCAGGGCAAGCGCATCGCTGTTTCAGCGCGCGGGTGTCGTGCCACACTCCGCACATCGCAGCGGCAGCGGACACATACGCCGGGGAGGCGAGCAGGTGCCAGCACGAGCCAGACCAACAGCGCGGCGCATCGAACTGGGCTACGAGCTGAGGGAGTTGCGCAAGCAGGCCGGACTCACCCTGGAAGAAGCTGTCCACGGGCTGCCGCTGTCCGACACCAAGCTCTACCGCGTCGAGACCGGACTCCAGGACCTGCGCAACGCAGGCGACCTGCGCAAGCTCCTCGCCCGCTACGGTGTGACCGAGGAAGAGGACATCGAGCGGCTGCTGGCGATCCAGCGCGCGGCCTCCAGCCGCGAGTGGTGGACCCAGTTCAAGGGCTCGATGCCCTCGGGCATGCCGCGCTTCATCGGCATCGAGTCCGCCGCCGTCGAGATCCAGGCGTTCCACCCCGTCGTGGTCCTCGGGCTGCTGCAGACCGAGCGCTACGCACGGGCCCTGTACGAGATCGCCAAGCAGGTCGAGGACACCACCAACGAGTTCATCGACCAGGGCGTCACCCTGCGGATGAAGCGCAAGGAGTACCTCATCCGCGACGAGGAACCCGGCAAGCTGTGGGCGATCCTGTACGAGCCGGCCCTGCGCTACCTCGTCGGCGGCCCCGACGTGATGCGTGAGATGTACGACGAGATCACTACCCTGGCCACGCTCGACAACGTGACCGTCCAGGTCCTCCCGCACACCGTGCGCGGGTACGTCGTGGTGAACGACTTCAGCATCCTTCACCTCGGCGACACGCTGCCGACCACGGTCCAGGTGGACAACGCGTGGGGCGCCTCGTCGGTCTCCGACACCCCACGCGAAGTCGCCAAGTTCTCACGGAAGTTCAACGCCCTGGTGGCGTCGTCCCTGCCGCCTGAGGACACCCCGAAGTTCCTGCACCAACTATCGCGAGAGATCACAGAATGACCACACACACCCGCACCCTCACGGCCCCCGACCTGGACTGTGTGGCCGCCTGGTTCAAGTCCTCCTACAGCAGCGGCTCAGGCAACAACTGCGTAGAGGTCGCCGACCTGACCCACACCGCCCACCACGCGATCGCCATACGCGACTCGAAGAACCCCGACGGCCCCGTCCTGCTGATCGAGCCCGACCGATTCGCCGCCCTCATCGAGGGCGTAAGCAACGGCCGCTTCACCGCCTGAGCCCGCCACCCGAGCCGCCCAGGCCCGGTCCGAGCAAAGCTGAGCACGCTCGGACCGGGCCGGGCATAAAGCTCCCCTGCAGCCGCCCCAACTCCCAGGTCCCCCCACCACGGCTGGCGGCGGAGAGCGTCTGCTGGCAGGTTTCGACAGCCTGCCGCGGTACGGGCGGTGGTGTCCTGGATGCGGCTGAGGAGTAAGGCTGCGGCTGCCACGGAGCAGGCGGAGGCCGTCAGGACGCGGCTGCGGTCCACTTCGTACGTCCAGCGGGTCGCTCCCGAGGGACAGTCCGATGGTGTCGTTCTCCCTGTCGGTTGGGGTGGGAAGGCCGAGCCCGGCGCGGGTCAGGAGGCGGCCCAAGCGCGGGCGAGGGTGACGGCGTCGGCCTTGAAGTCGAGCGAACAGACCTTCATCACCACAGGTGGCCACCCTCTCCCGACCCCACCAGGGCCGGGGTCAGGGCGGCCACCGCTCGGGGGAGGTCCCCGGATGCCTCGATCCGGTCGCGTTTCTGCGCCTGGTTGTCGTGGCTGCCGGGCGGGCAGAAAATACGGATTAGGCAGGACTGTGGGTTGTTGTGGCGTACGGCAATGCAGGAGATGAGTGCTGGCAGGGGAAGGGGACGTTCAGCTCCTGCCGAACGTGCTGCCTGCGGGTCTATCGTCGGCGCGCGGCTATTGGGCGGCATGGTGCGGGATACGAGGCTGGTGCAGACGGCTGTGGTCGGTGACGAGCACTCGGATGTGCCCGTTGTGCTGCCGACCGAGGCGATCGAGTTGGACGTGTTCCGTCGCGCGCATGGGCACGACACGTTCTGGTGTGGGATTCTGCTGGGCGGGTGCGGCGCCCAGCTCGCTCACAAGCTGTACGTCGACCGGCAGTGCCACTTCCAGCACTATCCGCAGGCCAATGGTGCACCGCATGCCTGCCGTCGGCCGAAGGTCGGCGAGTCCAGTGCCGACCATCTGTACGTGAAGTCGGCGATGACGCAGTCGCTGCTGGAACACGGTCGGGCCGGCCGGTTCGCTTTCCCGCCGCCGGTCGGGTCCCTGCTGGACGTGGACCTTGAGGAAGGCACCGCCTTGCGCGTCCACTTGGACGGGGCGGTTCTGCCCGACTGGGCTGGCAGCCGCATCCCCGTTCTGGGCCCCGGAGTGGTTCCGGACCCGGGCGTGTTCTCCCGCTGCCCGTACGTGTACCGGGTGCGGTGCGAGAGCGACGGCGCCAATCGTCGGGTGTGGATCGGCACCCAGAGTCTGGCCCACCCGACCGAGTGGGTCCCTGTCGCAGATTGCGCGTGGACGGACGACGGCTTCATCACTCCGGCCGCCGCCGAGATCTTGCGGCAGCATCCCCCCGCTGTTGGTCCTGCGCCGGCCTCGGCGGCACGCCGCTTGGGAGCCTTACCCAAGAGCGTGACTCGGTTCATCCGCGGGCTGGAGGCTGCCCAGCGCACCGGGACCGTTGAGCACGTCCGGCGCTTGTGCGACAGCAGCGGCCCCTTCCTTGAAAGCCTGGATGCCGCAGCCCGCACCGAAGCAGAGCTGGCACTTCAAGAAGCCCGGTCATGGCTGGCCGGCCACGAGGACTACCAGCGGCGCGTCTTCGCCGACCTCGCCAAGGCGGTCAACGAGAAGAGAGCGTTCGACGTGCGCTCCCAACTGCAGACCGCCACGAGACTGACCCGACGCGGCGCCAGCGCCTCCGAGCAGCGCGACCTGGCCGCGGCCCGCGCCTTCCTCCGCGAGCAGGACCACCTCCCCGACCCCCGATCGGGCCGAACCGTGCTCCACCCCCTCCTCCGTCCGTCGCCCTCCAAGCGCAAGCGACCCAAACCGCAGAGAGCCCTCAAGCCACGAAGGGTCCTCCGGACACAGGAAGCGCCGAAAGAGCGGAAGAGGGAACCGGACATCGCCCGGACGGAGCGGCGAGCACGCAACGCGGCCGTGCGCCAGGCCAGGAGCATTCTTCAACGCCTCGACCAGCGTTTTCATCTCTCCCCTGATGAGCAACGGAAGCTGACGGAAGAGCTGGCCGAAGCGGTGAAAACTGCTGATGACTGGCTATCCGATAGTGAGCTGCAGGAGGCCGGGTTCTGGATCAGGAGAATGTCCCGAAAGAAGAAGCAGACGCGGGAGCGCCAGGAGCGCCGTGAACTTGCCCCGCACGTCTTGGAATCCGCCGCTGCTGCCGTCCGCGGGGCGCTCAAGAAGGCCGCGCGCGAGCAGACCACCACTAGATGGGCCCGGCTGGAGCAGCAGCTCGGCTCCGCACTGCCCCACATGAGCCACGACGAACGTGTCCAGGTCCTGGCCCTCGTCGACCAGGCCACACCTGCCGACCAGGCCCTCCTGTCGTCCCTGGTCGCCGCAGGAGATCGGGACATGACAGCGGCCTACCGCGAGGTCGCCGGCGCGCTGGGCCTGGACGCCCCCGCAGACGACGACGTCCTGCGCGACGTACTCGAAGCCGACGTACAGCAGGTTCACCGCCACTGGCGCTACCAATAGCCGTGGGCCGCTGGGGAATTTGCCCAATCCGATCCCGGCGGGCACATGCCGCGCGTACGGTCACACCCGGGAATCGGTGACGGACTGGTCACGCCAGGTCAATATCCCCTGGGGAGGGAGCCGCATGGTCAATGCCCGCACGTACCCGCTGTGGCAGCAGCTCGCTGAGGCCGAAGGGCTCCCGGATGAGGCGCTGCCTGCGGTGATCGAGGCGCTGTGCACGCCGGCCGCCCGCGCCTTCTACAGCGTCGACGAGCGTGGCGAACAGCGGCGCACGAAGGCTTTCCGGGGCGCCCTGCCGGCCCTGCTGCAGCGTACGGTCGCCCCTGCTCTGCGCCACAGGCTTCTGGAGCAGGCAGAGGACCAGCAGCTCGCCGATCTCGCCGCCCAGGGTGTGATCACGGCGGCTGACCTTCCCGCGATCCTGCACACCCACGGCCCGACACCCGGTCTGGTCATCGGCCTGGCCCGGCACCCCGGCCAAGTCGACGATGCGATCGGCCTGCTCCCCGGCATGCACGACACAGACCTGGAGCGTGTCGTCAACGAATGGAACCCCCACCGCTATCACCCGGAGGCCGAGCCGTTCCCGCCCGTTCCGCCAGCCCTCCTCGATGCGGTGCTGGAGCATGCCCTCACGCCATTCGCCCGCCTTCTTCAAAACCCCGGCCGGCATCGAGGATGGGACGTGACCGTGCATCTCGACATGGGTTTGCCCCTCGAGTTCGGCGAGGGCGCCCCCTGGCGAATCCTGGCGACCTGTCCCGAACGGTGGCCCGCACTGGTCGAACACCCCACCCTCGGCGCCGCCGTCCAACACCTCCTGCTGGACCAAGCCGAAGCCGAGCAACGCCGCCGCAGCATGCTCGCCTCCGGCGGCTCCTACCTCGCCAGCGGCACGCACGAGGTGTCAGCCGAACAGAAAGAGCCGGCTCCAGCACTCACCAGCGACCTCCTGCGGGCCTGCCTGCCCGCCCTGTGCCTGCCGGAGATGGCCGACTTGACCAAGCCGAGCGTCACCGCCCGCCACCGCCTCCACCGCATCGCCCAACGGGCCCGTTCCAACCCCCGCCTCCTCGACATCGCGCCCGAGCAACTGAACACCGCCGCCGACGAATGCATGCGCCGCGGCAGACTTCTCACTCCGCCCCGCAACCCCAAGAAGAGCTACCGCCATCAGCTCACCACCGTGATCACAGACCTCGCTCTGCTCACTGCGAACCCCACACACCTGGCCAAGGCGTGCGCCCTGCTCACCACACTCAAACAGCCCGCAGTGGTATCCAGCCCGCCCAGCCCACGCATAGCCCGCATCTCCGCCGGTACAGACTGGGACAGTCCGGTCCGCCTCCTGGAGAGCGACCAACAGCACCGACGGGCCGCCACGCTCACCGCGCTCGCCAACAACCCCAACACCCCCCGCACAGCGATCACGGAGGCCCTCCCAGCGCTGCACCCACTCGAACTCTCTTGGATCGCCCGCCAAGACCACGCCCCCGACTGGATGCAAACAGCCGCTGCCGCCCTCGCCCCGGACGACGACAACGACGCCGTCCTGCGCCTGCTCACCGACGACGAACTCGACCGCCGCCCCGACCCAAGCGCCGTACTACAGTCCTGGCTCGACGCCCCGGAATCCGACGGCGTCTGGTCAGATGGAGAGGTGCACCACGCCGTCCTCAACTCCCGCCACCACACCCTGAACCATCTGCGCCAACTGCCCGCCGCCGATGTCATCGACTGGCGTGAAGCCAGCCTCGCCCTGCCCCACCTGATCGCCCAGTGCGGAACGCAGCCGGAGCGCTGGCACGCCCTGCTCACTGCACTCGACTACACCCCTGGTGACGAAAGGATCACCTTCGGGCAGCTCCTCGACAACATCCAATCCCCCTCCCCCGCCACGGCCGGCACCCCGTGACAGCAGCACCGCAATCCGACACCTCCACCCTGCTGCTCACGTCAGGCGATCCCCTCCAGTTCCACGGGCGCGGAGTCCCACGGCCGCGGAGACAGTCGACCCGGTACTGGGCCTCTCGGCGCCATGCAGGTCGGGTGGCGGCGTGCTGGGCGGCATATGCCGTCATGCGCAGTTCGCGGATACCGGCGAGCAACTCGTAGCCCTCCCAGTGCGTCACGTCGGCGCCGTATCCCGTGCTGATAAGCGTGGCCGACGGCTTCGGCGACAGTAACCGTGCGCGAACTTCTGACCCGTGCTTCCTTCGGTGAGGATCGTCAGTGTGCGGCGGGCGCGGTGGCGGCCCGCCGGTTCGGCCTTCGCAAGCAGGGGTGGCCGGTGGCCAGGCTTCAGACGATGGCTCGGAGTCGTTCGAGGAGTTCGCTGACGCCGGCTGTGTGTGCGTATCGCGACAGCTCCGGTTCGAGGTCGCGCACCATCGTCACGCACCTGGGCGCGTCGATCCGGCTGGCTAGGTCGAGGGAACGGGAAGCGGTTGCCGCGGCGATCTCCGGTTCGCCGTCGCGGAGGTATGTCTCGGCCTGGTAGGTCAGGAACACGGATGTGGTCTTGGAGCGGGTGGCGGTCAGCAGGGCGATGCCCTCGTCCATCAGCTGGTGGGCCTGGCGCCGCTGGCCGAGATCCGCGAGACAACGGCCGCCGTCTGCTGCGAGGTCTGCGGTTGACATCCACGAGCACCAAGCGGGGGCCGGATCGTGCGACGGGGTGTCGAGCGCCTTCTCGGCGGCGGTGAGGGCCCGGCGGCACAGGCCGCCCTCGTCGAGGGCGGCGAGTGCGCGGGCCTGGCGCAGGTGGAGGAGGGACCGCGCGGTGGGGTGCTGGGTGCGGGGGATGGCGTGTTCGAGGATGTCGGCCGCGGCGCGGGCATTCTTGAGCCACAGCAGTTGGTATGCGAGGTCGGAGAGGATGCCCGCGCCGAGGTCGCGCTGGTGGGCGGTGTGGGCGTTGTGGAGGGCGGCATGCCAGAAGCGCCCGGCGGAAGCATGGCGGCGTTCGTCGAAGTGCTGCCAGGCGATGGCCCGCGAGAGAGAAGCCGCCAGGGTGTGCAGCCGCTGTCCGGCGGCAGGGGTGTAGCGGGACTCGCTGATGAACTCGGTGACGGTGTTGAGGTGCGCGTCGAGCAGATGGCGGGTGCGGCGCCTGCGTTCGGTGGCGAGGCGGATCAGCTCCGTCCCGGTGGCCTCCAGCCAGTCGAGCATCTCGGCGTCGACTTCGCCGGGCGCGGCGATCCGTGTGAACCGGCCGGGTTCGGTGACAGCCCACTGGTGGGCGAGAACGGCCAGCGAGCCGCTGGTGTACGCGATGAACGACCGGCGGTCCAGGGAGGACATCAGGGCCTCTCGGAGTGAGGGGCCGGCGTTGAGCGGGCCGAGGGGCAGCGGTCTGTCCTGGCCCGGAAGCCAGTAGGGCCAGCCGAGATGGGCAACGGCTGCGTAGTCGATGCCGAGGACCTCGGCAATGAGCGGCTGGGACTCGTCTTCGTCGGGGTCGGCACGCCCGGTCTCCCACTTGGAGACCCGTGACCCTCTGGTGCCCGAGCGCAAACCACGACGTGCCGCGGCCTGCCGAATACGGCGGGCCAGCTCCTCCTGCGACCACCCGCGCTCCTTCCTGGCGTGCGCGAGGGGGTGGCGGATCTGGTCGTCCACCCGCCCATTGCACCACCCGCTCGGCGCCCGGGAGAGCTGTTCGGGGAGAGCGGGGATAGGGCGGGGATAGGGATTTCCTCTGGGCACCGGGGCCGACGCCCGCTGTACTCGTCGTGTTCTGCCCGGCACCCCGCGTGATCGGGCGGAGCGTGGCGACGACCGTTCGCTATGGCCTTGTCCCGCCCGCCGGGCTATGTCTCCCCGTCCGTTGGGCGAGGGCCGACCGGGAGTCGTCACCAACGCCGTACGCACGCCGTCACCGACGCACAGGGAGGGGCTGCCATGTCGTACGACCACTGAGCCCGAGAAGTTCGGGGCGGGCCCGCCCGATGGGGCGGGCCCGCCCTCCCCTCTCCGGAAGGACTCGCGATGCCGTCTGCGGCCGACCGCTACGACCCCTTGGACGCGGAGATTCTGCGCGATCCCTACCCGGTGCTGGCCGAACTGCGCGAGCACGCACCGGTATTCTGGCACGCGGGGATGGCCTCCTGGGCGCTGACCCGGTACGCGGACAGCGTGCGGGTGCTGCGCGATCACGAGACCTTCGCCCGCGACCCGCGGCGCACCGGGGGCACGGTGCGGGAGCCGTCCTTGAGCGTGCAGACGCTCGACCCGCCGCAGCAGAGCCGTGTGCGCTCCCTTTTCATGACCGCGCTGCGCTCCCAGGACCTGGCCGGGGTCGAGGACCGTGCCCGCCTCCTGGTGGCCGAGCAGCTCGACCATCTGGCCGGCGGGGGCCCGTTCGATGTGGTGTCCGAGATCGCGGTGCCGCTGTCCGTGGCGGTCGTCGCGGACCTGCTGGGTGTCGAGCCCCCGCCGTACGGGCAGTTCGCCGCGGTGTCGGACGCGATCATGCGGAGCATGGATGGCGGCCTCAACCCGACGCTCGTCGAACCGGGTCGCGTCGCCCGCCAGCAGCTAAGCGACCTGGTTGACTCCTGGTTCGCGGCCTCGGCCCGCCCCGGCCTGCTGGCCCGGGTACGGCAGGCCACGGCGTCCGGCTCGGACGCGCTGGCCCGGCTGTACGTGAAGAACACGGCGCGGGTGATGTTCCAGGGCGGCTACAGCACGATGGCGGCCTCCGTCGGCAACGCCGTCCACACCCTCCTCGCTCACCCGGGAGTCCTTGACCAGATGCGGGACCGGGCGCTGCTGGCCACAGGGGTGGACGAACTGGTGCGCTTCGACGGTCCGGTTCAGGGCACCACGCGCATGGCGGTGCGCTCCTGCCGGATCGGTCACGTCGAGATCGCCCCGGGGCAGAAGGTCGTCCCGCTGTTCGCGGCGGCCAACCGCGACCCGGCCGCCTTCACACGGGCGGACGACCTGGTACTGGACCGCACCCCGAACCGCCACCTCGGCTACGGATGGGGGCCGCACTCCTGCGTCGGGACGACCGTCGCCCAGGCGGGTCTGCGCGCCCTGGTTACGGCACTGAACGGCCACCCGGCCCGGCTGGCCACCGCCGGCGAAGGCGTACGGCGCCGGGCGGCGACCATGCGCGCCTTCGACACGCTGCCCGCCCTCCTCGTCTGATCCCTCCCCGCCCCCGTCTGCAGGAGCCCGCTGTGCGCATCCTCATCGGCAACCACATCGATCCGTCCATCCGCGAGCGCCACGACATGCGGGCCTGGACGCAGCGTCTGTTCTGGTTCGCCCGCCCCGGTGACCTGCTCATCCTGTGCTGCGAGCCGGACGCGGCGTTCGTCGACCATGCCCTGGCCCACACCGGTGTGAAGCACGAGGAGCTGACCGTGCTGGCGGCTCCGGGCGGAGCGTGGGGTGATCGGCTGCTCGATCCCGCCTCCCTGACCGTGCCCGCGTTTGTGGAGCAGGTGCGGGCCGCGCTCGGTCCGGCCGGGGCCGGCGGGGCGAGCGAGGTGTTCGCGCTGTGGCCGTCGGCCGCCGTTGCCCGGCTCGCCGATGCCCTGAGCGTGGCCGATCGTTTCCCGGGCGCGGCCTTCTTCGGGCAGGGCGGCGGGGAGATCGGGAACAACAAAGCGAACTTCCGGGCCCTGGCGGCGGCGGCCGGGGTGCCGATCCTGCCCGGCCGGATCTGCCGCAGCCTCGTCGAAGCGACCGAAGCGACCAGCGCGCTGCTCAAGTACTCCGCGTCGGGGGCCGTTGTGGTCAAGCAGGCCCACAACGGGGCCGGGGTCGGCAACCAGCTGCTCGTCCGTGAGCCGGAGATGGCCGTTGACCACGTCGGGGCCCGGCACCTGCACCACCTGGCCCCGGGCCGGGACGGCGTCGCCGCGTACTGGGCAGAGCGGTGGCCGTGGGCGAGCGGGAACGGCCGGTGGCCGGTCGTCGTCGAGGAGTTCGCGCCCGGCGCCGACGCGGTGTACTCCGAGCACTACGCTGCAGACGAGGGCACCCGGGCCACCGAGACGGGCCGCCTGCTGTACGTCGGACGGCGCCTGAGCCACCAGGTCGTGCCGCTGGACGGCGTCACCGAACCGGTGCGAGCGGCGCTGCTGGACGGCGGCACCCGGCTGGCCGACGCGTACCGGGCGATGGGCTACCGGGGGCACCTGAGCGCGGACGCACTGGTCCTGCCCAACGGGAACGTAGTGTTCACGGAAGTCAACGCCCAGGTATCCGGCAGCCTGCACATCTACCAGTCGATCGCCCACGGCATCGTCGACGTCACGGCCGAACCGCCGCGGCGGGTGGTCGAGTACCACGTCCCGCCCACCTGGGCGGTGCCCTCGTGGGCTGCTTTCCTGTCCGCGCTCGACGAGCTGGACCTGGCGTACGACCCGGCCACCCGGACCGGGGTGATCGTGTCGATGCCCGCCATCCCCCTCGCCCCGGGGGAACCGGTCCAGTTCGTGTTCTGCCTCGCCTACGACCCCGCCGAAGGCCACGCGGCCGTGTTCGACCGGCTCGACGCACGGTTCGCGTAAGTGCCCGCCAGCGCCTACGACGCC
The DNA here is from genome assembly GCF_059570535.1 of Streptomyces sp. CNP082. Taxonomy (NCBI): domain Bacteria; kingdom Bacillati; phylum Actinomycetota; class Actinomycetes; order Kitasatosporales; family Streptomycetaceae; genus Streptomyces; species Streptomyces sp. CNP082. The sequence continues at coordinate 50,090 of NZ_JCANSZ010000026.1, forward strand.
AGCCAGCACGTCGCCACCGGCGCCGTGTCCTTCTCCTCCTGACCGGAGCCTTTCCATGACCACCTCCCTCACCGCGGCCACCGAGGCCGCCCAGCTCTCCCCTGTCGTCGACGCGGACAAGCTCGCGGCCGAACTCGCGGCCGTCACCGACCACACCTGGAACGTGCAGCGCACCCACACCCACGGCGGGCAGGTCGGCCAGCCCGCCGCGATCGACTGGCGGGTCCTGCCGCTGCGCAGCCTCGGCGGCGATCCGGAACGCACCGACCCGGGCGGCCCCGGGCCTCAGCCATTCGCGCCGACGCGCTGGCTCGACCGACTGCCCTACCTCGGGGAGATCCTGGACTCGGTCCCGGCCCCGCTGAACGCGGTGCGGCTGATGGCGCTGGGGCCCGGCGCCGTCTCGGACCCGCACCGCGACCCCAAGTACCGGCTGGACCGGGGCATCGTGCGCCTGCACATCCCCGTCGTGACCGACCCGGGCGCCGTGCTCGTCCTGGACGGCGTCGAACACCGCTGGCAGCCAGGCACCTGCTGGTACGGCGACTTCTCCCGCGAGCACCTGGTGCGCAACACCAGCCAGACGGTGACCCGGGTCCACGTCGTGATCGACTCCCTGCTCACCGCCGACCTCGCGGCCTGGTTCCCGGACACCTGGCAGGAACTTCTCACCCACGGCGAGGTCCTGTTCAACCGCACCGGCCCGGCCAAGGTTCCCGCCTGGCCCGGCGAGCTGCCGTACGAGGCGCTGGTGCCGTCCGGGTTCGCGGACTTCGACTCACCCGCCCCGCTGGACGGCTCCCTCATCCCCGCCCGCATCGACCGCAGCGGCGACGTCCTCGCTCTGACGGTCGCCGGGCGCACCTTCGCGCTCGTCCCGGTCGACAACGCCGGGGAGTTCCGGTTCTCCGGCTGGAGCGAGCAGCGCACCCTCCAGCCCGACAGCAACGGCGGCGGACTGACCCTGCGAGTCCGCCGTGGCCGCGCGCTCGCCGACCGGCACGTGACCGCCGCACCCCGTGCCTCCTGACACGCCCCGCAGACCCCAGAGAAGGGGAACACCCCCATGCCCCGCCTGAACAGTCACGACGACTTCACCCCGCTCAAGGAGGTCGTCGTCGGGTCCGCCGCCAACTACCTGTCCCACGAGCGCGATGTCTCGTTCGAGTTGTTCCACCACGAGAACCTGAGCGGTTTCCGGTCGGACTGGGCCTACCCGCGCCTGACCCGGGCGGCGGCCGGCCACCGGGAGAGCTGGGCCATCAAGGAGCGGTACGCCGAGGAACTGCACGAGGACGTGGAGGCCCTGGCCGCCGTGCTCGCCAGGCTCGGAGCCGTCGTGCACCGGCCGCTGCCCCTGCATCCGGACGCGGCGCCCATCGCGGGCCTTGGCTGGGAGGCCGCCCCGACCCCGGCGCTCAACATCCGCGACAACACGCTGATCCTCGGCGACGAGATCATCGAGACGCCGCCCGCGATCCGCTCCCGCTACCTGGAGACCCGCCTGCTCGCCCCCGTCTTCACCGACTACTGGGAGGCCGGCGCGCAGTGGACGACGATGCCCCGCCCCACCCTCACCGACAACAGCTTCGACCTGTCGTACGCGCGGGACACCTCAACCACCCTGGGCGGGCCGACCGAGGCCATCGACGACCCGCAGCCGAGCCCGTACGACGTCGGCGTGGAGATGATGCTGGACGGCGCGCAGGTGCTGCGGCTCGGCTGCGACCTGGTCGTCAACGTCGCACAGGCCAACCACGCACGGGGTGCCGAATGGCTTCAGCGGCACCTGGGCGACCGGTACCGCATCCACCAGGTGTGGCGGATGGCGGACAACCACATCGACAGCATGGTCCTCGCCCTGAAGCCGGGGGTGTTCCTGGCCCGGCACGACGGCATCCGTGACCTGATGCCCGAACCCTTGCGCTCGTGGAGCTACATCGTGCCGCCGGAGCCGGACGCGGGCACGTTCCCGGTCTACGACGACTACGAGGACCTGGTCCTCACCAGCCCCTACATCGATCTCAACGTCCTGTCCGTCGACGAGAACACCGTGCTGGTCAACGAGGACTGCACCGGCCTGGCCAAGACCCTCGACGCGGCAGGCTTCACCACCGTGCCGGTACGCCACCGCCACCGGCGGCTGTTCGGCGGCGGCTTCCACTGCTTCACCCTCGACACGGTCCGCGAGGGCAACCGCGAGGATTACCTGAGGTGAGAGCGCCCCGCGTCCTGCTGCTGGAGGCGGCCGGCCCCGAGTCCGGAGAGATCGCCCGGGCCTCCTCCGCCGCCGGCTACCAGGTCCATGCCGCCACCGATCCCGCCACCCACTCCGCCTACGGCGCCGACCTCCGACGACTCCTGTCCGGCTGCCTGCTGGCCGACCTCTCGCGCCCCGACCACATCTTGAAGGACATCGTCGGCTACGCCCGCAGGATCGGCGCCGACGCGGTGCTCACCGCCAACGAGTACCTCACACCACTGCTCGCACAGGTATGCGCCGAGCTAGATCTGTCGGGCAACGACCCGGACCGTGCGATCACCGCCCGCGACAAGGCCGCCATGAGCGAGGCATTCGCCCTCTACGGCGTCGCTGCGCCCCGCACCCACGTCCTCGACAGTGAGGACGAACTGCGCCTGCTCCGCGCCGCCGGGGAGATCCGCCTCCCGTGCGTCATCAAGCCCGCCGACGGCACGGGCTCCGCCGGCGTCACCGTCGTCACCGACCCCGCCCGTGCGGCCGGTGCCTGGCGGGCGGCGGCCCGCTCCCCACGTGGCATGTACGGCCTGCCGCCCAACCCGCGTGTCCTTGTCCAGGACTACGTCGAGGGCATTGAGTACAGCGTCGAATCGATCACCCAGCACGGGACGACCACACACCTGTGCGCCACCAGGAAAACCGTCACCCCGGGCGCCCACCCAGTCGAAGTCGGTCACAGCCTGCCCGCCGCCCTACCCCCCGGCGCCGAGCAGGCCGTCTACCAGGAGGTGGAACGGGCGATCGGCGCGGTGGGCATCCGCAACGGCGCCTCGCACACCGAGGTCATCGTCGACGGGGACGGGCGTTGCTTAGTCATCGAGATCGGGGCCCGCCTCGGTGCCGGGCACATCGGTGTCCTCCTGCGGCATGCACTGGGAATCGACCCGTGGACGGTACTCCTGGACACCGCCCTCGGCCGCCCCGCGCACCTCACCCCGGCCCTCCGCGCGTACGCGAGCGTACGCTTCCTGACCAGCCCGCAAACCGGCCACCTGGCCGCGGTCACCGGCCTGCCCACGGAAGGCCCCGGAGTGCCCGCCGTCCACCTACGCACGGCCGTCGGCCAGACCGTCGGACCAGCACAGACCAACCGCGGGCGCCTCGGCCACTTCATCGTCACCGGCCCTGATCCCGCCGCCGTCGAGCGCCAGGCCGAACAGATCCTCGCCCGGATCACCGTCGTGGTCGACTCCGACGGCGCGCCGAACCACGCCGGACCACCCGCTATCCCCGGGCCGGACCCGGAAAGGGAGGCAAGCCGTGCACCGTGAGCCGAGCACCCTGCACATCAGGCGAGAAGACCCTGCGACGATCGCGCCGGGTGAGTTCGACGCGCTATTCCACGGCGAAGCCCGCTCCGGAGGCTTCAGCCGGGTAGCCCAGATCGTCGATCCGGCGCTGCCCCCGGAGGCCGAACCGTTCTCCTTCCTCTGCGCCGACCTGCTGCACCACATCGCCGCCGAACTGGCACTGAAGAAGGGCGAAATGCTAGCCGATCTCGGCTGCGGGCGCGGCGGCCCCGGTCTGTGGCTAGCCCGCGCGGCACACGCCGACCTGGTCGGCGTCGACTTCTCGCCGGTCGCGGTGGACCACGCCCGGCAACGGGCCGCCACCTACGCGATGAAAAGCAATGCACACTTCGTGGTGAACGACCTGACCGCTACCGGGCTTCCCCGCGCGAGCGTATCAGCGGCCATCTCCATCGACGCTCTCCAGTACGCCGGCGACCGCGCCGCAGCAGCCCAGGAGGCCCGCCGGATTCTCCGCCCAGGCGGACGTCTCGTCCTCACCGGCTGGCACCCGCTCAGCCCCGGCGACCCACGACTCCCAGAACGGCACCGCCACAGCGACTGGCCCGCGGTGCTGCACGCCGCCGGGTTCACCGCCGTGCACTGCCACGCCCGGCCAGCGTGGATCGACACCTACCAGAACATCTACCGCGTCGCGCTCCGGCTCAGCGATCCGGGCCCGGACACCGCGCTCGCCGGCCTGCAAAGCGAAGCCCGCCGGCGCCTGCCCACCGCCCACCTCCTGCGCAGAGTCGCCGTCACCGCCGTATCCGGCTGAACGTCAGCTCAGGTCGGCCAGAACGGCGGCCATGGCGTCGTAGGTGTTCTCCACCCCGGCGGCGTTGCCCAGCCGGTGACGCTCCAGACGGACGGCACCAAGGTGGCGGGCCTCGTAGACCAATGAACGCCACACCACGGCGGGAGAGCGGTCCCGCTCCCCGTACGCCTCCCAGAACGCCACCCGCTCGTCCTGTTTCGCCAGCGCCATGCGGATCGTCCAGTCCGCGGCCGGGTCCCCGAACCAGGTGCGGTCCATGTCGAGGACCCCGGTGATCGTGGGCTCCGCGGCCCCGGCGTCGAGCATCACATTGACCGTCCACAGATCACCGGTCAGCAGCCCCGGCTCGGTGACCTCGTCGAGCACGGCACGCTCGTGCGCAGCCACGGCGGCGGCCTTCCGCACGTCGGCAGCGTCCAGGCCGACGCCGTCCAAGTCAGCGGCGATCTCCTCCAGCGACGCGATCACCGCCTCGCTCCACGTCCCGTATCCCGGGCGGCCGACGGGCCCGAAGGACGGACCCCGCACGTCGTGCACGGAGCGGGCGATGGCGCCCATCTGCCGGAAGAACGCCGGCCACGCCGTACGCGGATACGTCCCCAGGTGCTCCGGAGCCGGGACACCCTCCAGGTGGGTCTGGATCATCCAGTCCCGGCCGATCACCTCGTGCGACCAGTCCGCCGCAAGGACCTGCGGCATCAGCGGCGCGATCACAGTCAGCCACGGCACGCTGCCGTACTCGTTGCGCATCAGGTAGCGCTCACTGCGGAACTGGCGGCCCTCTTCCGGTGCGACCCGCAGGATCACCGGCCGGTCCCGCCCGGGCAAGGTCACGCGATACACGTTGTTGTACATCCCCGTGCCCAGCTCGACGGCGGACACCGGAGTGGCGGCGCCCCCGAAGGCCCGCCGGCAGACCTTCCCGATCTCCTCCGCGGTCAGTGACTGCTGGAACGCCTCCGAGGAGCGCTCAACCGGCTGAAAGTCCATGCCGCCAGGATGCCCCTCCCGACGGCCGCTCGTCACATCCATCACGTACAGCGGTACGTCGGATATCACTCCGTCCTGGTGACACGGCTCCAGCCGAAGATCCGTCACTTCATGCGCCCAGGCAGGGAAGAGCGACGGATCCCCGTCCGGCCGGCCCCCAGCCGCGCGGTCAGCGCACGGTCTGAAGGGGGATGAGGCGCGTTGCAGCAGGAACCACCGTCACAGAGGGGGCATCGGGTTCGCTCTCCCGCAGCAAGCACGAGAACCACAGGTGGCTGCGGCGGACCTGCCGGTTGGTCCAGTGAGCGAGTTCGATACCCGAGCGGTGCCGCCCCTGACGAGGACGGTGGGTGCCGCGCCGGCATCCTGCTACGAAATGCTGACGCAGACGCAGCGGAATCCGGTGTCGTTGTCCTGCATGGTCGCGTCCGCCGCGTTCTTCAGGAACGGGGCGGCGCGCTCGACCGGCGAACTGAAAGCCGAGCCCTTCAGCTCGTACCGGCCATTGCCGGGCCGTTCTTCGGTAGCGCACCATTCCCACACATTGCCGCACAGATCGTAGGCGCCGTACGGGCTGACGCCCGACTGGTAGCGGGAGACGGGTGTTGTGGCGTCTATGCCGGTCTCGGCGACGTTGCACTTCGCAGCTGTGGGGTCGTTGCCCCACGGGTAGAGACGTCCCCGCGGGCCTCGGGCCGCTTTTTCCCACTGCTGGGAGGTGGGCAGCGTCTTGCCGGCCCAGCGGGCATACGCAGTGGCGTCGTGCCAGGTCACCCACACCACCGGGTGAGTTGCGAGATCGTCGGGGCAGCGGCTGCCGGCCCAGTGCCGAGGCGGCTGGTGGCCGGTGGCGCGGACGAACGTCGCGTAGTCGGCGTTGGTCGTCGGGTAGACGTCGATGCGGTACGCCTCCAGCCACACCGACCGGCGATCTGGTCCGGAGAGGAAGATGCCCTCGTCAACGAAGGTCATCGGCTTTCCGTCGACGGGATGCCGGCTGGTGCGCGTGTCGCGGCGCAGCAGTTCCTCGACACGCTCGTCGTGCTCGGCGGCAGCCCGTTCGGTGAGCAGTGCGGCGAAGCGCCGCTGAACGGCGGGGTCGGCCTGTGCGAGGACGGTGTCGAGGGCTGCTTGGTTGGCGAGGCTGAGTTCCAGGGTTTCGCCCCTGCCCTCCCACCGAGGGATCTGGCGTGGGGTCACGCCGACCAGTTCAGCAAAATTCTTGCCCGTCTTGCGCATGGCCTTGCGCAGCAGGCCGGCCTCACGGCCAGTCCATCTGGTCACCGCCGCCATAATCGTGCTCTAGGGAGTCTCGCCGGGGACCGACAGGTACGCGTCCTGAAGCCGGTCCAATACCGGGTGCTCGGTGGACAGTTCAGCTTCGTCGATCGACGCCAGGGCGCGGACTCCGATGCTCGTGTTCGTCGCGAACGCGGCTGCCATGCCCTTGGCCTGCTCCAGGGTGACCGTAGCGACCCGGTACTCGGCGAGCTGCTGGAGCAGCGCCATGGTGACGCCGGGAAGCACCGGGGCCTGCGGCCACACAACCGTGCCGTTCTCGTCGACGAAGCCGACGTTCCAGGTGCCGCCTTCGGAAACGAGTCCGTCGGGGCCGACGAACAGCGCATCGCCGTACCCGGCGAGCTGCGCAGTGCGGCGGGCGTGCAGCGCACCGAACAGCCCGACGTGCTTGACCTCAGGAAGATCACGCTCGTACACCACACTCATCGCACGCAGCGGCGCCGGCGGCATCGCGCCGGCGCTGCGCACGGAGACCAGGATGTGCGGCTCGTCGGCGTCGGCCGGTCGTCCCATGTCGGCCGTCGGGTCGTAGACGGTGACGCGGACGACGCACGGCAGGCTCTCCCCCTCCAGGGCACGGCGGACGTAGTCACGCACGCGCCCGGCATCCAAGTCAGCGCCCCAGACCACCTTGCAGTCCCGGACCAATCGCTCCATATGCAGTCCCAGGCCGCGGATACCGCCGGACTCGTCGACACGCATGGACGTGAAGTGCCCGAGGTCCGTAAGGGCCAAGGGGAGCAGGCCATCGACAGATGCCGGCGCTCCGTTGAACGTCACCATGCAGCCCAGCATGTCAGGGCCTCCGCCTCCAGCGGCACCCCCAACAAGGCTACTGACGGGTCAACGTCATTGGGAAGTCATTCCCATGCCACAGGCGCCGGGTGTTCGCTGGTCACCGCCAGGACACGCTCGGTGACCGATAACCTGGGGCGTTCCAAACGGCATTCCCCCGCCCGATGCCGCACGGTCACCCGCATGAACCACCTGGGAGGCTCCCGATGACCCTCGCCGCCCCCGCCACGCCGGTCAATGCGGACGTGCCTTGCTCGTACGCCTTCGACGTGGAATGTGCACCGGACCGGTCGCACGTCAGGCGCCTGCGCCAGATCACCGCAGCCCACCTGGGTTTATGGGCGATGCCCGCTTCCGTGGCTGACGACGTTGTGCTCGTCGTCTCCGAGCTGGTGTCCAACGCCGTGCTGCATGGCAAGGGGGATGTCAGGCTCCACGTCCGGTACACCGAGGCTGATCTGCTGATCGAAGTCACCGACGCCAACCCCGTCCCGGCTGAGCTGCAAGGTGCCGGCGACGACGAAGACTCCGGCAGGGGTCTGGTCCTCGTCGCGGCCCTCGCGCTGGACTGGGGCGTCAGAAACGGCGGCAGGACCACGTGGTGTCGCGTCCGTGTACCCCGCGGGGCGCGGTGATGGCCGCCCTGACCCGTAGCGCTGCCGTCGGGCCCACAGGCCGCCTCTCGCCGTACGGCCCCTTGGTGTCTCCCGGTGCTTGTCCGGTAGATGAACAGTCTCCCGGCGCAGCCGCGGCGGGCGTGTGCACGTTCGGTCTGCGCGGTGCGCCAGTCCGGCGATACCTCTCCGGTCGCCGCCCCTTTGCCGCATCCGCTCGACCGTTCACCACGGCGGATGATGATGGGCGGTCACATGCGGGCGTACCAGTCCGGGATCGAGCGTTTCCAGCCGTCCGGCATCGGCAACCACGGGACGTCGTTGGCCGCGAAGAGGACGATCTCCTGGTGCTCGTGGCTGGCCTGCGGGATCGACTCGGGGGTGAGCACCCAGCAGCCGTAGGTGACGGTGAACACCTGGTGCTCGGGCTCGCAGCGCATGTGCTGCCCAACGCGGAGGACGCACCCGCGGCGCTCTCCCCCGCGGACACAGTGATGATTGCCTCGCCCGTGGTCACGGCCGAGGCCCGAGTCGCCGACGAAGGTGCATGCCGTGAGGTTCGCGAGGAGGTCGGCGTCCGCGTCGAGCCCAGAGACCTTGAGCTGAGCTGCAGCGCTCACCCTCTCGCCCCGAGCGGGCAGCGCCGCCTCGCACTGCTGTTCACGACACAGTCTTGGACCGGAGAGCCGTACAACCGCGAGCCGGAACGGCATAGCGCACTGGTGTGGGCCGAGCCTGGGGAGCCGCCTGCGGATGTCCACCCGTTCACACGTGAGTTGCTGCGGCAGTTTGTCGCCGGTACGCCACGCGCCAACATCAGCATCGTCGTCGGCGAGGGGGACTGGGCATGACTGACTTCCTCGATGCTCCTCGCCCGGAAACCTCCCCTCTTCCGGCCGATCCGGACCTGGCCCGGTACCTGGCAGCGCACCCCGCCCCCGTGGCCGCTGTGGACGCCGTGATCCGCGACAAGGACGACCGCCTGCTGATCGTCGACCCGGTCTACAAGCCCGGCTGGGACCTCCCGGGCGGCATGCTCGGCGACGAAGGGCCGGTCGACGGGTTGCTGCGCGAGCTCCGTCAGGAGCTGGGTCCGTTCCCGGCCCGTGTGGGTCGGCTCTTGGCCGTCGACACGGTCCCCAAGAACGTCTTCGGCCGCACCCTGATCGCCTCCATCTACGCAGTCCACCTCGACCGCCCTGTGCCCGCGGAGGAGTTTCGTCTCCAGGCCGAGGAGGTGCGCGCGGCGCAGTATGTGCCTGCGGCGGAGGCTCTTGTCCGCCTTCCGGAGCTGCTGCGGCGGAGGGTGCAGGCCGCGCTGGACGCCGAAGACGGGGCGGGTACCGCGCATCTGCGAGGCGGCAAGCCGGTGGAGACCAACCAGCGTGATCACTACGCGTTGTTGCCGGCGCCCCTGATGTCCGCGACCGCCCTCGTCTTCGACCAACTGGGCCGAGTCCTGGTGGTGGAGCACACTTACGACCACGGCGACGGGATCTTCTTCGGGGTGCCCGGCGGCATGGTCCTGGCCCACGAGTCGCCGCGGCAGGGCACCGCCCGCGAGATCGCGGAGGAACTGGGCCTGGACAACGTCCCGGTGGGTCGGCTCCTGGCTGTCGACCATGTGCCCGCTGACCGCTACGGGCGCACCGTGATCCTGCACGTCTTCCATGTCGGACCGCTCACCGAGGAGCAGATCGCCGGCCTCCACTTCGCCGACGGGGAGATCAGCGCGGCGCACTGGCTCTCCCCGGGCGAAGCGGCCGAGCGGCTCCCCCGGCGTGTCGGGCGCCGCGTGAGCGCCGGCGTGAAGGCTCTGCGCGGCGGGAACATCGCGCACCTGGAGGAAGGCGTGCCCCACCGCGGGTCGCCTGTCGGACTGACGCCTGCTGAACGGGCACGCCTGGAGCAGAGCGGCGGCCTGGGGGCGGCTGATCACCTCGCGGTGCGGCCGAAGGCGCTGGCCGCGTCGGCGGTGCTGTTCACGGATTCCGACGGTCGGGTCCTGACGGTGCGCCCCGTCTATCGCCGTGACGGGCGGTGGTTGTTGCCCGGCGGCGCGATCGACTGCGATGCCGGCGAGACGCCGCGGCAGGCTGCTGTGCGCGAAGTCCGCGAGGAGCTGGGGATCAGCGTGCCCGTGGGACCGCTGCTGGCCACCGACTGGGTCCGGCAGCCGTCGCGCCCGGCAGAGGTCGTCCACGTCTACGACGGCGGCGTGCTGTCCGCGCATCAGCTGGCGTCGATCCGGCTGCCGGAGCACGAACTGGCGCAATGGCGCCTGGCGGACAGCGAGGAGGACCTGTCCGCCCTGGTGCCCGACGGAATCGCTGCCCGCATCCGGTCCTGCCTGGTGGTGCGTGCCGCCGGCGCGGGCGCGGTGGAGCTGGTCAACGGCCGTGCGCTGGCCGAGGGCGCGGTGGCCATCGTGTACCGGCCAGAGGGCGGCCCCTCCCCGGCACGGGGGCGATCATGAACGAGCACAAACCCCCGCATTCCGATGCCGATCAGAGTGAAAGGGCGGTGTCGGAGTCGGAGAAGCTGCTGTTCGGCGGTCAGCTTGAGTACGACATGGGGTGGAATGCCCACCATGGGGCCGGGCTGCGCCTGTCCTTGTGGTCGATGGCCCGCCAGCTTCCCCGCCTGGTGGCCACGTCGGTGCGACTGGCGCATCGGGCGGACCGCCGGGCACTGCGGACGGTGGCGGCGGCCGAGATCGGCTCGGGCATCACCCAGGCGATCAGCCTGGTGGCCGTCAATGCGGTGCTGGCCCATCTGCTGGGCGCGGGGGCGATCACGGATCGGATCACCCAGGCTCTGCCCGTCCTGGCCGTCGCGGCGGTGATGGGAGTTGTCGGGGCCCTGTGCGCGGCGGCATCGACGTCCGCGACAGGCGTTCTGGAGCCGAAAGTTCAGCGGGTGGCCACGGAGCGCTATCTGGCGCTGGTCTCACGAGTGGAGCTGAAGGCGGTCGAGGACGACGAGTTCCACCGGCTGCTGGATTCGGCGTCCTGGGGCGCGGAGTCGGCCCGCCGGATGGTGAAGTACACCACGAGCGTGGTCAACGCGTTGATCTCGCTGATCGCCGCTGCCGGGGTTCTGACCGTGTTGCACCCGGCGCTGCTGCCGCTGCTGGCCGCGATGACGCTGCCCAGCGCGTGGAGCGCGATGGCCAAGGCCCGCCGCCGGTACGTCAGTTTCCATCAGTTCGTGCAGCACGCACGTGCCGCTCAGCTACTGACCCGGCAACTGATCAGCCAGGAAGCCGCGGCCGAGATCCGTCTGTACTCGATGGGCGGCTTCCTGCTGGAGCACTTCCGGGGCATGGCGGACACCAGTGAGCGCGAGCAGTCGCGGCTGGCCCGGCTCGATGCCCGTACCGGTCTGCTGGCCGCTGCTGCGACCGGGGCCGCCACCGCGGCGACGTACGGCATGCTCGGCGTGCTGCTGTGGACCGGGGCGATGCAGCTATCCGTCGCCGGGACCGCGGTGCTGGCCATCCGCGCGGGCTCCTCGGCGCTGCGCCAGTGCGTCCTGCAGATCTCCGACGTCCACCAGGAGAGCCTGTTCGTCGGGGACTTCGAGCGGCTGTGCACCGAGGCCGAACGCCGCACCATCCCCGAAGGCGGCCAGGACCTTCCCGAACACGTACAGGAGATCCGCTTCGAGCAGGTGACCTTCGCCTATCCCGGCAAGGACAAGCCGGCGCTGTCCAAGGTGGACCTAGTGCTGCCCGCGGGCAAGACGATCGCGCTGGTGGGCAGCAACGGGTCGGGCAAGTCGACCCTCGTCAAGCTGCTGTGCGGGCTGTACGCACCCGACGAAGGACGCATCTGGTGGGACAGTGTGGATGCCGCCTGCGCCGACCGCGCTCAGATCTTCGACCGCGTCGCCGCCGTCAACCAGGACTTCTACCGATGGCCCTTCACCGCCCGCGTGAACATCGGCATCGGCTGCCCCAGCCGCCTCTTCGACGACCAATCGATCATGGAGGCCGCCCGCTACTCAGGGGCGGATGCCGTCATCGACGAGCTGCCCCACGGGCTCGGCACGCTCCTGCAACGCGGCTACAAGGGCGGGCAGCAAATCTCCGGCGGACAGTGGCAGAAAATCGGCATCGCCCGCGGGAGGTTCCGCACGGGCCAGCTACTCGTGGTGGATGAGCCCACCAGTTCCCTGGACCCGGCCGCCGAGCAGCAGGTGTTCGACCAGATCCACGCCCTGGCCGGCGAGGGGCAAACCGTCGTCCTGGTCACCCACCGCATGCACAGCGTCCGCCACGCCGACACCATCGTCGTCCTCGACCACGGCCGCGTCATCGAGCACGGCACCTTCGAGCAGCTCATGGACCCTCGCACCGGCAAAGGCGCCTTTCGCGATTCCTACCTGCTGCAATCGCGCGCCTTCGACCAAACCGTCCCTGCCCCAACCGCGGCACCGGACTCCACCCCGGCCTCCTCGGAGCCGACATGACCTCATCCGCACCCAAACCTGCGCAACGCCGTGCTCACCGACGCCAGCACCGTCAGCGTCTTCGACTTCGAGCGTTCCGAGCCACGACAGCGGGGCCACGACTTCGTACGCCTGGCCGATCTCTGGGACGGCCGCGAAGACCTCCGCGCGGCCTTCTTCGCCGGCTACGGCAGATCCCTGACCCGGCTGGAGACCGAGCACATGGAGTGCGAGGCCGCCCTCGACGCCCTCAGCGGCATCGCTTTCGGCCTCACCCACGACGACCCCGAGGTCGTCGGGCGCGGTCGGCGAACCCTGCGACGTCTCCAGCAGACCCACTCCTGCTGACCACCAACCCCCCTCGACGCAAGGAGCAGCCTCGGTGGGATACATGCACCAAGCCCAATGGCACGACCACTACGCCCGCGGCGGGAAGTTCCGGGCGCTGACCGACTTTGAACGCACCGTGCTGGACAACACTCTTCGCCCTGCCGGTCCCGCCGTAGCCCTCGACGTGGGCTGCGGCCTGGGCGAACTCGCCCTCTACCTCCACGAGATGGGGTATTCGGTCGACGCCGTCGACTACGCGGAATCAGCCATCGAACTCGCCGCCGCACAGGCCCCGGACGACGTCGACGTACGCTTCCTGCGCCACGACATCGAACACGACAACCTCGCCGACCTGCCCCATGACGTGTACGACCTGATCACCCTGCGCCTGTGCTACGCCTTCCTGCACAACTGCACATGGCTCCTCAACCGCCTTCGTGAGCGTCTGCGCCCAGGCGGAGCGGTCTGCATCATCACCCCACTCGCCAACACCGTCCCCGCGGACCGGCGCAACATCGCCCTCGACGAGGACGACATCGCCCTGGCCACGGCCGGATGGGCCACCACCGACCGGCACGACGCTGACGGCTTGGCCGTGCTGGTACTCCGAGGGCCCGCCACGGGCCCCGTGTCGTTCGCCGACAAGCGGCGGCCCGCGCCGCAGGGCCTCATCGGCGCGGGGGTAGTGGTCACCGACGAGCAGGGCCGCGTGCTGCTGGGCCGATCCGTACGCGGAGTCTGGGAGCTGCCCGGCGGCAAACCCCACCCGGGGGAGTCCTTCGAGCAGGCCGCCGTACGGGAGTTGGCCGAGGAGACCGGGCTGCACGCCTCGGCCGGCGACGCGCAAGTGCTCGCTGTCCTGATGGACACCACCTACGACACCCCCCGTCTCACGGCCGCCGTCCGCGTCACAGCGCACAGCGGCGTCCCCACCGTGGCCGAGCCTGACCTGTTTCACCGTTGGGAATGGCACTGGCCCACGGACCTCCCCGCCCTCACCGGGACCCTGTTCACACCGTCCGCGCACGTGCTGGACTGCGTCTGGCCCGGCCTCCTCCCAGACCTGCCGCCCGTGCACCGCAACCGCGTCCTCCAACCCATCGCGCCCGAGAACCCCCAGCAGGCGCGCGAGAGCCACCGGCTGCGCCAGGAGATGACCGGCGAGCTGATCGAACAGGGCTACATCGACGATGCCTCCGTCGAGGCCGCCTTCCGTCGTGTGCGCCGCCACCTCTTCGTCCCCAAGGTTCCGTTGGAGACGGTGTACGCCGCGGCCGACGCGGTCGTCACCACCAAGTACGACGGCGGCGGCCGGGCCACCAGCACGGTCTCGGCGCCCTGGCTGCAGGCCGTCATGCTCCGCGAGGCCGCCCTCGGCGTCGGCCAGACCGCGCTGGAGATCGGGTCCAGCGGCCCCAACGCCGCGCTCATGCAGGAACTCGTCGGACCCGACGGGCGGATCACCACGCTGGACATCGACCCGTTCATCGCCGAGCGCACGGCTCGGTTCCTTCCCGCCGCGGGTTACGACCGGGTGCGCGTCCTGCTCGGCGACGCAGAGCACGGTGCTCCCGGCCTCACCGACGAGGGCTCACTCGACGCGATCATCGTGACCGTCCAGGCTCCCGACATCCCGCCGACCTGGGTCACCCCGCTCGTCGAGGGCGGGCGCTTGGTGGTCCCGCTGACTATCCACGGATACAGCTGGGCCTTGGCGTTCGAGAAGCGCGGCGACGTGCTGGTCAGCCGCTCCTACACGGTATGCGGCTTCGTCCCCATGCAGGGGGCCGGGGCCCGGGTGGAGGACGTCGTGTCCCTACGGGGCGGGGAGATCCGCGTGCGGTTCCACGAGGGCGGCACGGCGGACGCCGAACTGCTCACCCAGGCCCTTAAGGCGCCGCGTCTCGAACGCCGGACCGGCGTCACGGTGCCCGGCCACACCCCTTTCGACAAGCTCATGCTGTGGCTCGCCACCACGATGGACGGCTTTTGCCGCCTGGCCGTCGACCCACACCTCGACACCGGGATCGTCGAGCGCCCCAGGGGCTGGGACGCGGCTGCTGTGACCCGCGGCGGCTCCCTCGCCCGCCTGCTGCTCCAGCAGACCGGCCCTTCGACATGGGAGTGGGTCATCCACGCCTACGGACCGGCCGCCGAGCAGCTCGCAGAGGAGATGACACAGCAGGTCATCATCTGGGACCGCGACCACCACATCCGCGACGCTCCCCGCTTGACGATCCGCTCTCGCCTCAACGGCGACACCGAACCGACCAGCGCCCGCACCCTCGCGAAGCACCACACCGTCCTCGACTTTGACTGGACGCACCCTCACCGCACCAGCCTCTGACGCCTGGCCTGTCACAACCCCGCACACGGTCTCCGCCACTCCCGGAAGCCCCTCGGTACGCCATCCGTCGCCCCCCGCCAGCGTCACCCCGCCGCCGACAGCACCTCGCCGTAGAACGTCCCCGGCCGGCACCAGGCCGGCCTACCCGAACCGATCCAGGAGGCACACCATGGACCAGCCCGTCCCGTGGCAGCGGCTCTTGCGCGAGGGCACCGCCCCAGTACAGCAGGAGATCATCGACCAGTACCGTGCCGTCCGGCACAGCCGCGCGTGGCTGCCCACCATGATCTGGGGCACCCTCCAGACCCGCGCATACGCGGCCGTCATCCTCCGCCAAGTCGTCGACTTCCTCGGCACCCCCGACGATGTCGAGGCAGGCGCCGCTGCCCGGATTCAACGCCAGCAGGTCCTCTACGAACCTGGACGCCGCTTCGACGTCCTCCTCGGCGAGCAGGCCCTCTACACCAACGTCGGCGGCCCGACGGTGATGGCCGGCCAGATGGACCGCCTCCTGGCCGACTTCGACCAGCCTGCCCTGCGACTGGGCATCCTCCCGCGCACGGCACAGATGCCGACCCTTGCGTTCAACGCCTTCAACCTCCACGACAACACCGTCGTCCACGTCGAACTGGTCTCCTCCGGCCTCGACATCACCAGCCCCGCCGAGGTCGCACTGCACCTCACAGCCTTCGGCTTGCTCAACGACGCGGCCGTCCACGGCGACGCAGCCCGCGCGCTGATCGAGCAGGCCGGCATCCACTGGCGCCGCGCCACCACCGTCCACACCACGTAAGAGCCCGGCACCGATGATCATCAGGACGAGAACACGGAGGACACCATGAAAGACTTCTTCGCGGCAGTGCAGAACCGTGAGCAGCCCTGGCCCCCGGGCCGCGAGGACCTGCACTGGCACCTGCTGCCGCCGGCGCCGGTGCGCCGCGCCCTGACCGAACGCTACCGGGCCGCGGCCACCCTTCCCGGGATGGCTGCAGTCACCCCCGAGGATGTGCACCTCACCGTCCAGCACGCGGCACCGCTCGACGAGTACCGGCCGGGGGAAATCGACGCGATCAGGGCGCGGATCACCGAGCAGGCACGAGCCATGGACCCGGTCGAAGTGGTGCTCTCCCGACCCGCTCTCGGCACCGTGGCCCTGGAGTGCGGCGGACATCCGGGTGAACCCGCGCGGCAGGTCTGGAGGATGGTCTGCGACGTCCACGACAAGGTCACCAGCGGCCGGCTCCCCCGGATCTCCGCGACGTACGACCCGCACGTGACCCTCGCATACGGGACAAGCGACGCCCCCCTGCTCAACCGAGCCGAAGCCAAAGCGGTGCTGTCAGACCTGCCCGGCGACCCGCTGGTCCTGCTGCTCGACACGCTCATCATGGTGGCTCAGTCGCACGATGGCCGGCACATCACTTGGCGTGAGCTGGCCAGCGTCAAACTGGGAGCGGCATGACTGCCTGGACAGTCGCCTTGAGGGCACGGCCCCGGCCCACTCGGCGCCGTCCGGCCCGGGGCGCCCCACCTCGCCGGGCAGATCGACGAGGAGGGCCGGCTGCCGCAGATGTGACAGTTCGTGCGCGGCCTGCGCTGGCCACCACGAGCAGCCGTCCATGCCATACACCCCGTTGCCGAGACGGGTTTTGCTCCCACCAGGCAGCTTCCGCAAGGATGACCACATGGCCTCGTTGAAACAGTTCGAGCCCGCATCCGGGACGCGTGATTTCCTTGCCGCTGAGTACGAGACACGTGAGCGTGCGTTCGCGCAGATCCGTACAGTGTTCGCCCGGTACGGCTTCCAGCCCCTTCAGACTCCCGCGTTCGAGCGGCTCGACGTTCTCACCGGCAAGTACGGCGACGAAGGTGACAAGCTCATCTTCAAGATCCTCCGTCGTGGCGAGCATGAAGCCACGGGGGAGGCTGATCTCGCTCTCCGCTACGACCTCACCGTGCCGTTGGCCCGTGCCGCAGCGGCATACGGCAGTCAGCTCCCGTCCCCGTACAAGCGGTACGCCATCGCCCCGGTTTGGCGTGCCGACCGGCCCGGCAAGGGCCGGTTCAGGGAGTTCGTCCAGTGTGATCTGGACATCGTGGGCTCCGCATCGCCACTGGCGGACGCCGAGATCGTGCTGGCCCTGCACGATGCACTGGACGCGCTCGGCGTCCCGGAGTTCCGGTTCCTGATCAACTCCCGGCACGCGCTGTTCGGTCTGCTGGAGGCGTACGACGTCCCAGACGACCTTGGGCCGGGCGTACTGATCACTCTGGACAAACTCGACAAGCTGTCGCCGGACGCAGTCGTCGGCGAGTTGGTCACCAGCCGGGGCCTTGACAACGGTGCCGCACACGGGCTGGTGGCCGACCTGACCGCGCAGGATGCGGTGGATCGCATCAGGACCCGTCTGAAATCCAGTGAGACGGGTCAGACCGGCCTGGCAGAAGTCGACCAGTTGCTGGAACTCACCAAGGACACGATCCCCGCAGACCGCATCGGTTTCGCCCCGAGCCTGGTCCGTGGACTCGACTACTACACGGGCATCATTTTCGAGGTCACCGCCCCTGGCATGCCCGGCTCCATCGCTTCCGGGGGACGCTACGACACCCTGATCAGCCGTCTCGGCGGCAAGGACTCGCCCGCCTGCGGCGGATCACTCGGAATCGAGCGCATCCTGCCCCTGCTCCGGCAGGCCGACAAGGACACCTACTCACAGATCGATATCGCAGTCACGGTCATGGACCAGAGCCTCACGGCCGACACCTTCCGGCTGGCGGCTCAAATCCGTCGCTCTGGACTCCGCACGGGTGTTTATCTGGGAACGAGTGGGAAGTTCGGCAGGCAGATGAAGTGGGCCAATGATCAAGGTGCGCGTTTCTGCGTGATCTACGGGACCGCAGAGCACAACGCCCGGACTGTCACCCTCCGGGACATGGTGACCGGCGAACAGGATCAGGTCCCATTCGACCAAGCCGCCGCTGAACTCGCGCGGCGCTGCACACCGCACAATTGATCGCCCCGACAGCTCCCATGGCAACTGACTCCAGGAGGAAAGAATGGGACAGCAAGGCGAGCACATCTTCCGCTTAACGGCCGAGCAGGGGTTTCCCGACCCATGGCTGAGCTTCGGGGACTCGCTCTGTGACGAGGCGGCTCTCAGCACCGAACTGACCCGCGCCATCAGCACGGCACGCAAGGAGCCCGCTGAGGCGAGCCGCGCCGAGGTGGATCGCGTCTTCGCCGCCAAGAAGGCGAACCTCATCCGCTGCGCCGGCATCCTCGATCAGGTTCTCAGCGACTACGACCAGTCAGGCATGTGGGACGTGCTGGACGCACGCGCGAACCGACTGGACATCCCAGACGTGCTGGAGACCTGGGCGCATACTCAAGCCCTCCACCCGTTCCCGGTCGTCCTCAAGAGTCTTGAGTTCAACTGGGGCTACATGAAGGAGCACGGTGTCCGCGCATTTTACGAGATGACGCGCGGATACATCTCCCGCCTCCAGGAGAACACCGACCGGTGGCTGACCGCTTGGGCGGCCGAGGTGGCCACCGGCGAAGTCGACCGCATCACCTCCATCGAATGCGATCTGGCGAGCATCGAAGCGCCGATGCACTGTGACGTGTGCAAGAAGACCATCACTGCCCTGCTCTACCTGGACGGCTGATCGCCAAGAACGTTGAGAAGGCCCCCGCCAGAGTGCGGCGCAGGCGGTGGCGCTGCTGGGCGTCAACGCCGTCCTGTCCGAGCTGCTGACTGACGGGGCGATGGAGGAGCGGCTGCGGCAGGTGCTGCCCATCGCGGTCTGCCTCCCTGTGTGGACCGCGATGCAGAGCACGGCTTCCACCACCTGCTGGAGAGCGCGCGGTACGGCACCTCTCTTGCGCGCGCCGGATGGTCGACCAAGGCGGCCCTGGGCCGCCGGCGGTCGGCCATCCGGTCGGGAACACGACGCGCACGCTCCGCAGTGAGACAGGCTGCAACGAACATGCGGATCACCAGGAGTGCCGCCGGCACGGAAGGGCAAGGAAACCCATCGTGAAGGACTTCTTCGAAGCAGTGGAGAGCCGTGAACACGCCTGGCCCGCGGGCCGCGAGGATCTGCACTGGCATCTGCTGCCGCAGCCCTCGGTCAGCAAGGGCCTGACCGAGGGCTACCAGTCCGCGGCACGTCTGCCGGGCATGGCCCCGGTCGCCATGGAGTGGTTCCACATCACCGTCCAGCACGGGGCGCCGATGGACGCGTACCGCGAGGGTGAAGTCGAGGCGATCAAGGCCGGTGTCGCCGAGCGGGCGCGGGCGATGCGGCCAGTCGAAGTGTCGCTGGCCCGGCCCGCGTTCGGCACGGTAGCGCTGGAGTGCAGCGGGCACCCGGGCGAACCGGCACGGCAGGTGTGGGAGATGGTCTGCGACGTACACGACGAGGTCACCGGCGACCGGTTCCCCCGGATCCCGGCGCTGTACTACCCGCACGCATCTCTGGCTTACGGAACGAGCGAGGCACCGTTGCTCGACCGCGCCCAGGCGAAGGTCGTGCTGTCGGACTTGCCGGGTGACCCGGTCGCGTTGAGGCTGGACACCCTTACCCTGGTGGCACAGTCACACGACCGTCGGCACATCACGTGGCGGGAGCTGGCCAGCGTGAAACTGGGAGGCGCATGATTCCCCTGAGCAAGCACGCGTACGCGTTAGAGCTGGGCTACCTCCTTCCCTCCAGCGCACCACCGCGGTGGAAGCCATCCCTGCTCTACGCCGGCAAGATCCTGGCCAAGCACATGCGGTCAGCCGGCCCGCAGAGCGATCTGGCGACGCTCGCCCTGGTGATCTTCACGCTGGCCGGGGAGCAGGACACCGAACCGCGACACCTCACGCTGCCGGAGATCAGGGACGCACTCCGACAAGATACCGACGCCGACCACTCCACCCTGCGCAGCAGGATCAGGGACCAGGTCGAGCAGGCTCACGGCGAACGGGGCCCTGCGGCTTCCGTCAGCCCTTGGTCCACAGGTCTGCGCAAGCTGGTCCGCGAACTGTCCGCCATCCCCGGTGAAGATTCCATTGCCTACGAATGGGGCGATTTCAGGTTCAGCCCTCCGGAGCTGCACCATGCGATGGACAGGCTGGCGCCGGTGCTTGACCGCCTGTCCGCCCGCCGCATCTCCCGGCTTCCCGATCCACCGACTCCCGTGGGCCCACTGCGGATCGAAGCCGGCGAGGTCAGCCTTTTCAAAGAGCACAGTTCCCTCTTCGGGCCGGCCATCGCGCGCTGCGAGCGCTGCGGACTCGACGCGGACCCGGAAGAGGCTCTGCGGATACGCGTGGTGGCCGTTGACGGGTCGGATGTCTGGCTGGAGTGCCCGGCCGGGCACGTCAGCTTCGTGGACACCCCCACGGCAAGGCAGGTGCGCAGCGCGCTGGCGCACCAGCAGCGCAACCCGGCCGCCGCGCGCTGCGAGGGTCGCCTCCAGATCGACGGCGAGCTGTGCATCGACTCCGTCCACCGGATCCACCGGATCCACCGGCGGCCTGACGAGGGTCGGCGCCACGCGCTGTCGCCTCTGACCGCCCGGATCGGCGCCCGCGGATCGAGGGGCTTGTGGCGGTGGCCTATCGGTAAGAAGTCCGAGCACGACAGCAGGTCGGGAGCAGCGCGATGAACGGTGATCCGGCCCGGGGATGACACCTGGTACGCGCTGGAGCTGTTTGGCCAACCTCTCCCTGTTTCGAGGCCGCCTGGCTCGGCACGTGCGGTGTCCGGCCGCTTCGCCAACCACGCCCCCGGAGGGAGCCCTTCGCCGCCTTCGGCATCGAATCACTGCGCGCCTTGGGCACCTGCGTCGGGCTGATGTACGTTCGCCGCTGACACCCACCGCACTTTTTAGGAAGCAGCAGCTATGACCGAGGATGGAGCAAGAGGTGACGAGCGGCTGGACATGCCGATCGATCCGACACGTCCGCACCAGGCCCGCGTGTGGGATTACTGGGTCGGCGGCAAGGATCACTACGCCGCCGACCGCGAGATGGCCGCCCAGGTCATGGATGTCTTCCCGGGCATCGTCGATGTGGCCCGGCAATCCCGCGGGTTCCTGCGGCGCGCCGTTCGCCATCTGGTCGGCGAAGCCGGCATCCGTCAGTTCCTCGACATCGGCACCGGATTGCCCACGGCGAACAACACCCACGAGGTCGCCCAGGCGGTCGATCCCGTCTGCCGGATCGTCTACGTCGACAACGACCCGCTGGTCTTGGCCCACGCCCGTGCGCTGCTCACCTCCAGCGCGGAAGGCGTCACCGAGTACGTTGATGCCGATGTGCGCGACGTGGAGCGTCTCCTCGACGAGGCGGGCAGGACGCTGGACTTCACGCAGCCCGTGGCGGTGATGCTGCTGGGTGTCCTGGGCAACATCCCCGATTACGACCAGTGCCGCGACGTCGTCACGCGCCTGCTCGGCGCGGTGGTGCCGGGCAGCTACCTGGTGATCAACGATGGCATCGACACCGAGCAGCGGATGCAGGCCACCGAGGAATACAACGAGAAGGCCGCGAGCCCCTACACCAACCGCAGTCCGCAGCAGATCGCCGACTTCTTCGACGGTGTGGAGCTGCTGGATCCCGGGGTGGTCTCCACCTCCCTGTGGCGTCCCGAGGCCCAGCAGATCGGCGGTCCGCCGGCAGAGGTCGCTGCCTGCTGCGGCGTCGGCCGCAAACGCTAGCCACTGGGCCGCGAAGCACGAGTTGGGTGGTTTCGGACGTGGCACGGCACAGGGGGCGGACTGACCGCTGACGTTGGCACCCGATGGGCCCGCCGGCGATGTGCTGGCCTGGGGAAGGTGACGAAGGAGCGCACGATGGCGATTCCCCACCCCCATGTTCACGACGTGGTCACCGCCTACGTCCGTCGTCATCCTGCCGAGCGCGCGCTCCTCGACCCGTTCCTCGACCTGTTGGCGGCCGGGCGCATCGACGTCGGCGGCCACGTGAGGACCTCGGGCGTGGTCGTCAACGACGGCGACGAGGTCCTCCTGCTTCACCATGCAGCATCCGGGCGGCGCATCCCGCCCGGAGGTTCGTGCGGGCCGGCCGATCGCACTCTGGCCGGCGCCGCACAGCGGGTGATCGAGGAGAAGACCGGTATCGCCGGCCTTACGCCGCTGTGCGGCGGCGAGCCGCTCCACATCGAGGTCGAGACGATCGAAGCCGGCCCGGAGCCTCACGAGCCGGCACACCAGCGCATCGTCGTCCGCTTCCCCTTCCGCACCCGCGGCACTCCCGACGTACCCGTGCACACCGCCGAGCCGGTCCGGGCCGAATGGTGCGGGCTCTCGGAACTGGGCGACACGGGGTTGCGTGCCCGTGTCCTGAGCGCGCTGGGGCGCCCGCAGCACGACCGCCCGGCCAAAGAGGACCCGTATGGCACCTTGGTGGTGGTCACCAACGAGGCCGGTGAGGTCCTCATGCACCTGCGGGACGACAAGGAAGGCATCTGGGCGCCGGGCACCTGGGCACCGCTGGGCGGCGGCGCCGAACCCGGCGACGCCGACCCCCTGGCCACCGGCGTCCGCGAACTCCACGAAGAGGCCGGCCTGGAGGGCGTCGCGCTCGCTGCGATGTTCCGCGTCGACTCCGACGGCTACCCCGTTCACGTCTTCCACGGCCGGTGGAACGGCGATGCGAAATCGCTGGTCCTGGGCGAGGGTACCGATCTTGCGTTCATCGCGCCGGCAGACTTCGACCACCTGCCGATGAACACGTCCGTGAAGGATGACACCCGCCGCGTGCTGGACCTGATCACTGCGAAGGCTCCCCCGTACGGCTACGGCACCCTCGCGCTGATCCGCAACACCGCGGGACACCTGGTCATGCACCGCAGGGACGACAACCCCGCCATCTGCTGGCCCGGCACCTGGGCGCCCAACGGCGGAAAACCCGAAGCCGACGACGCCGGCCCCGCCGCCACCATCCGCCGCGAAGTCCTCGAAGAGATCGGCCTGCGGCTACCGCTGGAGCACCTGTTCACCCACACGTCCGAAACCGCCCACCGCGCCTACGTCTTCCAAGGCGAGTGGGACGGCGACCCCGACACCCTGGTCCTGACCGAGGGCACCGACCTCGCCTTCATCGACCCCCGCGACATGCACGGTCTGCCGATGAGCCCGCTGGCCCGCTACGCCGCGCTGCGCGGACTCTCAGCCGATCTGGAGGACCAGGCCCATGCCGACGGCGTCCGCGACCTGGCCTCCGCGGCACTCATCGTCCACGACGACGCGGTCCTGTTCGTGCGGCGCCCGCCGGATGACTACCTCGGCGGTACCTGGGAACTCCCCGGCGGGCACTGTGAGAAGAACGAATCCGTCCTGGACTGCCTCACCCGGCAGGTCCGCAGAACGACGGGCCTGACCCTCAACTCGGTCGACCGATACGTGGGCCACGTCGACTACACAGAACGCCTGCGGCGGCCTGAGCCGCCGGTTCGTCTTCACCCTGACCGCCGATCAACCCGGCCCCGTCCTCCTCACCGAGCACGACCGCCACCAGTGGGTCCCCCAGACCGACGGGCTACCGTCCACCGCGCATGAACTTCGATCCTGCCTGCGGGCCGCTCACAAGCCGTGAAGCTGAAACACGCCCACGCATCGGCTCAGGTGCGCCGGGCGAGGCGCCGGGGGTTTGAGGTCCGTAGCTACTCAGGCCGGGGACCGAACCCGCGGAGCGCGGACTGCCGCAGCTTGTCGAACATAGTCATGACGTCCGACTCGGTGGCGGCTTCGCTAATGGCGACGAGAAATCCGGTGACCGCGCGGGCGATAGTCTCAGTGTTCTCAGGCGTACCGCGCGATGCGAGCGTCTTGAGCGTTTCGATAAGTACGCGGGAGACCCGCACGGTCGGATCGGCATCCATTTTCTCTGCTGCGGCTTCGAGTTCCTTCGCGGTCAACCCGTCGTGGATACCAAACTGGGCGGGGAAAATCCACTGCATGAGGTTTTCACCGAGGTCGGTGAGCAGAGTTGCCGTCGGCACTTCCGCGGGCTCGTGCTGCAGCAGAGCAGCCATGGCCGCCGTATCCGAGCGCCAGACCGCTTCCATGTACGCACATGCGCGAAGGGCGTCATCGGGCGTCATCGGGTCAGCCACGTCGCATCCTCCCTTCCACCCGCGGTCTGGTGCCGGCCCTGCTCACCAGCCGGTGCTGGTCCGCACGCTGAAGCCGTTGTGTTGCACAGCACTCTACGGGCCGCAAGCACGACGTACGCGGCGATCACGACCAGCGACGGCCCCCCGCCCGGAGCGAGGGCCGGTGCACCCAGCAGTGGCGGTAGCCTCCCCATAACCCGCCCCGGTTCCGTACGGTTCGGTGGATGAGCGAGACTACGGACCGGTTGAGCGAGATCGCACGGTCGCTGAACAGCCGCCACTGGCAGCCGACCAACGAGGAGATCGAACTCGCCAGGGCCTTCTTCGAGGTCCTGGCGAAGGCACCGGCGTCGGCGGCCCCGGTCTTCCCACGGGGGGTGGATCAGTGGGACCGCCTGCAGACGGAGAACTTCGCCGAGCTGGCACGGCGGGTCGAAGCGGTGCAGGCAGATCTGCTGCCTGCCTGGCGGCACCGGCTGGACGACTCGCCCATGGTGGAACTCGTCGAACTGTATGTCGGCGCAGCACAGCCGCTGCTCCCCCACGCGGAACGTCTCCTCACCGCCTGGGAGAACACTTCCTTCCCCACGCCCACCGCTCGCGAAATCGTCGACGAAGCGCGGCGACTGAACATCACCGCAGCGCAGGGGGAGGCCAATGTGAAGTATCTGCATGCCACTACCTGGGAGGAGAAGCACTATCCGCCTTCCCTGCACCAGGTCTTGCTTCGGGATTGGACTCGCCTGCTCTCGGTGACCTCCGTGATGACGGCCGCAGCGACCGGCGACACGGAGTTCTGATCACACCAGCCGACGGGGTGCCGAGCGACGCTGCGGCAACTGACCTCACACGGGAATCGGGGTGAGGACGCCGATTTGGTGGGACCGGCGTCCCGACGGGTAGAGCACTTGGATGGCGATCTCGACGCACTTTCCTTCGT
Source organism: Streptomyces sp. CNP082 (assembly GCF_059570535.1). Classification (NCBI taxonomy): domain Bacteria; kingdom Bacillati; phylum Actinomycetota; class Actinomycetes; order Kitasatosporales; family Streptomycetaceae; genus Streptomyces; species Streptomyces sp. CNP082. Next base: position 75,319 of record NZ_JCANSZ010000026.1, read on the forward strand.
GGCAGGGGAGCCGTAGGTTGAAGCGCTCACCGCCGATGTCCTGTTGGGTGTCGGTGCGTTCTGCCCACATAGGGCGCAGTGTCGCGTCGGCGGCTACGTGTTCCACGATATCCTCGACGTCCGGGTGGCCGGCGTGCATTGCCTGGGCTTGACGCAGCATCCCGAGCCAGCTCCTGGTGTGCTGGCTCCAGTCGGCGATATGAACTCTGGCATCGGGGTGGCTGAGGCACCACCGCAGGATATTGGCTCGGGGTTGGCGGACAAAGGGGAACCAGTTCGCCATTGCGTTGTTGAAGACCACGACGTTCCAGGCTGCGTCGAGCACGACGGCCGGCGTCGGATCGAAGCAATCCATCAGCAGTTGCGAGTCTGCGAGGATCGCCGCGTCGGCGGATTCGCTGGTTTCGGGCATTCCCCGGGTGGCCAGGAGGAACAGGGTGGTCCGCTCACCGTCCGAGAGCCCGAGGAGAGTTGCCAGACGCTCCGCATGGCCAGGGGTGATGAGGGGACGGCTGCGGCCTGCTTCCAGATCCTGGTACTTGCTCAGACCCAGGCCGGCTCCTTCGGCCAGTTCTTTCTGGGTGAGGCGCCGCGGCAGGCCGCGTCGGCGGTGGGCGCTCTTCCGCCAGGACTTGAGAAGTTCCCCCAGTTGAGGCTGCGAGACGCGGAGTGGCTTGTCCTGCATTCCAGCATGATCATCCATTGAGGTCGGATACGTCGCCCCGGCACGCCGGTACCGGGTATCCAGAACCCCTGTACAGCACTACGCGATTCCAGGCTCCGTCCTCGAAAATCAACGCCTCCGGAGGGGTTCTCGGGAAGGTGATTGACCGCCCTCCGCTCGCGGTTCGCGCCCGTTTCCCGGGTATTGTCCACACACCCTCCCTCCTCATCCACGGCGGCTTCTGTCCTCCAACGCGGGAACAGGTGTGATCGGGGTGAGGACGCCCAGTCTGTAGTGCGGGGCCGCCGTCGGGTGGAGTACGTGGACGACGACCTCCACTCGTTTCCCGCCGTAGCAGGGCAGGCGCAAGGCGGCGCGCTCGCCGCCGAGGTCCTGCCGGACATCGCGGCTCTCCTGCCAGACGGGCCTAAGGTCGGGGTCGGCGTCGATGATCGAGAGAATCTCCTGCACACCTGGTGTGTCGGTGCCGTATACCGCCAGGTAGTTGCGGAGTATGGCGAACCACAACCGCACGTACTGCGACCAGCCGACGATCTGCTCTCTGGCGTCGGGATGGCTCAGGCACCAGCGCACCAGGTTGGCGTGGGGCTCGCGGACGTAGGGGATCCACGTGGCCATTGCGTGGTTGTGCATGTGGACGGTCCCCATCGCGTCAAGCAGGACTGCCGGTGTCGGCTCGGCGCTGTCGAGGACGAGGCGCAGGTCGGCCAGCACAGCCGCATCGGGGACGGCGGCATGGGCAGGGCCCGGCCTGACCCGGGCGGCGAGCAGGAAGAGCAGATCACGCTCGTCGGCTTCCAGGTCGAGTTCTCTGGCCAGCCTGTCCGCGGTGTCGGGCGAGAGCCGCCTGCGTGGCTCGCCCAGCTCCAGCCCTTGATAGATGCGGGCGGCTATGCCGACGCGTTCAGCCACAGCCTTCTGGGTGAGCGGGCGGCTGCCGCCGAGGCGGTACTGGGCACGCTTCCGCCATTCCTTGAGAAGCTCGCCAAGCCCAGGCTGGGAGACGTACGAATCATCGGCCACCCCTGCATGATCAGCACCATTCCGGCATATGCGGCAATGACACGCCGAATGCGACACGCGAGCCTCATTCTCACAGGCGTTATGAAACTGAGATCGCCTGCTGCGGGCAGAAAATACCTCAGCGCTGACGCATCCACCCCAAAAACGTCCACGATGTGAGACAGGAAAGCGGTGGTCCACCCGTTCAGCCGGGTCTCCGGAACAGATTGCTCACCCTTCGCGAGCCCCAACTCCGTGTCGGTCCAAATGAGTTGATGCAGCCCTCCCCATCCTGCTGCTCAGCGGGCAGGGAGAAAGGCTTGCTGATGGAATTCCACGCGTTAGTGGTCTTGTCGCACGTTGACGCCCTGTTGGAGGGCTTTTAGGGTCACCTGACAGCCGACGCCGACACCGGCCGGCGGCTTGGAGGGAGGGGTAACGGTGGGCACTGCCAGAGGATTTCACGTGGATAGTCCTCAGCTCGTCGCCAGCCCTTCGCCGGGTACGCCCGGGCACCCTCAAGTGGGCGGCAGATCAGCTACGGCGGCGGCGAAATTAGGCCGGGCCATGCGCGAACATTCATGACGCTTCGCATACGCCGGCTGATCCCGCCCTTGTAGGGCTGGGGGATTTCCTCTCACCCCGCCGCGTGTGGCACACCAGCGCAGGACCTGCCTCTCGTGAGCAGTGCGCAGTTCTGCAGGCCGGCAGTTCTGTACAGCCTTCAGGTCTGCGACTTGAGCGTGTCACTCTCACTGTCACTGTGTGCGACTAGTACAGGGTTTTAGAGCCAACTCTGGATCTCTCCAGCGGGGTGTGCGTATGTTCGTCGTCCCCTGGGGGAGCCCGTCCGCTCCCGCGGATGAAGGGAACGACCGGCAATGCGGTCGGGATCCCGGGGGCGAATGCAGCGTGGGCGTCCGAGAGCGGGAACTCCCGGACGCCGACGCCCACGGCGTAACCCGCCCTGCCAGGGGCGGAGTTTGCCCGACATCACCATGCTGATCCCATTCCACCGGGCACGTCAGCGTGGCGACACTGAAGAGGAGATTCTTGCATGCCCTGCGCACCGTGTAAAAGGCACATGCGCGTCGCCGCTGTCACAGCCTGCGTCCCGGCTGCTTCTCGCCGCGGCGCGTGGCGCCCTGCCTCGGCCTCGAACTCCGGAGTTTCCCGTGCCGGGGCCGGGAGCCGCCGGTGAGCACCGATGCCCGCGAGTGGGTGTGGGAAAGCAGCTCCAGTCGCGGGACCGCACGGCTGGTGCTGCTGTCGATAGCCGACCGTGTAGCCGACGAACAGTGTGTGTCCTGGGCTTCGTTGACTTCTCTGGCCGCCCGCACGAACGCGTCCGTTTCAACGGTTCGCGAGGCGATCGGCCGGCTTGTCGAGGCCGGGGAGTTGGAGCAGATCGATGACCTGACCGGCCCGCAGCGCAGCACCGTCTACCGCCTTCCTTTGGCCGCCCTGGCGATCGCACAGGCCCTGCGACAGCAGCAGGACGGCGATGAGGGAGCGCCCGGTGAGGATTCCAGGGCCCGGCCCGCGTTGCGGCTCTCGGCGCTCGGGCAGTACGGAATCCGTCCGCGGGAGGTGCCGGTTTCCCCCGCGAGGTACCGGAAACCGGCAGCACCGGAAACCGGCACCTCCCGCGGTAAACCGATACCCCGAGGTACCGGAAACCGACACAGCGAGGTACCGGAAACCGGCACCCAGAACAGTAGTGAACCTGAAAGGAACGGTAGTAAGAGCAGGAGTGCTCCTGGCTCGGTCACGCCGGCTGCCGGGTGGCAGCCCGACCCAGCCACCCGGGCCTGGATCCGCGAGCAGGGACACCTCGACCGCCTCGGCGAGCAGGGCCTGAAGGCCGCCGATGCGAAGTGGCGCGCCCATCGCGCCGACTTCGCCCCCCGTCCCGCCGGGGCGTGGGCTGCGGACTGGCGCTCCTGGATCACCCGGGAGCACTCCCCCCACCGCCCCGGCCTGTACGCCGTACCCGCCAACTCCCCTGCCCTGCCCGACAGGATGACCCGGGCCCAGGCCCACACCGCCGCCCTGCTGGCCGCCCTCGACGAGCCGACCGGAACGGAGTAGCCGTGGATCGACGTGAAACCGCCGCCCTGCTCGCCTACATAGGCCGCCTCGACCCCCGCACCATCCGTACCGACCAGGGCGAAGCCCGCGACCAGCTCGCCCAGTGGCACGAGCTGCTCGGCGACGTGCCGATGGCCACCGAGCACGGCTGGGACGCCTGCGCCGCCGCCCGCCGGCACATCCGCGTCTCGCCGTACCCGATCGTTCCCGCCGACGTCGCCCGCCCGTGGGAGAGCTACCGGCGCGACCGCTTGCTCCGCCACACCGAGCCCACCCCGCCGGTCGACCCCGACGACCAGGCCGCGTGGACCGCCGAGCTGGCCCGTGCCCGCCGCGCCGTTGCCGCCGGCACCGCCCAGCCCGCCCGGCACCGGGCCATCGCCCGCGGTCGCGGCCGGGTGGACCCGGTGCTGGAGGCGCGGCTGCGGGAGGTCGGTACCTGCATCCCGCCCGCCGCCCGAGATGCCCTCGCCCCGTACCGGCCCGCCCGCGCGGCGCGCGAGGTGGCCGTCGCCGAGGGCCGGCCCGACGCCCTGGCGGTGTGGTGCGAGTGGTGCCGGGCCCAGGCCGGGCAGCCGTGCCGCCGCCGGCGGATCGGCCCCGACGGCTCCACCCGCGGGATCGCACCGCGCGCCACCGTGCACCCCTGCCGTCTCGACCTCGCCGCCGAGCAGCATCGCGAGCAGCGTGAGGCGTCCTGACAGACCGCACATCCGGGCGGCCTCCCGCCCCGGACATGTCCCCTCACCTCTGCTGCGGCACCCCCTGGTGATGCCGCAGCAGAGTCCGACATCGCGTCCGCCCCACGTGCAGCCCATCGGAGACCGTTGCCTTGCGATACATCACCACCCACGACGCGCCGGCCACCGGCCTGCGCGGCATCGCCGACACGAGCTGGCACAGCCGCGGCGTGTGCTACGGCCTGGACCCGGCCGACGCCGACGAGGTGTTCTTCCCACCTCCGCGGGACCACATCGCCATCGCCGAAGCGAAAGAACTGTGCGCCCTGTGCCCGGTGCGCACCGACTGCCTGAACTACGCGGTGGAAAACGGCCTCAAGGACGGCATCTGGGGCGGGCTGACCGAAGCCGATCGGCGTCCGTGGCACGACGGTCTGCACCGGCGCCTGGACTACCGGCGCGTGCACGCGTTCTTCAACGGACGCGACGTGCACCTGACCGAGGCCGAGCGGCAACTCGTCATCGACCACGCCTACCTCCGCGGCTGGCGGCCCGACCGGCTCGCCACCGCCCTGCAGATCAGCCACCGCCACGCCCGGGACCTGCTCCGGCAAGCCGCCGTGAAGGTCTTCGACCGCGACCGGACCTACGGCGTCCCCCAGCCGCGAAGGAAACGGCCCAGGACCAGCCCGGCCGTGGCCGCTCCCGCCCCGAACAGGCCCCGCACAAGCCAGCCGATATCCCGAACAGCCGCGTCGAGCACCGCATCCGCCCCTGATGGAAAGGCCCTATGACCGCGGCCCTGACCCCCGCTTCTCTCCCGGAACCCGATCTCCGGTTCGCCACCGCGCTGCTCACCGCCATCGCCATCGTGCTCACCGCCCGAGTATTCCGGCGGCGCAGCACCCGGGCCCGGGAGCGTCGCGGCAGCGCGGCGGTCACCATCGCCGCAGTTGCCGCCCTGGGATGCACCGCCTACAGCGCGGACACCTCCTGGCGGTTCGCCGCGGACTACCTCGACATGGCCGGCACCGCCGAGCGCGCCGGCATGTTCGCCGCGGCCGAGCTGGCGCTCTTCGCGACCGCGCTGATGGCCCGCCAGAACCTGACCGCTCTGGGCGCACCCGGCCTGCCCGGCACGCTGATCTGGATCATCACCGGGGTCCAGGTGATCCCCGCCTACGCCGAAAGCGGCCCGGTCGGCGGCACAGTCCGCGCCTTCGTCGGCCCCATCATGGCGGCGGTGCTATGGCACCTGGCCATGGGCATCGAACTGCGCCTGCGCACCCCCGGCGCCACCTCCCGCTCCCTGATCGCCACCCTGGGACGCGAAGCCCGCGAACGCCTCCTGTCCCGTCTCGGCATCGCCGCCCGCGACCGCGACGCCGCGCAGATCACCCGCGACCGGGCCACCGACCGCGCGGTCGCCCTGGCCGCCCGGCTCGCCGAGCAGACACCCGAGCAGCAGCACAGCCGCCGCGGCCGGCGCCTGACCCGCCGGCTGTCGAAAGCACTCGGCAAAGCCGCCGTCGGCACCGACCCCCACCAACGCGCACGCCTGCTCAGCCAACTCGCCGCCCGCCGCCACGCACTCGCCCTCGCCACCATCCCCCTCCCCTCCCCCTGGTCCCCACCCCTGGCCAACACCCTGGACGCCGCGGTCCCCGCACCGACGGTCCCCGACCGGTCGGTCCCCGTGCCCGGTCCCCGCACCCCGTCCGACGACGGGGACCAGGGACCGAACCCGCCACCGGGACCGGTCCCCGCACAACCGCAACACCACCCGGGGACCGGTTCGGGACGAGAGGGCCGTGCACCGGGGACCGCGATGATGACGGACCGGGGACCGGTCCCCGCACCCACAGATACCCAGGTCAACCCGCCCACGGTCCCCAGCACGCCCGTCCCTGCGCACGGTTCCCACACCCCGGCCGACGACGGGGACCGGGGACCGAACCCGCCACCGGGACCGGTCCCCGCACACACACAACACCACCCGGGCACCGAGCACACCGCGCACCCGGGACCGAGCCAGGACAAGGGACCGAACCGGGACCGGGGACCGGGGACCGTAAGGCGCAAGAAGACGGCCACGAAGAGCAAGGGCAAGCGCAGCAGCCGGTCCCGCACCCCTCACACCCAGCGCCAGCAGGCCCCGCCGTTGCCGGTGGACCATCTCGTCCAGCAGGTGCGGCCTCACGTCCCGGACGTGCTCGCCCGCGACGGGAACGCCGCGATCACCCGCGTCCAGCTCCGGGAGATCCTCCGCCGAGAAGGACTCCAAGGCTGCCGGAACTCCCAACTCAGCCACGTCCTGCGTGAACTGCGCAGCGACGACCAAGCCACGACGACGAAGGGCACCACGTGATCAAGACCTGCGCCGGCTTCGCCGCACTCCAGGCTGTGTACGAGCGGGAGATCGGCTACCTGACCGCCCACTCCGCACGGCACGAGGGCCGGCCGGCAGCGAGATGCAGCGCGACACAGGCCGCATCGACGAAGGCGCGCATGGCCCGTGCCCTCAACGGCCACCTCGAACGCTGCCCAGAGTGCGGCTGATGACGACTCCGGCGCCGAACGGGAACACCCCCCACCGTGACGACGGAGTCAACTCGGTTGCGGGGCGAGCAAGTTGGGGCGGAAGCATAGCTTCCGCCGAACCCGCCCCCGAGGGGGCGGGCCAGGACCTGCACCGGGGGGAGCAGGTCCGGCAGGCTTCGGCCGAGGGCGGATCGAAGCCGGGGAAGAAGGAGAAGCCCGCCGTCCGCCGCGCACGCCGCCAGCGCGCGCCTCGTGCGCGTCAGCGCCCGCGTCAGCCGCGTGAGAAGAAGCGCTTGCACCAGCCCGCCGCCCGCTTCAACGACGACGAGATCGCCCTGATCAAGTCCGCCGCTGCCCGGTGCAACCTGTCCGTCGCCGGGTTCCTCGCCCGCTCCGCGCTTGCCGCCGCCCGCGACCTTGAGCGCACCAGTGCCGAGATCGCCGACGAACGCGAAGTGATCGCCGCCCTGTTCGACTGCCGGCGCAGGCTCGGCTGGGCCGGCAGCAACCTCAACCAAGCCGCTAAGGCGCTCAACTCCGGAGCGGACGCGCCCCACCTGGAAGCGGCTGTCGCCGCCGTACGGCGAGCGGCCGACACCACCCGCGAAGCCGCCGCACGGCTCATCGAGCGCCGCAGTTCGTGATCCCCAGCGTTAACTCCTCGGGTTCACGGACTATCGGCCTCCTCGCCTACCTCTACGGCCCTGGCAAGGCCGAGGAGCACACCGACCCGCACCTCGTGGCGTCGTTCGACGGCATGTCCCCCGACCCTGGCCGCGACCCGAACGCCACCCTCGCGGACCTCCAGCAACTCCTCGACCAGCCCGTGATGGCCCTCGCCGCACACTCCCGCCCCGCCAAGCACGTCTGGCACACCTCCGTACGCGCCGACCCGAGAGACCGAGTCCTGTCCGACGAGGAATGGGCCGACATCTCCCGCCGCATCGTCGCCTCCACCGGCATCGACCCCGGCGGCGGACAGTCCGGCTGCCGCTGGGCCGCGATACGGCACGCGGACGACCACATCCACATCGTCGCCACCCTCGTCACCGAAGACGGACACCGCCCCGACGACTTCCGCTCCGGCGCACGAGCGCAGGCCGAAGCCCGCCTCGTCGAGAAGGAACTCGGCCTGCACCAGGTCGCCCCCGGCGACGGCACCGCAGCACAGCGGCCCACCAGCGCCGAACGCCACAAAGCCAAACGGCAGGGCCGAGAGCGCACTGCCCGCGAAGAACTCCGCGAAACCGTCCGGCGGGCCGTGGCCGGCGCCACCAGCGAAGCCGAGTTCTTCGATCGGCTCGCCGACGCCGGCCTGCTGATCCGCAAGCGGGCCGCACCCTCCGGGGACCTCCTCGGCTACAAGGTCGCCCTACCGGATGACCGCAACGCCCAGGATGAGCCGGTGTTCTACCCCGGCGCACGCCTCGCCCCCGACCTCTCACTCCCCCGCATCCGCGAACGCTGGACCGTCGACGCCCCACACCAGGACAGCCAGTGCCCTCGGCCGCAAGAGGGCGACCGTACAGCTCCGGGCGCCCCGGCGACCGCCCGACGGCACACAGCGTCTGCCGCGTGGCAGGCCCTGCTCGTCACCGAGACTGGGCCAGACGCGGTCACCGCCGCCCACATCGCTGCGGCCGGCGAAGTCCTGGACGCGCTCGCGAAGACGTCCGCCGCCCACACCCGCCACGAACTACAAAACGCGGCCCGCGCCTTCGAACGCGCCTCACGCTCCCACATCCGGGCGCTACGCGGGCGCGACCGCGCGCTGCGCCAAGCGGCCCGGGACCTCGTCCACGGCGGTCCCGTGCTCAGCTACGGCGAGGATGGCGCGACGACCGCGATGGCCATCGACATGCTGTTCTTCCTCATCATCGCCGCCGCGCACTGGCACGCGAAGAAGGGCCATGCACAGCAGGCCGTCGCCGCCCGCCTGGCTGCCCAACACCTGCGTGCTGCTTACCAGATGGCCGCCGCCCAGTCCTTGGGCGTGCTCTACCAACGCGGCCGGAGCCTGAGTCAACCGGCCCTCCAGCGGCAAACAGCGACGCTGCGGGAGGCACTGCCCGACCTGGCCGAGCAGATCCTCGCCGAACACGGGTGGTTCGCCCTGGCCGCGACACTCGACGAAGCCGAGGCCGCCGGCCACGACCCGACCGCCCTCCTGTCCAGCGCGGCCGGGCGCCGCGAACTCGACACCGCGGACTCCGTGAGCGACGTACTGGTCTGGCGACTGCGGCGGCAGGCACGACTACCAGCCGCCCCCGCCGAACGGAGCCAGAACGTGACGAAGACCAATCCATCCGCCGGGCGCCCGTCCACAGCCCGGAACTCTGCTCCGCACAGACGTCTGGGCGACGAGGCCAGGGGCAAGACGCCATGAGCCCGCCTCGATCACGGGGACCTGTTGCTGTCCGTGCTGCTGGGGAGTCAAAGCCCGTCGTCATTGTCGCCGGCGTTGCGGACATAGATGACCGGCGGGTTGCCGCCCCCCTGGTCACGTTTGTCCACATCGAACAGACCGGTCGCTTCCATGAGGGGCATGAGCTTGGGGAAGCCGTAGCTGCGCGGATCGAAATCGGGCTGCCGCTTCCTGACGATGACGCCGACGGCACCGAGGTGAGCCCAGCCGTCGTCGTTCGAGGCGTCGTCCACGACACTGCGCAGCAGATCGACCAGACCGGCATCCCCCAACTGCCGTGCCGCTTCCCGAGCCGTCCCCGCTGCCTGCCAGGACATCGTGCCGGAACGCCGAGCAGGGCTCGGCATGTAGGTGAGGTTCTCGGTGTAGATGAACTTGTCGCACGCGGAGACGAACGGCTTGGGTGTCTTTCGCTCCCCGAACCCGTATACCGTCAAACCGGATTCGCGGATCCGACTTGCCAGGCGGGTGAAGTCGCTGTCGCTGGAGACGATGCAGAAGCCGTTGAAGCGGCCGGTATACAGCAGATCCATCGCATCGATCACCATGGCCGCATCGGTGGCGTTCTTTCCCGTGGTGTAGGCGAACTGCTGAATAGGCTGGATCGACTGCCTGAGCAGCTGGTCCTTCCAACCCCTCAGGGAAGTGCCGGTCCAATCGCCGTATGCCCGCTTGACATGCGCAGTTCCGTACTTTGCAACCTCAGCCAGCAGACGCTCGACAATCGTCGCCTGGGCATTGTCAGCGTCGATCAGCACCGCCAGCTTGGCGGCATTCTCATTTTCCATGCGACTCCTTGTCTTGACCAGTTCAGGGCGGACTTCTGTTGACGGCGACCAGGACGGCCACCTGTCCGAGTTGATGCTTCTCGGAGAACATTGAAAGTGATCACGATCAGTGCGGAACGACGTGAGGGGGACATCAGGGTGTTTCACCGGAAACGGCGACGGGCGGCCCAGTCCAGCGAGGCCGAGCGCCAGTTCTTCGAGCTGGCGGCGCGGCTGGACGGGCAGGTTCCGCCGGAGGTTGAGCGGATGCGGGCGGAACTTCAGCGCGCCGTAGCAGCACCAGCGGTGGACGACTTCCTTCCGCCGGAGCTGCGGGTGCCCAGCCACGACCAGCTCGACGGCAGGATGATGCCGTGGAAGCAACCGCTCGTCCTCGACGGCGAAATGGTGACCTGCGATGACTGCGGCACTTACCGGGACTGGCTGGTCCTGTCCACCCGCGATCTGGTCTGGCTGCGGTGCCGGACAGGCCACCAGCAGCACGAGACACGCCTGGACACCGCCTGGTACAACCGCCACGCCGGACCCCCGGACGCCACCCACGCGACGTTCGAAGACTGCCTGCGCCACCTCGGGCACTGACCTGCATCTCTACGACTTCACCGTGCCCATAGGCCCGCATCGACCATCCGCCTTCCAGGAGTGCATCAGCCTTCAGCTTCCCCGCACACCTCGGCGACGCGGCGACCGCGCGCGGACCGGATACGTCGATTCGCCCCTCCGCTACCTCGCGCTCGCCAGCATCGGCCGACGTCGGCCGCTCCTCCCGCCCGCTCAGCTCGGGCACCGCGGCGTTGCCGACGTCCGTCCCCGGACGCGGACGGCTGGCCTGTTCTCCGTGCTCCTCGGCGTCATTGCTACCCGGCATGGGCGAGGGCATCGCAGGACCGCCAGCGGAACTCCAACAGGCCGTCCACGGTCCTGGCCTCCCCTCCCGACCACGGCGTCGACCACGTCGCTACCGCGATCCGTGCCACCTGCCGGGGGAGCACTCGGAAGGCCAGCTCACAGCTAGGATAAGAAGAGACTCCACCACGTTACGGAGGAAGGCTGCATGCCCAGCTCCGACGTACCGGCCGCGGCGTCGGCGCTGACAGACGATGCATCCCCACGGTGTGCGGGCGACTGCGACACTGCGCCGCCTTGCCCCAGATGCCTGCTCTTCCCATCCATGCCTCCGCGATCCCGGCAAGCCGCGGCAGGCGCGACATCCAGGGCGAGCAGAGGAGTTGTCCACCGCGCGAGCGGCTCACTCCGGTGTCGGTCGGATCTCTGGCTCGACCAGTTGTCCCGGGATCCGTCGGCCTCGTGCGAGGCTCCGGCCTGCGACCGAAGGTCTGCGCCGAATCGGACGTTGTGACGAGACGGGAGGACAGCCGCGGGGAGATGCGAGAAGCCCGGCCTCCCCTGAACGGGAGACCGGGCTTACAGCGAGTTCTGGAAGTCGAGAATCTCGCCGGCGTGCAGACGCCGGGTGGTGGCGAGACAGTGTGGGCTGTGGGCGCCAGGACGACGAGTGGGCACGCGAGGCCGGTCCGTATCGTCGGCCTGCGCCCATGTCGCCGAGACGTCCTTCCGCTCCCCGGACGGAGCGCCGCGGCGTTCGATGTCCTTGCCGTCCCTTGTCCCGCGGCTCTGCGCAGTGGCGGTGACCGGCGGCCGGTCAGTGCGCGGGGCGGTGCTCGATGAAGAGCGCGGCGGCCTGCTTCCACCAGGTCTCGCGCAGCGCGGCGTTCTCCCGGGCTTGGCGGCACAGCCCGCGGTGCTCGCCCATCTTCCCGGTGAGCGGGGCCAGGAGGTGCGGGACGGACGGGCGCAGCAGTTCGACGTAGTCCCGGCCGCCGAGGAAGAACACGTCAGCGTCGAACATGCCGCAGCTACCGGTGTGCCCAGCCATCTTCTCCGCGGTGATTGCCCGCTTGTCGCCCAGGGTCACGTCGTACGGGTGCAGCGGGCGGTCGAGCGGGACGAGCCCGTGGAGCGCGGACGCTATGCGGATCAGGTCGGGATGGGTCAACGCATCGGCTGCGCGCCGGAGTGAGCGGTGGTAGTGCCCGGTGTACAGCTCGCCGGCGGGCCAGCCGTGCCGCTGGCCCTAGGGTATCGGGCGCTTCTTGTCCCCACAGGCGGAAGCACATGGGTTCCAGGAATCCTGAAGGGATCTTAGTCGAAACCCGAACCAGGCTCCGGTCTCAACGCCTGCTTGGGAGCGGGTTCGTTCGTGCTACGGCCTCGGGACTGGTAAGGCAGCATGTTCATACATCGAGTATTCGCGAGCCGTCCGACATGTTGATCACGGTGAGTGATGCTCTGGCGGCGGCGTGGCGATCCGACCTTCCTGAGCGTCCGCAGTCAGGTGAGTCGCAGATGGTGGCTTCGGCCTCATGAAGGAGGAAGTCGGTCGTGTTCTCATCGCGGGGCCCCTACAGTCGCTCTGTGACAGGCACATGGAGACGACTGACTGACCGTCTGGCGGGGAAGACCGAGCCGGAGCCCCTGTGGACAGAGGGCGTGCCGGACCACCTCGACGTGCCCATCCGTGAATGGCTGTACGAGGTGCTGCGCACGTACGACATGGCGACCCCCGTAGCGGTGCGGCTGAAGCTGCCGTCCAGAATCCTCAAGAGCCGCGACCCATACGGCGAGCTGGCCACTCTCGACGACCGGATGAACCCGATGCTGCGCCTGGAAGTCATCGACGCAACGCTGGGCTGCGTACAGCAAGCGCTACAGGGGGCAGGCTGGCAGCACCAACAAACGGCCGCTTCCCACGTACGTCAGCTGGAAGGCATCCTGCGCGAGGGCGACTCCGCGTTCACCGTCTCCGAAGACGGCGGCAGGCTCGAACGCAGAATGGACGAGACACTCCACGCCACCTACGAAGAAGCCGTGGACGCCGGAGCATCGAAGGCAGCGACGGCCGCCGATCATCTCCGTGCAGCGTTCACTGAGGCGTACGGGATCAGGCCAGACCCGAGTGCTGCCTACTCTCGTGCCATCAAGGCCGTTGAGGCCGTCGCCAACCAGCACTTCCTTCCCAACGCGCCCGAGCCCACCCTCGGCAAAGTGCGCGATCACCTGGACCAGGGACGGCACAAATACGAGATGGTCATCGCCGACAGGACGGGGGCGCCCGCAGACATTGAGGCGGTCGTCGCGATGATCAGCCTGCTCTGGCGCGGGCAGCGGGACCGTCATGAGGGAGGACCCACCAGCGCCCCCGTGACCCAGGAGGCCGCGGAAACGGCCGTACACATGGCGGCGATCCTGGTCCACTGGATCTCCAACGGCAGCATCCGAAAGAAGTAGTCGAGGGAGCTAGCCCCCTCGACAACACGCGCTTACGAGTCGAGCGGCTGGCCCAGATCCAGGTAGCAGCACAGCCGTACGCCGGGTTGACCCACATCCCGCGTCGTACGGTCCGCCGGCACCGTCGCCCACGGTGCGGCGAGTGCGAGCCTGGACGGCGAACACCGTCGCGTCGCGCCCGCCCCGGAGCTGCCGGACACTCTCGACACGCCCGGCAAGGTCGCCGACTACCTCCGCACCGCTGAACTGGAGGCCGCCGAGCGCGCCGCGCTCGACCACGAGGCGACCGTACGGTGCGGCCAGGGCTACACCCTGCGCGTCAGCGCCGTCCCCGCCGTACACCGCCAGTTCCTCGCCTGCTGCCAGCCGCTCGATGGCGACCGGGGCCTCCCCCGCGGTCCGGGCCCAGCGCAAAGCCCGCCGAGAGTACGGGGACCGGGTCATCGCACTCACGCCCTGACCATGATCGTTCTCAGAACAACCGCTGTACCGATGTTCCCCGAGGCCGTGCTAGGAATGCTCTCTGGGTGTCGGAATGATCTGAGGGACAGCGAGATGCCGCCAACAAACAGTAAGACTGTCAAACTGGAGCTGACCCCTCTTGGTAGTCGCCCATGGGGATGCCCCCACGCGGCCCAGGGAGCTTGGGGGTACCTGGTCGGTGCTCACGCCTGCGTCTCGGGCCTGTTCGACACACTTCACGTCCTTCGGTTGAAGTCCGCAGAAGAGAGCGACCCGCGGGGGCGGCTGTCGCACGATCAGACCGACCAGCTGCGAGCTGCCCTCGTCTTCACGTCGTCCGGCCTTGATGCCTGCCTTCGCCGGCTACTCCGTGATGCCCTCCCCGTGCTCGTGAACGGCAACCCGGCCGCCGAGGGAAAGTTCAAGGCGTTCGTGAACGACCAGCTCACCGCGGGGAGAGCAGCAAAGCCATTCAGGGCCGCGCTGATCGACCGCGATCCGAGAAGCCAACTGATCGAGTTCTACGTCGATTCGTTGACGGGCTCCAGTCTTCAACAGGTCTCCGACCTGAGCAAGGTCAGAGACGCCCTAGGAATAGATGCCACCGACATCACCGATGACACGTTGTCGCAAGTCGGCTCGTTCTTCACCGCCCGGAATGAGATTGCCCACGAACTGGATCTTGAAGACCCCTCTGGACGCGGGAAGACGACGCGTCGAGGCCGCAGGATGGCCGATGTTCGAGACCAATGCGACGAGGTTCTCCAACTCGTTCGGGAGTTCGTCCGTAATTCGGCGAAGCTAATCCGGCAGATATCCGATCACGAGCATTCATGAATCTCACCTAATCCGGCCCGCCGTTCTTTCGGGATGGGCCGCGGTGATGTACCGCATCGCAGTGGTTGCGCTGATTCCGAACAGGCGGATCAGATGCAGCGGGTCTTCGGTCTCGTAGGCTTCGTGGAGCATTCGGTCCTGGCGCGCGGTCTGCATCGATACCCCGGCGTGCTGGAAGGTCCCGTGCAACGCGGCGGTAGTAATTGCCGCGTTCGGGTCGACTGCGGTCCAGCGGTTGATCAGCAGATGCGGGTTGGCGGAGGCGGGCCAGCGGCGGTGCCGCTCCCGGGTCCACTCCGCGGCGCTGCGGTAGGTGGTCTCGTCGAGGTAGATGACGTGCCGGCGGCCCGGCCGACGGACGAGGAGCCGCTCACGTGGTAGATCGAGGTCGGACAGGAGCAGGCGCCGGATATCGGTGCCGTTCAGCGCGTGGACGCAGACCAGGAGGATGACGACGCGGTCGAAGACGCTGCGAGCGCTGTCCAGTAGTCCGGCCAGCCGGTCGGAGGGGACCGACGGCGGCACCGTGGTGATGCCGGAGAACACGAGTCCGCGGGTGGGGTCACGGAAGATGAGGCGTTCCTGGCGAAGGGCACGGAAGACGTTGCGGAGCACGATGTGGATGGCTCGGGCCGGTGTGCCCGTCCGGGTGGCGATGGCCTCTTCGATGTCCTCTCGGGTGACGGTCCGGAGGCTGTCTATGCCGCTGTCGATCCATCGGTCCAGCACGGGCTTGAGTACGCCGACGTAGCGGGCGATGCTGTGGTAGCTGCGCCCGGGTCGCTCCCATCTGCCGTCGCCCCGGACAGCGCGCACCCACGCGCGCAGCTCGCGGCCGATCGTTTCCGGGAAGGCGGCCAGCTCGCGCTCCACGCGGTCTTGGTCGCTGTCCCGGTGGAGGTTCGGGTCGACGATGAGCAGACCGCGCTCGTGCAGGAAGCGGGCTGCGCGCCGGGCGCTGAGATGCTCCTTGGTTTGGGCCAGGTCGTGCAGGTCGGTCTCCCGAACGGGGGCGTTGGCGCCAAGCCAGGACAGCAGGATGGTCAGCGTCCGTCGGGTGGAGGTGACGGGGCCCTTCTCCCACCGTTCCCGTTGCGCCTGGGTGGCGAGTTCGGCCAGCAGCATTTCAGCAGCCGGCGTCAGCGTCGGCAGCAGATGAGCGGGCGTGTGGGCGAGTTGGCGCCAGTCCCGTCGTGCCTCGAACAGCGTCTCCTGGCCAGGGGCGGCCAGGTGCTCCGATACCGGTCGTCCGCCGTGCTCGGTGGCGGCGGACGTGGAAGGGCGGCGTAGGAGAGCGAGGCCCGTCGGAAGGGGTTCGCCGAACCAGAGCTGGGTGAAGGACTCGTGCTCGGCGCCGGGGTCGTGAACCGCGATGTGAATGCGGCAACCGCGGCACCGCCCTTCGACGAGAGGCCCCGCGGGACGTCGGCAACGACCGCAGATCGCCGCCGCGACGCCGAGCCCGCCCGCCTGACTGCACCGCAGGCACCGGCCCCGTCGCGAGGCGGTGAACCAGCAGTCGCAGAGCACGCACGACCGCGGAGTCGGATCCGGCTGTGTTGGAGCACGTAGGGGTCGAACGCGGCGCTGGGTAGAGCGGGGCCGCAGGCTAGGGGCGGGGTGGTAGAAGGGCGGAAGCGGTGGCTCCGGCCGCAGCATCTCGGCCCGCTGCAGGATCGCTCGCACCGAGCGGGTGAAGTTGGGGATGTCGCCCAAGACCCGCTCGTCGACCAGGTCGTCGCCGTCGGCATCGCGGACGGCGAGGGCAAGTCGGAGCATCTCGACCAGCTTGCGCTGCATCGGCTTGCCGATACCGGTGTCCGCGGCGAAGGCGGCGGTGTGCTCGACCAGCTCGTCGTAGCCGTCCAACGGGCGTTGCAGTATGCGGCGGCAGACCTGGATGGACAACTGATGCCGCACGGGGAAGAGGGAGAGCTGCCCTCGCAGCACGGGGGGCAGCACGGCCGGGTCGTCGCGGCAAGGACCCTGACGGGCGTTGCGGGCCTCCACCCAGTGCAGCCGCTCGCGCCCGCCGACCGTGCGCCGGCCGTACTTGCGCAGTGGCTGCGCGTGCGTCGGGGCCAGGCCGTAGAAGATCATCAGAAGCTGGAGGTCACGGGGCCGGCAGGTCTGTGGGGCTGAGACCCACTCGGAGTCCCTCTCCAGCCGGACCGCGTGGAGACACGCTCGGCACAGCGGGTCGGAGTTCAGATGCCGGGTGTGACGGCAGCGCGGGCACCGCCCTCGCTGCGCGTGAAGCTGGCGCCACGCGCAGCAGCCGTGGCAGACGCGCTGCCTGCCTAGCGGCCCCCACCCCAGGCACTCCCGGCACTGCCGGGGTTCATGCGCAGCCGCCATGCTCAGTTCGGCGGCAGCGAGCGCGGGCCGCTCTTCTTACGCGGGCTGGGGCGTACCGGGCCGGTGCTCGGTTCGGGAGCGCCGACCGCCCGGGCCTCGGGCAGCGTCGTCTGGCCGTGCTCGGCCGAGAGTGGCTCGGCCTGGAGCAGGTCGCCCACGGTGCACTCCAGCACGGCACAGATCTTGTCCAGGTCGTCCAGGCGGACGGTGACCGGCTTGCCGCTCCACATCGCGGCGACCTTGCTCAGCGATGGCGTGAAGTCCACCGTCTTGAACGCCTCCAGCAGCTCGGTGGGGCGCCACAGATCGCGCTGGGCGGCCACCATGCGCAGATTCCACTTCACCGAAGGTTCCCCTTGTCCATCACCAGCCGCCGGGCCGCGCGGCTGCTGGCCGCCAAGCTCGCATCCTCCGGATCCGCATGGGCGGTCGCCATGTACCGGACCGTGGTGGTCGCCCAGTCGTGCCCGAGGACGCGCTGGACCTCCCACAACGTCATCCCACGCTCGTAGTTGTGCGTCGCGCACGCGTGCCGCAACAGGTGTGGGAACAGGTCGGTGACGGGCCCTCGTAGATGCGCGGCTGCCGCGTTGTGCAGCAGCCGGCGGAAGGCGGGCGGCTGGAGTGCCGGCGCGATCGGGATGTTCAGTGCGGCTACCGCCTTCGGGCTGCGTTCGGAGGGCCACAACGGCGCCCGCGGGTGCTCGGCATCATCCCCGAACTCTCCCCGTACCTCCTCGACATACCACCAGAGCAGCTCTCGGCCCTCCCGGAACATGTATGCCTCGCGCGGTCGGGGCCCGGAGCCATGCGACCCCTTGCCCTGCACGACGAATCGGCCCCATTGGCCGTTCTCCCAGTGCACGTCCCCCATGCACACCCCGCACAGCTCCGCCGCCCGCACACCGGACAGGTAGGCGAGCTTCGACATGACGTAGTCGCGGCAAGCCACCAGGTACTTCCGGGCGAAGGGAAGCTGTTCCCGCCAGCGGGAGAAGAAGTCCTTCATCGCCGCCTGCGACGGCGGAATGCGCAGCCCGAAGTCGCCCCGGTGATGGGGCCGGTTGAACGGGTCGATCGGCGACTCCACCGGGCGCCCGAAGCGCATCAGGATCTCGTGCGCGTAGCGCTGTTCGAGGAATGCGAAGTACGCATCGATGTGGTTGCATTTCTGGCGCATCGTGGAGCGGGCACGCTTGCCTGGCCCGGCGAAGTACTTGTCGACCTCGCGCGGCGAGAGCTGCCAGGGGACCGTGCCGTAGAAGTCGCAGACCTCGATAACGGGCTTGACCAGTTGGTCGATCGTCGACGGCGCGAGGCCGGCCGCGTCTCGGGCCCACTGGTATTCGGTCAGGGTATCGACGAAGAAGCTCTCCTCGTCCTGGTCCGAGATCCGGGCCTGGCGACGCCGCTGGAGGGTGACGACGTCTGCCAGCCCCGTCTCGATCGGTCCCGGTACCTCATCCGCCGGCCCCGCCGGGGGCACGAGCGTGAGGGTGCGACTCTCGGTATCTGCCACGAAGCCGCAGATTACGCGGCTAGGTCGCAGATTCTGCGAGTTACTGCGGAGATCCCACACCAACGAGTGACGGCTCCGACTGGGGGATTGACCTGGTGAAAGGCTGCTTGATCCCTCTGAACAGCCGCCGGGGAACCAGTACGTACTCCACTAATGATCACCACCTTGCGGCGGTGCACATCAATGTTCCCGCGCAGTCGGGCGTAGTTCCGGCCGGCGGGGGTCAGGTGCAGCGGGCCGCCCACGCTGATACCCCAGTTGGTGTCGCCGTGGTGCCAGGGCTGTGGGAAGGGCGCTGCGTAACCGGCGGCGTAGACGGCGGCGAGCGTGCGGCCGTTGGACCACGGCTCGCCTTTCCAGTACGCGCGGTCGTCGCGACCGGCGACGAGCTGGTCGGGTCGCTGGGCGGCGGTGAGTACGGCCTGGTGCTGTTTCGCGGGGAGTTTCGGCGGGAGGGTCGGCAGGCCGGTGCGGGTGCCGCGCCCGGAGTTCGCCTGTCGCCAGGTGTCCAGGGCGGCGCGTCCGTTGTCGGTGAGCCGGTAGCTGCCGCCGCCGGGGCCGCGGTGATGGGTGATCAGGCCGTCGGCTTCGAGCTTGGCAAGGGCGGCGCCGTGGCCGGTGACGACGCCGTTGTCGTGGGCGTGGAGGATGCGTGCGCCGGTAGGGGTGAGGGTCATCGCTTCGTCACCTTCCTGAGGCCGGGTACGGCCGGTAGGTGGACTGGGGCAGTCATCGACGGCGGCCGGCGGCGGCCAGCAGGGTCGTGTTCGGCCATCGCGGCATCGGCTGCGGCTTCGTGCACGCCGGGGTGCCGCGGGATGTGATCGGCGCCGCTGTGGCGACGGCTGGCCTCGTCACGAAGGGCATGCCACGGGGGCCGGTTCGCCGACGGGCGCCAGGTTGACGGGGCAGTAAGTAGGACTTCGGCGAGGCGGGCGGGGCCCGTGGGCGCCATTCCCACGGAAGGGCTCATGGCCCGGGGATTGATTCGGGCGTACCGCGGTCCGCCCGCCTCTCCCGCTCCGACCGAGAGCGGGGGCCTTCACCGCCTCACGGTGAACGCCTCCGCTCTCGCATCGAGCGGCTGCCAGCAGCCGGCAGCCGGTCATCGTGGCCGGGAGCGGCCGAGGACGTGTCGGTAGATCGTCTGTGTGCTGACCCCGAAGCTGCGTGCCGTTGCGGTGACGGTGCTGCCGGGGGTGGCGAGCATGTCGCGGGCGCGCGCGATCTGTCCGTCGTCCAGCGGCCCTGGCCGCCGACGCGCGGCTGTCCCGTCCTCGGCGGGGGTGTAGCCGAAGGCGACGGCGTCCCGGTACGGCGTGCCGGAGGCCATGCAGTGGTAGACGCTGAGAATGATCTTGCGACCGACCTTCCGCAGCGCCGTGGTGTGCGCATCACCGGCGGACCGGTGCCGGTCGTAGTACGTTCGGGCCCCCGAAGAGTGGTTGATCACGGAGAAGGCCAGCGCGTGCAACGTAGCGCGCATGTCCTTCGATGACGCCCGGCGGAACGAGACCCGCACGGTCTGGCCGGAGGCCCAGGTGACCGGGGCCACGCCCGCGTAGGCGGCCAGCGAGCGTCCGCTGCCGAACCGTTCGACGGGCCGGTCTCCGATCTCCGCCAGCAGGTAGGCGCCCAGGATGGGGCCGACCCCGGGAATGCGGGACACCAGGTGATGGTGCGGCTGGGCGGCGTAGTGGTGATCGAGTTCGAGCTGCAGGGCGTCGGTTCGGGCGACGGACTGGTCCAGCGCGGTGACCAGGTGCCGGATGTGCAGGGCCTCGGCGCTTTCGACGCGGGGGGCGAGGAGCATCACGGGGCGGCAGAAGATCATGTGGAGTCTCTCGGCTTCGTCTTCCACTGTGCGCTGCCTGCCTGCCGCACTGAGCAGGGCGGCCAGGGCCGTGCGGTCCAGCCGGGCTGCGGCCCGGGGTGTGGGGGCAGCGGCCAGGACGGCTCGTGCCTGAGCACTGCGCAGCCCGCCAGTACTGGTCGGCCACGCCGATACGGCAGCCGGCCAGATGCGCATCAGCGCCGCCCGCAGGGCGTGCTGGGCTTCGACACGGTGGGCTACGGCCGCCCGGTGGGCACGGCCGACGATCCGCAGCGCCTGCGCCTGCGGCGAGGAGGCAACGAGCGGACGACACTGCCCCGCCAGGGTCATCGAGGCGATCAGCCTGGCATCCACACGGTCGGACTTGGCGGACCCCAGGGCCGCGCGGTGCCGGGCGGCGCGGGCGGGGTCCACATGAGCGATCTTCATCCCCGACGCCGCCAGTGCCCGGGCGAACAGCAGGTCCACGTCCTCGATCCCGGTCACCGTCGCCCGCCACCGGCGCCCCAGTGAAGCAAGAAACTCCCGGTACTGGACAACGGGGTCGAGGCTGTCGGCATAGACGATGCGCGTTTCCCCGACGATCTCCCCCGACCGGTCCAGGACAGCGAAGTCCAGCCACCGATCCGACCAGTCACACCCCGCGACCAGCAACAAACCACCTCCGAAGCAGAAGACGACAAGCGGCACCGAACGGCGACCAGACCCGGTGTCCTAGCCGGCGGGCGTCCACAGCAGCCGCTCGCGGGTCGCCTCGGGCACCACCCGGCGCAGGACCGACTCCGTTGAGCTGAGGGAGGCGGCGAGCGCGGCCACGAGGTCGTGCGGGACGGAAGCGGAGAAGGACACCGCCCACAGGCACGGCGCGCCCGGTGCGGGCTGGGCCCACGCCTGCCAACCGTCCGGCCCCGGCTCGTCGGGTCCGGCGGCCAGGGTGCGCGGGTCGCCATCCTGGATGAGGGGCGGTACCTCGCCGAGGCTGACGTGCGAGATGAACGTGGGGTCGGTCGCCCCCGCGCTCTGGTCGGCGTCGCGGAGCCATCCGTGTGCGGTGACGGCGTCGAGGACCAACTCGGGGCGGTCAAGCGGTACCGCAGGGTGGGGGCGGGCGTCGAGGGCGGTGAGGAAGTCGGCCACCGCCTCGCCGGGCACGTCGGGCGTGAAGTATGCCGACCACTCGGCCGGGCTGCTGGTGTCCGTACGGGCGCAGACCTGCCAGGCGATCGGCAGGTCCCCCAGGTGGAACGGCTCGTCCGCAAGCACCCACTGCGCCCAGCACAGGGAGTCCGGGCTGATGTGCAGGACGGTGCTGCGCAGGACCTGGCGGTCCTGCGGCTCCTCGTCCGGCTCCTGCCGTCCCCGGACGATCGTCAGGCTCGTCCAGCCCAGGCCACCGAGCGTGTCGGCGACGGTGTCGTAGAGGAGGCCGTCGTCTCCGGCCAGATGCCGGGGACCGACCCAGTACGCGCCCTGCCCGCTGATCGAATCGGACGGGTCGAGCGGGAAGCCGGAATACAGGGGCGCCTCCAGATGGGGGGTCGGTTGCGATTCATCTGCCGGCGGTGCCGCCGGCAGGGCACGGGGGCGGCTGGACAGGGACCTGCCAGGCCAGGGCCACCGCCACCTCGGGTGACAGATACCCGAGTTGGCTGTCTTCGTCCCGTCCTTCGGCGAGGTAGACGACGTGCCGGCAGGTCTCGACCACGGACGGCACGACCTGCGCGAGGCGGTGGCCCATCAGGAAGAAGGGGATCATCGCTTGGCGGACTGGGGGGCATCCCTATCGGAGGCGGACGCCAAGGTGATGGGTTCGCCGACGGTTACCTCCGGGCGCTCACCGGCCGCACAGCCGGGGAACTAGTCGAACAATCGTTGCCACCGTGCGCCGCGGTCACGAGCAATCACCTCTCCGACCTGGGGTATTCGGCAGGGTCGTCGATGTTGACATGCCCGTGCCCCACATGGCCAGTCCTTCCGCGATCTTTCCTGTCTGCCGGCGGCGAACTGCAGTTCACGGCCGCCGACGAACCCGAACGCCGTGTCCCGGTGCATGATCCGAAGGCAGGCAACGGGGCACGCAGGACACGGCGTGGAAAGAGAGCGCGTCGGACAAAGGGAAGCGGCTCAAGCGACTGAGGTAAGCGGTCGGGCCACGGCAGCCAGTTGGCAGCTCGACCTCGTACGGCTCACGGTAACTCTGCGAGGGCGGCCAGATGCCTTTCGGTCTGCAGCCACGCCGCTTTCCATCCGCGGCGGCGCCGGATCTCGTCGGTTTCGCGTACGACAGGGAGCCCTTCCGGGAGGTCTGCGAGTACGAGATCGAGCCAACACAGAAGGAGGTGATTGTCGCACCGGGGTTGCCGTCTTCGTACGGCGCTTTGTGCCGCGCGGACGGCAGAGGCGAGAGAGGCGTCAGCAGGAGGGATGTCGAAGTTGCGACGGAACAAGGCGTCGGTGTAGTGGACGGCGGCGAGAGAGGAGGCATCGGCGGGCACTCCCGCGACTCCGGTGGGCGTCACAAGCTCGTACCACTTGCTCCATCGGGTGGTGACGTCCTCGCCCGGCTCCAGGGCCGGCGCTGTGGACTCCAGGGCGTGAGCCAGGTAGAGATGCACGGATTCGGTGCAGGACGAGCGGGCAGTGACGACGGTGCCGAGCTGATGCATCCAAGCGGCGTATACACCTGTCTCCTCCAGGAGTTCCCGGCGGGCAGCCGCCTGTGGGGACTCACCGGGGTCGATCAATCCGCCCGGGAGATCCTGGAGTACGGCGTCGTGCAGGTAGATGTGCTGCCGGACCAGCGGAATCCGGCCGCGCTGCACGGCCAGTACCCGCACCGAGTCGGGGACATCGACGTAGGGGTAGGCCACGACGGCGCCATCAGGGCGCACAGCCTGGTCGACGGCTAGGCGAACGCGGGCGCCAGGTCCTCCTTCATAGAGGACTTGACGGTCTTCCGTGCGCTGCCAGCGGCCAGCTCCGGCGGCGCCCGGATCGTGGCGGTTCAGGTCCCTAACCGGCGTCGGACGGTCACGTCTCTTCCCGAGTAGGGGATGAGAGCATCGTGCACGCGGTCGAGGAGCGGCACTACGAAAACCGCCGCGCTGATCGCTGCCTCCTCGTGCTGCCACCCGCGGAGGAGGTGGCCCCCGAAGTCGAGACTCATATCCAGCTCCTGCTCCGTCACGGTAAGGCGGTGGCCTGCCAGGCGGGAAGTGTGGACGGCGATCCAAGCCGGTCGCAAGTCGAGCAGCGGTTTCAGCAGGCGACGTGCCTGATCCACGAGTTCAGCAAGTTCAGCCGACACACGGCACGCCGCGAGGTCGCGCAGCGCCGCGTCGATCTTGTCGCTGTGTGCCAGGAGCGGGCCGGTGATGGTACGGGGGGGCTCGGCAGGGTCGGTAGGGCTGGGTCCTTCGCTCGCTGACTGCACCCAGGCCATATGGCCCGGGTTGAGCGCTATCGCCGTCTGAGCCCGGTAAGCAGCCTGCTGTACGTAGCCGCCCGAGGGGCTGCCGAGCCACGCCATCGCCACCCCCTCGTGGTCCGTGGTCTTCAGCGTACTGCGAGTACCCACGGGTGTGGGTGACGCACCTGGCCGCGGATGTCATTTCGAGGGGGACGGGGACTTCCCATGCGACCGGAACGATGTCGGTGAGGACGGACGTCGCCCCAAGGCTGGACGGACGCTGTGCAGCGGACCGCCCTCGCCCGCGGGACAGGACCGAACTGGAGCACCCCCGCTGGCCAGTTGAGTCAGCGCTCGATCGCGCAGCCGTCGCCGACACAGCCGATCAGCGCGGCAGGGAAAGCGGCGCCTGCGATCCTGGCGACAGACCTGGAACCCTCCTTGATCATCCGGGCAGGGAGGTCAGGTCATCGACTCCGGCCTGCGGGTGGTGCCGTCGGAGGCGGGGCGGGAGACAGTTCGCTGGGGGACGACTTGACGTCCGCGGTGGCGAGGTAGAGGTGTTGACGGGTCTGAACGGGGACGCCCTCGACGGGGCGGTTGAGCGGTTCGGTGGAGACCAGTGAGGCGGTGAAGGCGGCGACGAGAGCGGTGGGTGTCCCGTAGGAGAAGCGTGCCCGCCAGTACGGCTCGCGGTAGGGCCCGCCCCAGACCCGCCAGGTTGGCCCGTCGAAACCGGAGGTGGCGTAGCGGTGCCGTACGCCGGCGAGCCCGTCCGGCGCAAGGAAAGTCTGGGTGCCGTCGGTCTTCACGCGATGGCTCCAGCCGCGGGCGAGCAGCGGTGCATACGTCTCGTGCGGTTGCACGCCGGCATCGGACAGCCATTCGCGATCGCTGCAGCGGTCTTCGAGGTAGAGGTCCAGAAGCTCGGCGTGCAGGTCGCGTATCACCTCGACGGGCGTGGTGGTGTCGAAGGTGACCCGCCAGGCCGTCGGGCCAAGCGGGGCACGGTCGAATCGGGTGGTCCACTTCCCTGTGCCGCCCTTGTCTGGCCGGGGGTCGAAGGAGGCCGCAAGCCGCTCGCAGGGGCGGTGGGCGTAGGCACTTTCGTTGTCGATCTGGATCAGTGACGGTCGAAGGCGTGGGGGTTGAAGGTTGAGCAGGTGGCGGCGGCCGTGCGGGATGACGCCACCCGGCTGCCGATGGAGATCAAGGAAGAGCTGCGCCGCCGTGCGGAGTGATCCCTCCTGGGCTCCTCCAGGCGGTATCGTGCCCGGCCCGAAGCCGGGTACGGCCAGGGCCGGGCACGGGCTTCAGGCCGCTGTCAGCCCGCCTTCTCGAAGGTGACCGTGGCATCCGGGCAGCCGGCGGCGCGCTCGGTCAGCGCGGCGAGTTCGGCGTCATCGACGCTGAGGCCCCAGCGCAGCTTCGTGGCGGTCCACTCACTCAGGTACCGGCACGACGCCCCCTCGGCGGAAATCCACCACGTCGCCGGGTCCTGGTCGCTCTTGCTGCGGTTCGAGCGGGCCGTCACCGCCACCAGGCTCGCGTCGGCGAGGTCGTTGGCGTACGCCTCCCGCCGCTCGGCGGTCCAGTTCGAGGCCCCTGAGTCCCAGCTTTCGGCAAGGGGGACCATGTGGTCGATGTCCAGGGCCTGGCCAAGTTCCGGGGGTGGGCGGTTGGTCGGTCCGTGACTGGTTGGGGGGCATAGCTGAGCAGGCACGGGCTTCGTGATCATTGGGGTGTCTAAGCTCAACGATCACGAGGTGGCCCGTGCTTGCCGCTGTATCTTCTCCCATCCCGCCGGTGTTGGCGAAGCTGGGCCGACTGGATGTCAGCGAGGTCGCTGGCCTGCGGTCTTTCCTGGATCTGGTGCCCGATCCGCGTTCGCGACGGGGCCGCTGGTACT
>NZ_JCANSZ010000027.1:0-101078 GCF_059570535.1 Streptomyces sp. CNP082
CCTCCTCAGGCCGCACCCACCGCCACCGCCTCAACCGCGGCGGCGACCGGCAGGCCAACTCCGCGCTCTACCGCATCGTGCTCTGCCGCCTGCGCTGGGACCAGCGAACCAAGGAGTACACGCAGCGGCGCACCAAGGACGGCCTGTCCAAGAAGGAGATCATCCGCTGCCTCAAGCGGTACATCGCCCGCGAGATCTACCAAGTCCTGACCACCCCGGCCAACACCACCACCACCACTGCCGAACAGCTCACCACCGCCGCTTGACATCCATAAGAGCATCCACCGGCCCCGCCCGGGACGGCGATCCGTCCCGGGCGGGCTCGCGCCTACGACGGCCGTGCGCCCGGCGCGTGGCGGAACGCGTCCGCGGCGGCGGCGTCGAAGACCGTGAGCTGGTCGTGGACCTGCTCGGCGGCGGACGGGCCGAGGCCGGCGAGGAGCGCGTGGGCCAGGCGCCAGTGCGCGTCCGCGGCTGCGGGCTCGCCGGCGAGCCGGTGGCCGACGCCGAGGTGCGCGAGGGTGCTGGCCTCCCCGTATACGTCGCCGACGGCCCGGAAGGCGTCGAGCGCCTGGACGTAGCCGGCGACGGCCTCGGCGGGCTCGCCGCGGCGCAGGCGGACGTCGGCGAGGCAGGACCAGGTGTGCGCCTCGTACGGGCGGTTGCCGAGCTTCTGGTGCAGCACGAGGGCCCGTCGCAGGAGGTCGAGCGCGCTGTCGTGATCGCCGGTGCGGCCGTGGTGCCAGCCGAGGTCGGTGAGCGCGCTCGCCTGCCCGGCCTGGTCGCCGAGCAGTTCGAAGAGTGCGTGGGCCCGGCGGACGGCGCGCAGCGCGTCGGCCCCGCGGTTCTCGACAGCGTGCACCATGCCGCGCTGGTAGTGCGTCCACGCCTGCCCGTCGAGGTTGTCGCCGGCGCACTCCAGCGCGGCGTCGAGGTGGCCGTGGGCGTCGTCGAACCGGCCCAGGTCGGCCAGTGCCGCCCCGAGGTCGCGCCGCGCGCGGCTCTCTGCCGCCCGGTCGCCCAGCCGCCGGGCGGCGGCGACGGCGGCTTCGTGGGCGTCGGCGCGGTCGTGCCAGTGGCCGTTCCGGTGGAGGAAGACGGACAGCGCACGGGCCAGCCGGCACACGTCCTCGTCAAGCCGGAGCCGGCCGGCGAGGCCGAGGACGGCGAGCAGGGCGGTCCGTTCGGCGCCGAGCCAGGCAACGGCGTCGTCGGGGGCGGCGAAGCCGGGGGCGGGGGCGACGGGTTGGCGGGCCGGGGCGGCGGGGGTGACGGGACCGGCGGGGCCGGGGTCGGCCGCCGCGGGCTCGGGGGTCCCCGGGCGGGCCGGCGTGGAGCCGGTGTTCCCGGGGTGGTCGGCGGAGGGGGACGTCTCCGCGGGGTGGGCGGGCGGCGGCGCGGGGGTGGCGGAGCCGGCCGGTTCCGGGCTGCCGGGGAGGCGGCCGGCGGCGGCTTCCGCGGTGCGGACGCAGCAGTCCACGAGGCGGTGCGCCGCGTCGGCGCGGCCGGCGGCCGGGTCGCGGGCCTCGCCGAGTTCGCGGGCGTAGCCGCGCAGCAGGTCGTGGCAGGTGTAGCGGCCCGGGGCGCGCTCGGTGAGCAGCCCGGCACGGGTCAGCTCCGCCAGCGGCCCCCGCACCTGCGCCGCCGGTACGTCCGCCAGCGCCGCGGCGGCCCCGGTGCCGCAGTCGGGCCCGGGGTGCAGCCCGGCGACGAGCCGGAACAGCCGCGCCGCCGGGTCGCTCAGCGTCTCGTACGACCAGGAGAACACGGCCCGTACGTCGGCGGTACGCGCCAACGCACCCAGCGCGTCGCGCAGTTCACCGGCGAGGGCGTCGAGCGGGAGCGCGGGGTGCAGCACGGCGCGGGCGGCCACGATCGCCAGCGCCAGCGGCAGCCCGGCGCAGCGCCGCACGATCTCGTCGGCGGCGGCGGGCTCGGCGGCGAGCCGGTCCCGGCCGAGACGGGCGGCGAGCAGCTCCCGGGCGGCTTGGGGCGCCAGCACGTCGAGGACGAGCGGCTGCGCCCCGTACGACACGACCAGCCCCGGGAGCTGGTCCCGGGTGGTGACGAGGACCAGGCACCCGGACGCGGCCGGCAGCAGCGGGGTGATCTGCGCGGCGTCGCGGGCGTTGTCGAGCAGCACGAGCACGCGCCGCCCGGCGAGCAGGCTGCGGTAGAGCCCCGCCTGCGCGGCCGGCCCGTCGGGCACGCGGTGCGGCGGCACACCCAGCGCGCCGAGGAACTCCCGTACGGCCGCGGCGGGTCGGACGGGATCGCCGGAGGGGTCGTAGCCGCGCAGGTCGGCGTAGAGCTGCCCGTCGGGAAAGCGGTCGGCGACGCGGTGCGCCCAGTGGACGGCGAGGGTCGTCTTCCCGACCCCGGCCGTGCCGGAGACGAGGGCGATCACGGGGGCGTGCGGCGGTCGGTCCAGCAGTGCTGCCAGCGCCGCCGTCTCCGCCTCCCGGGCCGCGAACGCCGCGGTGGCCGCGGGCAGTTGCCGGGGCACCCGGCGGTCGTCGGGCGGCGCCTCCGCGTTGAGGAGGCCGGCGTACACCCGTCGCAGCTCGGGGCTGGGGTCGACGCCGAGTTCCGCGGCGAGCCGGCGGCGGATCGTCTCGTACCGCTCCAGCGCCTCCGCGGGCCGCCCGGCGGCGTCGAGCACGCGCAGCAGGCGCGCCCACAGCGACTCGCGCAGCGGGTGCCGTTCGGCCAGCGCGGCGAGGGACGCGAGTCCGGTGGGGTCGGCGGCTTCGGCCGCGCGGGTACGGTCCGCGGGGGCGCTGCCGTACGCCGTGGGCGCATCGGCCGCCGTGCCGGGGCCGGTCTGCGTCCCCGTACCGTCTGCCGGACCCGCGAACGGCCCGCCGCGGCCCGCGCCCCGGCCCCGTAGCGGATCCGCGCCCGGTGCCAGGTCCAGGTCCACGCAGCGCTCCACCGCCGTCAGATACCGCTCCTCCAGCGCCGGGGCCTCCGTGCCCTCCAGCCGGTCCGAGCGGATGCCGTCGAACGGCGTACCGCGCCACAGCGCCAGCGCCGCCGCCAGCCGGTCCCGTTCCGCCCACCCGCCCGGCGCCGCGGCGTCGAGGAGCCCGGTGAAGCGCAGGGCGTCGACCTGCCCGGGCTCGGCCAGCAGTACGTAGCCGCCGTCACGGGCGGCGATCAGGGCGCCGCCGGGGCGGCCGAGGGCGCGGCGCAGCCGCATGACGTTCGTACGGACGTTGGTGCCCGGGTCGCCGCGCAGCTCCGTGCCCCACACGGCGTCGGCCAGGTGCGCCGTGGAGACCGGGCGGCCGGCGGCCAGCGCCAGGGCCGCCAGCAGCGCGCGCAGCCGCCCGGCCGGCAGCTCGACCGGCCGCCCCGCCACCGCCACGCGCAGCGGCCCGAGCAACTCGACGCTCAGCACGCGGATCGCCCCCCTCCCCGGACCTGCGGTCCCTCCCCGCGGCGTGTTTCACCGCGGTGACACCACTGTGCCACCCGCGGCGCGCCAGGCTCTCAGTCGTTCCGCACCCGCGATCGACGAGGGAGAGCCCCCATGGGCAAGGTGATCTTCGATATCAGCATGTCGCTCGACGGCTACGTCAAGGCGGCCGGCGCGACCCCCGACGAGCCGCTGGGCAGGGGCGGCGAACGGCTGCACGACTGGGCGCTGCACCCCGAGGGCGACAACGGCGAGCTGCTGGCGAGCGCGGTCGCCCGGGCGGGCGCGATGATCGGGGGGCGGCGGACCTACGACGAATCGATCCGCGGGTGGGGGGCTGACGGACCCACGGGGGCCGCCCGGGTGCCGCTGTTCGTCGTGACGCACCGGACGCCCGCGGACGTGCCGGAGAACGGCGTCTGCACGTTCGTCACCGACGGCGTCGAGAGCGCGCTGCGGCAGGCGAAGGAGACCGCCGGCGGCAAGAACGTGCTCCTCATGGGCGGCCCGGACGTCGCCGGGCAGTTCGTCCGCGCCGGACTGGTCGACCAGATCGGGATCCACCTGGTGCCCGTGCTGTTCGGCGGCGGCTCCCGGCTGCTGGAGCACCTCGGGGACGGGCACGTCCGGCTGCGGACGGCGCGCGTCACCGACACCCCGCAGGCCACCCACCTGCTCTACGACATCGTCAAGTGAGCCCCCGCGCCCGGCTTACGCGACACCCAATGCCGCGGCGTCGGGCGCGAAGACCGTCATCCAGTGCGGGCGGAGCCGGTAGAAGACGACCTCCTCGTCCCAGCGGAAGGCGTTCTCACCGTAGAAGTCCTTGAAGTACGCGAGGAGTTCCGGCCATTCGGGGTCGGGCTCCCCCGCCGCGGGGTTGAGAGTGACCGCGTCGCCGTGGGCGAACACGCCGAGTTCCTCGCCGCGCATGTGCGCCACGCTGACCGCGGGCCGGGCCGCCAGGTGCCGGGCCTTGGCCGCGGTGCGGGCGGTGCCGAAGTACCAGGTGCCGTGGAGGAAGTGGCCGTCGGCGCCGCTGATGCGGGGTTCGCCCTTGGCGGTCACGGTGGACAGCGCGAGGGTGCGCATGCCGGTCAGGACGCGGGTGAGCTGGTCCGCCGTCAGGGTACGGCCGGTCCTGACGATGGAGCGGAGGTGGTCGGTGGAGCGGGCCAGGGAGGTGTCGAGCAGTTCTTGCAGCCGCCGGAGTTCCTCGGGGGTTTCACGCATCGGGTCACGGTAGCGGGCGGGATGCGGGGGACGGGGTACGGGGTGGGGTGGGTACGTATCCGCCGCGGACGGCGGCGGGACGGCGGGGCGTCCCCCTCTGCGGGCTGCTCCCGCCCTCGGCCGGATCTCTTCGCGACTCGTCACATCGGCACGTTCCCGCCGGTCAGATACATGACAGGCTGCGGGAGAGGACCGGATCGTTGACGAGAGAACAAGACTGGTTGGCGGAGCGTTTCGAGACCGATCGGCCCCGGCTGCACGCGATGGCCTACCGGATGCTGGGCTCTGTCCCGGAAGCCGACGACGCCGTCCAGGAGGCGTGGATCCGGCTCAGCCGCTCGGATACCGGCAAGGTGGAGAACCTCGGCGACTGGATCGCGACGATCGTCGCCCGGGTGTCGCTGAACATGCTGAAGTCCCGCAGGTCCCGGCCCGAGACGGGGACGGACACGACGGACGGGGACGATCCGCAGGACGAGTCGTGGCCGGTCGATCCGGAAGAGGAGGCGGTGATCGCCGACTCGGTGGGGCTGGCCCTGCTGGTCGTCCTGGATGCGCTGACTCCTGCCGAGCGGCTGGCGTTCGTGCTGCACGACATGTTCGGGGTGCCCTTCGAGGAGGTCGCGACGGTACTCGATTGCTCCCCCGCCGAGGCGCGGCAGTTCGCCCGTCAGGCGCGGCGGCGTATGCAGCGGTCGACGCCGAGCCTGCCGCGGAGGGAGGCCCTCGGCACCTGCGCCGCCGGCGGCCCGTTGCCGGCCGGGCAGCCGGATCTGGCGACGGCGTTCCTCGCGGCGTCCCGTGAGGACGACTTCGAGGCGCTGCTGGAGCTGCTGGCTCCGGACATCGTGCTGCGTACGGACGCGGCGGCGATGCTGATGAGCCGGGAGGCCGGGCGGCGCGGCAGGCACCCGGTCACGGACGTTCCGGAGATCCGCGGTGCGGACGCGGTGACGCGCGTCTTCGCGGGCCGGACGTGGAATCCGGCTCCGGCGCTGATCGGCGGTGCGGCGGGACTGGTGTGGGTCAAGCGCGGACGGCCGCACGTGGCGTTCTGTTTCGCCACGGAGAACGGCAGGATCACGGCGATCGACATCAAGGCCGATCTCGACGGTCTCGGCATCGTCTTCCCGTAGCCGCCCGGCCGCCGGCCGCCCGGGCAGGGCGTAACAAGATCCTGCCACCGGAGGCCTTCTGTCAGGCGTTGCATGTGCGACCTAGGGTATAGGCATGGACGAATCTACCGATCTCACCGAGCAGTTGATGGATTTATCCGTCGGCTATCTGCGGTCTGCCGCGCTGCACGCGGCCACGCACTGGCGGATCGCGGATCTGCTGGCCGGCGGTCCGCGCAGCGCGGACGACCTGGCGGCGGAGGCGGGGCTCAACGGCCCGTATCTGGCGAGGCTCCTGCGCTTCCTGGCGGCTCACGGTGTGTTCCGGCAGGAGGACGACGGCCGGTTCGCGCTGACGCCGATGGCGGAGTTGCTGCGCGAGGACGTGCCGGGGTCGATGCGCAGTTACGTAGACGTGCGCGGCCACGACATCTACTGGCGTGCCGCGGCAGGGTTGCGCGAGGCGGTCCGCACCGGCGCGAACCCGTTCGAGGACGCGTTCGGGATGCCCTTCTACCGGTATCTGTCCGCCAACCGTGAGCTGGGCAGGCAGTTCGACGCGAGCATGGCGTCGTTCTCGGAGGCGCTGAGCGATCAGGTCGCCGAGGCCTACGACTTCGGATCCGCGCGCACCGTGGTGGACGTGGGGGGCGGTCGCGGCGGGCAGCTCCGGGCGATTCTGCGGCGCAACGCGCATCTTGAGGGCACGCTGCTGGATCTCGAGCCGGTGGTGGCGGGACACGTGCTGGACGTGCCGGAGCTGTCGGGCCGGTGGCGCGCGGTGGGCGGTGACTTCTTCTCGGGGGTGCCGGAGGGCGGGGACGTCTACATCCTCAAGCACGTGCTGGCGAGCTGGCCCGACGACCAGTGCGTGCGGATCCTGGAGACCTGCCGGCAGGCCATGCCGGACCACGGGCGGCTGCTCATGGTCAACGCCCTGGTGCCGGAGGGTAACGAGCCGCACCCGAGCAAGACCGTGGACATGGTGATGCTGACCGTGCTGAACGGCAAGGCCAGGACGCAGGCGGAGTACGAGGACCTGATGCGCAAGGCGGGACTGGCGCCGGCACGGGTGCTGCACGTCTCGCCGCACGCCGCGGTCATCGAGGCGGCGAAGGGCTGAGATCCGGCAGTGTCTCCCCTCCCGGCGGCCGGCGTGCGGCACCGTTCGCTCTGGCTAACTCCCGCTAAATAGACGGCAATTCGTTGTAGGACGAATGAGGCTCTCCGCGTCTAGGGTGACGCCGGTTGCAGCGCCCCTGACTGCGGGGGCGTGCCAAGTTGAGGAGAGACATGTCAAGAGCAAGCAAGTCTTGGGCGGGGGCCTTCCTTGCGGCGGCAGTGGTGGGCAGCCTCACGACCGGTGCCATGCCGAGTCAGGCCGCGTCGTCCGGCAAGGGCACGCCCAAGGCGTTGAAGCCGGTGGTGCTGGCGAGCGGGCTGGAGAACCCGCGTGATGTCACGCTCCAGCCGGACGGCTCGATCCTGGTCGCGGAGTCCGGCATGGGCCCGGACAATCCCTGCACGGAGCCGGGCGCCCAGTGCCTCGGCTTCGACGGCGCCATCCTCCAGGTGAAGGGCAACAAGAAGAGGCACGTCGCCACCGGCCTGCCCTCCAAGCTGATCATCCGGGCAGACGGTTCCGGCGTGATCGCCGGCGCGAACCACGTCGGGGCCGCGCCGGACGGCAAGTACTACGTGGTCTACGGTCTGAGCGGCACCCCCGAATCCCGCGATGCGCTCGGCGCGGGCGCGGAGCCGCTCGGCACGCTGGCCACCTCCGACGGCAGGGTTCTGGGCGACCTGACCGCGTACGAGGGCGAGAACGACCCCGACTCCATACTCGGCAACAACGACATCCTCGCCAACCCGCAGCACTACGTCAGGGACGGCAGGGACTTCCTGGTCACCGACTCCGCCGCCAACACCCTGATCCGGGTCCACCCCGACGGCACGATGGAGACCGAGTTCGTCTTCCCGAACAACCTCCTGCCCACCGCCGAGGGCGAGGTGTCCACGATGGTGCCTCCAGGTGAGGTCGAGGGCGTGCCCACCAGCATCGTGCCCGGCCCGGACGGCAGCTTCTACATGTCCGACATGAGCGGCATCCGGCCCGGTGTGAGCCGCATCTGGCACTACGAGCCCGGCAGCGAGCCGACCGTCCTCGCCACCGGCCTGACGGGCGTCATGGACCTCGACGTCGACCCCGACGGCAACCTGGTCGCCCTGTCGTACGCCACGGACCCCAACGTGCCGAGCGTGCCGTACACCGCTGCCCTGACCCGGATCGACAAGGACACGGGCGCCCTTACCAAGATCGACACTGGTGACAGCCTGACCCTGACCATGGGCCTGGACATCGCTCCGAACGGCGACATCTACGTCACCAACAACGCGCTGAGCGACCAGGGCGAGCTCCTGAAGTTCCCGGCCTCCTGATCCCATTCGCCTGTTCCACCCCCGTCCGGCGGACGCCCTGCCTTCGAGGCGGGCGTCCGTCGGCATGGGAGGCAACCGCCCACTGCCGGCCCCGCGCCGTCCGCGTCGTACGCTCGCGGCGGCTGCGGGGCCGTACGGGCTACGGCTGCAGGCGGACGGAGGTCCAGCCGTCGCCCTCGCGGTCGTAGCGCAGCCGCAGGTGGAGCCGGTCGGGGCGGTGGGCCCAGAACTCGACGTCGTGGGGCAGCAGCCGGTAGCCGCAGAAGCGCTCGGGGCGGGCGAGGGGCTTGCTGCCCGCACCGAGGCGTTCGGCTTCGGCGCGCAGCGCCGCCGGGTCGGCGAGCGGCTCGCTCTGCCGGGACGCCGCGGACATGGCGTGCAGCGGAACGGGCCGGGCCTGCCACAGGCTGTCGGATTCGGCGAGGGGGACGGGTTCGACGGGTCCGGAGAGCTTGACCTGCTGGCCGGTCTCGCGCCAGTAGAGCACTCCCGCGCCCCAGTTGTTCTCCTCGATCTCGCGGCCCTTGCGGCTGGTGGCGTGGGTGGTGAACAGGACGCCGCGCTCGTCCACGGCGCTGACGAGCACGATGCGCGCGGAGGGCCGGCCCCTCTTGTCGGCCGTGGCCAGCGCGAGCGCCCTGGGCTCGCGGACCTCGAGCTCGTCGGCGCGGTCCAGCCAGCGCTTCAGGAGACCCACGGGGTCGGCGGGCGGGTTGTCGTACTCGGGGAAGTCCGGGTCGTTCTCGACGGTGAGGCTCTCGAACCTGCTTGTGTGCATCTCATGCCTTTCTGCGGTGGCCGCCAGCCGGGCGCCCGCGGTCGGGGGAAGCTAGAGGCAGAGGGTGCCGCGTCCTGCGGTGACGCCGTTGCCGCCGACGTGGACGGCGTGGATCTGGTCACCGTCGCCCTCCGCGGTGGCGAGCATCAGGGAGGGCCGGCCCATCTCGACGCCCTGGAGTATCTCGACCTCTTCGCCGTACGCGGCCAGGCCGTGCCGCGCGAGGTGGATGGCGAGCGGGCCGGCCGCCGAGCCGGTGGCCGCGTCCTCGACGACGCCGTACGCGGGTGAGAACATCCGGGCGCGCCACTGCCGGCCCTGGCCGGCGAAGCAGTTGGCGGCCATGTCGGGGAACGCGGACAGCGCGCGGTGGTCGGGGTGCAGCGCGGAGAGCGCTGAGACGCTTTCCAGTCCGACGAAGACGTGGCGGGGGCCGTTGCGGTAGACCTCCACGGGGGCGACGGAGGTGTCGACGCCGAGGGCGGCGAGGAGTTCGCCGGCTTCGGCGTAGGGCTCCCACACCGGGTGGGGCTGGCGCATGCTGACCTTGACGGCGCCCTCGTCGTCGGTGAGCTGGACGGGGATGACGCCCATCGCGGTCTCCAGGCGCATCTCGTCCTGCTTGCGGGTCTCGCCGAGGGCGACCGCGGTGCCGAGCAGCGGGTGGCCGGCGAAGGGCAGTTCGTTGACGGGGGTGAAGATGCGGATGCGGGCGTCGCCGCCGTCGCGGGGAGGCAGCACGAAGGTGGTCTCGGAGAGGTTCATCTCCCGGGCGATGCGCTGCATCAGGTCGGGTGTCAGTTCCCTGGCGTCCAGGAACACGGCGACGGGGTTGCCGTGCAGCGGCCTGCGGGAGAAGGCGTCCACCAGCATGTAGTCGAGTTCGGGCATGTGCGGCACTCCTGACGGGCGGATACGGGTTCGTCGTCTGGCCCCGGCGGCGGGGCTCATGTGGCGGGCGCTTCCGGCCTCACCGGCCGAGCGCGCCGAGGAGGGCGTCGCCGATGAGCCGGGGGCCGTCGACCGTGAGGACGGATTCGGCGTGGAACTGGAAGGACGCGAAGCGGGGGCCGCGCAGGGCGTCGACCTGGCCGGTGGCCGCGTCCCGGCTGACGCGGACCCGGCCGACGCCGGGTACGTCCAGGTCGTCGTCAGGGCTGACCGCGGCGAACGTGTTGTAGTAGCCGACGTGTTCGCGGCGGCCGAAGAGGTCGATGGCGCGCTGGAGGCCCTGGTTGGGCCGGCTGCGGCGGACGAGGGGGAGGCCGAGGCGGAGGCTGAGCACCTGGTGGCTGAGGCAGACGGCGAGGAACGGGGTGCGCTGGCGCAGGAGACCGGCGACGGCGGTGTCCAGCGCGGCGATCTTCGGGTCGGCGGCGGCGCGGGGGTCGCCGGGGCCGGGGCCCATCACGACGAGGTCGAAGCCGTCCACGGCGTGCGGCTCGTCGAAGCGGCGCACCTCGGCGGTGGGGCCGAGGGCTTCGAGTTGCTGGACCATCATGGCGGTGAAGGTGTCCTCGGCGTCCACGACGAGGACCTTCAA
Source organism: Streptomyces sp. CNP082 (assembly GCF_059570535.1). NCBI lineage: Bacteria > Bacillati > Actinomycetota > Actinomycetes > Kitasatosporales > Streptomycetaceae > Streptomyces > Streptomyces sp. CNP082. Next base: position 10,530 of record NZ_JCANSZ010000027.1, read on the forward strand.
GCCCTCCAGCGCGGGCACGGTCAGCGGGCGGGCGGCGGTTCCGGCGAGCCAGAAGCCGGCGATTCCGGTGTTGCGCCCGCGTAACGCGTCGCGGATGGCGGGGTGGTCGGCGAAGCGCGGGGCGGGCGGGACGGCGGCGCCCGCGGGCGGCGCGGTCTTGGCCCCGGCGGCGGGTGCGGCGGACGTCGCGGCCTGGCCGGGGCCGGGCTGCGCGTCGGCCGCGCCGTCAGTGCCGTCCGCGCCCAGGGCGTCGAGCAGCGCGGCTGCCTTCGCACGTGTCTCCGCCGCCTCGCCCTCGGGGGACGAGTGGCGGACGAGCGTGGCGCCGACGGAGAGCGAGAGCCGCCCGTCGTCCGCGATGTCGGCGGTGCGGATGAGGATCGCCGAGTCGAGGGTGCGGCTGCCGGTGGGCTCATCGCTGACGAGCGCGGCGACGCCGCTGTAGTAGCCGCGGCCGTGCGGTTCGTGGCGGGCGATGACGCGGGCGGCGCTCTCCACCGGGCTGCCGGTGACGGTCGGGGCGAAGAGCGTCTCGCGCAGCACGTCGCGTACGTCGCGGGTGGTCTGGCCCTCGATGAAGTACTCGGTGTGGGCGAGCCGCGCCATCTCCTTCAGCCCGGGGCCGGTGACCCGGCCGCCGGCGGTGCAGATGCGGGACATCATCTTCAGTTCCTCGTCGAGCACCATGTACAGCTCGTCCGTCTCCTTGCGGTCGCGCAGGAAGGCGGTGAGGCCGTCGAGGGTGGGGCCGCCCGCGGGGTAGCGGTAGGTGCCGCTGATGGGGTTCATCACGGCGCGGCCCTCGTGGACGGAGAGGTGCCGTTCGGGGGTGGCGCCGACGAAGGTGCGGCCGTCGGCGTGGATGGCGAACGTCCAGTAGGCGCTGGGTTCCAGGGAGATCAGCCGCCGGAAGACGGTCAGCGCGGCGCGGGCGGGATCGCCGCCGACATCGGCGGACAGGGTGCGTTTGATGACGAAGTTGGCGCCTTCGCCGGTGCCGATCTCGCCGGTCACGACGCGCCGTACGACGTCGGCGTACTCCTCGTCGGAGAGGTCGAAGCGGTGGCCGGTGAGCGCGGCGGGGGTGCCGGGAAGCCGGGCGAGGGCGTCGGCGAGCGGCACGGTGGCCTGTTCCGTGACGTTCACGGCGATGAGCGGCGCGCCGTCGTCGGGGGCGGCGAAGCCGCGCTCGGTGAGCTGCCGGTAGGGCACGACGAGGAGCGTGCGGTGGGCGGTGGCCGCGGGCGGGGCGGCCGGGGCGGGCAGCGGGAGGCCGGCGAGGGTGGGGGGGTGGGTGAGGTCGCCGACGAGTACGTCGACGGTCCCGGGGGTGCCGCTTTCGGGGCGGTGCAGGAGCGCGTACGCCGGCGGGAGGGGCCCGCTCAGCAGCCGGTCGAGCAGCCCGGGGCCGGCGGCGTCCGGGCGGGGGCCGGGGGCGGTGGTCATGCGAATATCTCCGCGCTCGGGACGACCATGCCGCAGCGCCGGGCCACGTAGTCGAGGGTCATGCGGTGCTGCTCCGCACTGAAGTCGGCGACGGCGTCGGCGGCGAGGAACACCTGGATGTCGTGGGTGAAGGCGTCGACGGCGGTGGCGAGCACGCCCACGTGGGCGTAGACGCCGCAGAGCACGAGCTGGTCGCGGCCCTCGGCGCGCAGCCTGTCCAGCAGCCCGGACTTGAAGAAGGCGCTGTAGCGCCACTTGGTCAGCAGCCAGTCGCCTTCTGCGGGGGCGAGTTCGGGGACGACTTCGCGGTCCTCGGGGGCGGTGCGCATGCCGGGGCCCCAGAAGTCGGCGAGCAGGCCGCGCTCTTCGGGTGTCATGCCGCCGGGCTGTGCCGAGTAGGCGACGGGTACGCCGAGTTCCGCGGCGCGTTTGCGCAGCAGCGCCGCGTTGTGGACGAGCTGGGAGCGGACCGGCTCGGGCACCGGGCGCAGGAAGAACCGCTGCATGTCGTGGACGACGAGCGCCGCGCGGGCGGGATCGGGGGTCCATGCCGCCAGGTTGGCCGGCAGGGTCTCTGCCGTCGGCAGCTCGTACGGGTCGATGACGGGTATGCCGACCACGGTGGGGCTCCTTTCAGAGTGCGGTGGGGGGCGGGCTGGGTCCGGGCCGCGCGGCAGGGGCCGGGGACGGCCCCGGGTGCCCGGTGGCGCCGTCAGCGGGCGTGGGCCCACGCGGCGACGAGCCGGTGGGCCTGACCGGGGTTGAGCCGGGGGTCGCAGAAGCTGGTGCGGCGGCCGGGCGAGCCGATGGCGGCCATGTCGGTGACGCACTCGGCGACCTGGTCCGGGGTGGTTTCCAGGTGGAGTCCGCCGTTGGTGCCGCCGGTGGCGTCCAGGACGGCGCAGAAGTCCTGGACCGCGGTGAGCATCGTGCCCATGAGACGGGTCTTCTCCCCGTCGGGGCCGGTGATCGTGTTGCCGTGCATGGGGTCGCAGATCCACACGGCGGGGTGTCCGGCGGTGCGGACGGCCCGGACGAGCGCGGGCAGGCGGCTGGCGACGAAGCCGGCGCCCATGCGGACGATGAGCACGAGGCGGCCGGGGCTGCGGGCGGGGTCGAGGCGGGCGGCGAGTTCGGTGATGTCGTCGGGCGTGGTGCCCGAACCGATCTTGCACGCCACGGGGTTGACGACGCCGGCCAGGAGGCCGACATGGGCGCCGTCGGGCTGGCGGGTGCGCTCGCCGACCCACGGCAGGTGCGCGGAGGCGAGGTACCGCTCGCCGGTTTCGGTGCGCCGCAGCATCGGCGTCTCGTAGTCGAGCAGCAGCGCCTCGTGGCTGATCCACACCCGTTCGGGGTCGGGGCGGCCGGCGTTGACGGCGTCGAGTTCGCGGACGACGTGCTGGGCGGCGCGTAAGCAGGTGAGGATGCGCCATGGGTCGGGGCGCCGGGCCTGCGCGTCGGGCTCGGGGGCGTTGACCATGTGCCCCCGGTAGACGGGCAGGGTGACGCCGCCGATCTGCTCGACGGGCTTGGAACGGGGTTTGGCGAACTGCCCCGCGATGCGGCCGACCCGCAGGGCGGGACGGCCGGTGATCTCGGACGCGGTGCCGGCGAGCGCGTCGAGCAGCGCGCTCTTGCGCCGCACGTGGTACGGCGTGGACTCCGCCGGGTCCTCGGCGCAGTCGCCGGCCTGGATGAGATGGGCGCGTCCCTCGGCGACCTCGGTGAGGGCGCGGCGCAGCCGTGCCGCGCCGTCGCCGGTGACGAGCGGCGGCGCGGCGTCGAGGGCCTCGCGTACCCGTCGCACCTGGCCGGCGTCCTCCCACTCGGGTTGCTGGAGAGCGGGTCGCGCGTGGAACTCCTGGACTGACGTAGGCACGTTGCCCCCCTTGCCGGGTGTGCGTATCGGGGATCGCGGTCGGCTGAACGGCAGTGCTCAGGTCGGGATGCCTTCGCGGCGCACCGAGGGCACCTCGATGCCCAGGGCGCGGAACTGCTGGCAGGGATTCATGAACTCGCGCTGCTGCTTGATCTTTCCGTCCTCGAAGAGGAAGGAGTGCAGGAAGTGGTTGCGGTAGTGGCCCGGTTCGTAGCCGGGGAAGCGGATCTGGCCTTCGCCGTCGCACTCCACCCAGAAGCGGTTGGGGTCCTGGGTGTCGAATATCTCGATGTTGATCCAGGCCCAGTCGGGGAAGCACTTCAGCGACCAGACGGCGTGCTCGCCGAGGGTGTCGCGACCGCTGATGACGATGGGCTCGCCGGTTTCGGTGGTCCACAGCCCGCCGGTGCCGTCCTCGGTGAACAGCAGGTGCCGCTCCAGCCGGTCCTGGCCGCGGCAGTGCATGTACGTGTCGACGATGGCGCGGTTGTGGTCACGTACCTCTTTTTCGCTGGGCATGGGTGGTCTCACTCCCTATTACTCAGGTGGCACCCGGGCGGTGCCCGGGCCGTACGGACTCCGTCGTCCTGAACACGGTCAACGGCCGCCGGGGACATGGGTGTCGAAGAGGCTTCGGATCCGGCTGGTCCCCCCGAACTCAGCCGGTGAAATCGAGCGGTCCCGCGCGGTTCAGCGGGCCCTGCTGGAACTTCCGGGCGGCCTGGACGCGCCGCGGGCAAGCCGCCGCGCCGGCCGGATACTCGGGATACGGAAGTGCGGCACCGGAGGTGCGGCCACGATGGCAGATCGAGCTGAAACTCGCACTACCGGGTCGTGCCTCCTTACTCCTTGTCGGGGTCCGGTCTTGCTCCAGCACCATAACCGTCCGCCGGGCCCCTCCAACACGAGTGAGCGGCATAGCGCGGACGCCTGGCAAGGACTTGCCAATCTGTTTTCAGCCTTCTATGCAATACACAGCGCCCCGTGCCGTGGCGACGATTATGCGCGGTCATGAAAGTCGGCTGAAAGTCGCCGGGTCAGTCGTCACCGGGCCTGATACGGCGGGCTTTTGCCGACGCGCACCGGCGCGTGCGGCGGGAGCGCAGCCCCGGGGCGCGGGGCGGGCGCGCAGGGGTGATCCGGGGGCGGGGCGGTCTTGCGCTTCGCCGCCGCGTGCCCAAGACTCCCCTACGACGTGTCAGGGGCACGGCAAAAGCCGGGCCGCTGACGGTGTCTCATGGGCTCGTCACCTCGAGTCCTGGTTCCCCCAAACCAGAGGAGACATCTGTGAAGATCTCTCGCACCACCCCCACCGAGGCTTCCCGCGGCAGACTGCGGCTGATCACCGCGACCGCCGGCCTCGCCGCCGTGGCAGCGCTGGCGCTGCCCGCGGGTGCGAACGCACAGGAAGCCTCACCCTCGTTCAGCGCGGCAGAGCTCCGGTCCGTCGACCTCGCGGTCGGCGAAGCGGACGTCGCGGGCACCGCCTGGTACGTCGACCGCGCCACCGACACCGTCGTGGTCACCGTCGACAGCACCGTCTCCGCGGCCGAAGTGGACCGGATCACCGAGGCGGCCGGCGACAACGCCGGAGCCGTGGACGTCCAGCGCACCAACGGCACGTTCACCAAGTACATCGCCGGTGGCGAGGCCATCACCACCAGCGGCTCCCGCTGCTCGCTCGGCTTCAACGTCGCGAGCTCGGACGGCACCGCGTACGCGCTGACCGCCGGCCACTGCACGAACATCGGCTCCTCGTGGAGCATCGGCACCAGGGCCGGGACCAGCTTCCCGACGAACGACTACGGCATCATCCGGCACTCCAACCCGTCGGCGGCTGACGGCCGGGTCTCGCTGTACAACGGGTCGTACCAGGACATCACCTCCGCGGCCAACCCCTCGGTCGGCCAGTCCGTCCGGCGCAGCGGCAGCACCACCGGCGTGCACGGCGGGTCCGTCACGGGACTGAACGCCACCGTCAACTACGGCGGCGGCGACATCGTGTACGGCATGATCCAGACGAACGTCTGCGCCGAGCCCGGCGACAGCGGCGGCCCGCTCTTCAGCGGCAGCACCGCGCTCGGCCTGACCTCCGGCGGCAGCGGCAACTGCTCCTCCGGCGGCACGACGTTCTACCAGCCGGTCGTCGAGGCCCTGAACGCCTACGGCGTGAGCGTCCTCTAGTCCCCGGCACCGCTAGTCCCCCGCACCGCGCACACGGCACACGAGCACGTCGCCCCGGCCGGCCACCCGCCGGCCGGGGTCCGTGCGTTCCCGGGCGACGCCGGCCGGCCCGGTGGCACCCGCTACGCGGTGCCCTGCGCGGCTGCGGCCTCCCGGATCGCGCGGGCCGCGGCGGTCGGGACGTAGCCGTCGGGCACGCCCTCGACCATGATGATGTCGCCCTCGATGCGGCGGGAGCGCAGCGGCGCCAGCTCCCGGTAGGCCGGCGAGTCCCACCAGGCCCGCGCCTCGGCGATCCCCGGGAAGCCGATCATCACGACGCCCCCCGGCCAGTCCCCCTCCTTCACCTCGTGCGGCGTGGCGTGCACGAGGTACCGGCCGCCGTACGGCTCGAAGGTGCCCGGCAGCCGCTCGATGTAGTCGGCGACGTCCGGGTGCGGGGCGGAGTCCCGGAGGCTGGCGATCACGTAGGCGGGCATGGTGGTCCTTCCGTTCGGGGACGCGGTCCGTACTCTTCGCGGAGGAGCGGACCGGGGTCGATTACCCCGCGGGTAGGCGGCGACCCCGGCACCCGGCACGGCACGCGCGACGGCCGCCGCGGGAGTCCCCGGCGGCGGCCGTCGTCATCGCCCGCGCCTGGCGGCACGGTTCGCCTCACTCCTTGCGGAGCACCGCCCCGTAGGCGTCGCACGGCTTCTGCGTCCGGTCCGCCGGGCGCCACCGGCTGACCGGAACCAGGCCGGGTTCGACCGGCGTCCAGCCGTCGGTGATCCGCTCCAGGTCGGCGCGGCCCCGGTCGATCAGCGGGTCGCTGGCCCGGCGGAACGCCTCGATGACGGCCGGCACCCGGGGGTCGACCTCGGACGAGATGTGGTTGACCGCCAGGTAACTGCCCGGCACGACCGCCTCGCGGATCCGGGCCACGATGGCGGCCGGGTCCTCCTCGTCGGTGAGGAAGTGCAGGATGCCCGAGAGCAGGACGCCGACGGGCATCGTGAAGTCCAGGGTGGACCTGACGGCTTCGTGGAACAGGACGCTGTCCGGGTCGCGCACGTCGCCTTCGAGGGCCACGGTGTACTCGCCGTCGGCCTGGAGCGCCGACATGTGCGCGACGGCGACGGGGTTCTTGTCGACGTAGACCACCCGCGTGTCGGGGGCGATGCGGTGCGCAACCTCGTGGACGTTGTCGTAGATGCCGGTGGGTATGCCGCCGCCGATGTCGAGGATCTGCCGGACGCCGGCCTCGCCGACCCAGTACTCGACGGTGCGGTCGACGAAGAGCCGCTGCTCCCGCGTGAGCACCTTGAGGTCGGGCATGATCTGCTCGGCCTCCGCCAGCAGGTCGCGGTCGGCGTGCACGTTGTCCCGGCCGCCCAGCGCGTAGTCCCAGAAGCGTGAGGGGTGGGGCTTGCGCGCGTCCGGCAGCGGCATTCTCCCCTCGCGTTCGGTCGAGGTCTCGTCAACGGCCATGTCTGCCTCCGTACCCGCGGCCATCGGTCTCACTCGCCGCCGAGCGTGATCGACGTGTCGATGAACTCGTTGGTCACCAGGTCCTCGGGCGTCAGCCCGTCCTTGACCGGCTTCTTCTGCGCCTCGAAGACGGGCCCGGCGAGGTCGATCAGCTCCTGCACCCGCCCGGTGTCGAACTCGCCGACCGGCTTACCGGGATCGGCGACGAGGTCGAGCGCCTGCATCTGCTCCACCGAGTACTTCCCCACGCCCTTGGAGAACGGCTGGTCGGCCTTGAAGGCGTCACGCAGCCCGATGACCTTGTCGATCACCGGGTCCGGGTTCTCCATCAGGTCGACCGCACCCTGCTGGATGACGGGCACCAGCTTCTTCAGGCACGGCGCCAGCTCGGCCTTGTCCGCCGGGCGGATCATCGGCGACGGACCGGGGTTGGGGTAGTACTCGTAGGCGAGCTGCGACTCGACGGGCTTGCCCCAGTCGGGCAGCTCCTCCTCGTAGATGTACGGGTCCTCGGTGGCGTACCCGGAGGTGGCGATGTCGCCGCCGGCGGCGACGAAGCGCGCCGGGGAGCCGTCGCCGGAGCTGTCGACCTGGTCCTTCTTCAGGACACCCTGGCTGGTCAGGTAGTCCATGTAGGGGGTGGGGACGTAGACGACGGTGGTGTCGGTCTTGCCGATGTCCTCGATCGACTTGACGTCCGGGTGCTTCTCCGGGTCCCACATGATGACCTGCGGGTTCTTCGCCAGCAGCGACATGATCGCGAGCGTCGGCTGCTTGTCGGAGTTCTGGATCGCCTCGTCGAAGCCCTGCGGGATGCCGAGGTGGATGCTGTCGTCCGTGTACATCTGCGAAGACGTCGGGTTGAAGCCGATCGCCGGCCCGCCGGAGCGCAACTCCAGCTTCACGCCCGTGTCCTTGCCGCCGGAGGCGACGAGCGGGGCGGTGACCTTCTTGGCGTTCGCGTCCACGTCCATGTCGTCGCCGAGGAGCTGATACATGGCGCCGGCGGAGGTGATGTCCGGCCACCACGCCGTCTGGACCACGATGGTCTCCGGGCACTCCTTGCTCAGGTCCGTGGCGCCGCCGGCCTCGGTGGCCGGGGAGGCGGTGTTCTTGCTCTCGTCGCCGTCGTCGTCGCTGTCGCCGCAGGCGGCCAGCACGGACAGCATCGCTACGGCGGCGGCGAGGGGGACCGCCTTTCTACGCACGTGGTGCAGAGACATGTGAGATCCAGTGACGATCGGGCGGCCGGAGGCCGGCCTGGCTGACGGGGGTGCCGGACTGACTGGTACCTGATCATATGCCTTCCGCGCGTATGTTCGGCGTGCTCCCCGGTCGAGTCCCCTTTGCCACAGGGTCGTTGAGGCGCCGGAGCGCCGCGTCTTCTTCCGTGCGTGCCGGGGTGGCCGGCTCGCGCCGGGCGTCGGCGGAGCCGGTCACCGGCGGTCTGCGCGCCGCTAGAAGGTCACGTCGCTGCAGAAGAAGTAGATCTGGTCCGCATGCGACGCCTTCCAGATGGTGTAGACGATGTGGTGGCCACTGCGGCCGGGGGCACTGGCGTCCGCCGTGTAGTGGTTGGCGGGGCCGTACGGGCCGGCGGTGGCGACGCGCTCCAGGTCGCCCCAGTCGAGCGCGTCGGTCTGCGCGTCGTAGCCCTGGCGGGTCACGTAGACGTAGAGGTAGTCAGCGCCGTGGTACGCCTGGTCCAGGACGTCGACGGTGAAGTCGGTGCCGATGGCGGAGGTCTTCCACGGGCCGGGGGTGTCCATGGAGTTGTAGCGGCCGTCCTGGGTGTGGCCGGCGCTGCAGAGCTGGTTGTCGGGGATGTGGGCCTCGAAGTCGCCGCCGGTGCCTTCGCGGTAGAGGCCGTTCCAGTTCCACATGCCGTTGGTGTCGTGCTGCCATGCCTGCCAGCACATGGGGTCCTGCTGCTCCATGTCCGGGTTCTGGAAGTCGCTGCCCCAGCGCAGCCAGCAGTCGTAGTTGCGGGAGACGGGGTCGGCGGCGGAGCCGTGGGCCTGCGCCGTGCCGCCGGTCCAGGGCGTCAGCAGGAGCGCGGCGGCGGCCAGGACGGCCAGGAGGGCACGGGCGGGCAGGCTCCGCGGATCGGTGCGATCGTTCCGTAGCGATGACACTGCGGCTCCTCCTCCGGGAGGGGGGTGGGGGAAAGGAAAATGGGAGCGCTCCCATTTTCCTCCCATCCCCCGGCCATACCCGTACGAAACCTGTGCGGCGATGAGTTCCGGCCCCCTGCCCGGTCTTACCCCCGTACCCGGCCGACCGCCTGCCAAGGAGAACGACATGACCGCCACATACACCTTCGACGTCTTCAGCAGCCTCGACGGCTTCGGCGCCGCCGGCGGCGACTGGACCGGCTACTGGGGCAAGCAGGGCCCGGAGCTGCTCGACCACCGCCTCGGCCTGTACCGCGGGGCGCAGCGGATGGTCTTCGGCGCCCACACCCACCGGCTGTTCGCCCAGATGATCGCCGAGAGCACCGAGGGCGACGACGTGCGCGACCCGTGGGTCACCCGGATGACGCAACTGCCGGCGACCGTCGTGTCGACCACGCTGACGGAGCCCCTCGACTGGCCGGACGCGACCGTCGCGCACGGCGACGCCGTGGACGTGGTCGCCCGGCTGAAGGAGGAGTCGGACGTGCCGCTGCGCTCCCACGGCAGCCTGTCGATGAACCGGGCGCTGCTGGCCGCCGGCCTGGTCGACCGGGTGCAGGTGACGCTCTTCCCCGTGATCACCGGCCGGTCAGGGCTCGACCCCGTCTTCCGGGGTGCGGAGGACTTCGACCTCGAACTGCTCGGGACCCGGACCCTCGACGGCTCCATCCAGGAACTCATCTACCGGCCCACCCTGCACGGCTGAGCCCGCGCCCTCCTCCCCCGGCGGCGGTCAGGAGGCGAGGTTCCGGCGCTGGGCGCGTACCAGCTCCTCGGCCTCCGCCGCCGTCGCCACCGCGGGCGGGGAGCCCCACAGCGGCATGCCCGCGGTCTCCTTCAGCAGCGACACCGAGACGATGCCGACGACGGCGAAGCCCATGGTGTAGTACGCCGCCGCCATCGGCGTGTCCAGGACGTGCACGAGCCCTTCGATGACCGCGGGCGTCGTGCCGCCGAAGACCGCGACGGAGATGTTGTAGCCGATGGCGAGGGAGCCGTAGCGCACTTCCGTGGGGAAGAGCGCCGGCAGCGTCGCCGACATGGTGCCCTGCAGGCAGATCAGGCAGCCGCCGAGCAGCAGCATGCCGCCGAAGACGGCGAGGGGGGACCCCTGCCGCACCAGGGCGTAGGCCGGGGCCGTCACCACGAGGAAGCCGGCCATGCCGGTCATCAGCAGCGGCTTGCGGCCGAGGCGGTCGTTGAGGCGGCCGACGAACGTGACGACGGCGATCATCGCGACCATGGTGGCGATGACGACGGCGAGCTGCCCGGTCCGCGGCCAGTCGAGGGCCTCGGTGAGGTACGTCGGCATGTAGGTGAGCAGCATGTAGTTGGCCACGTTGTACGCCGCCACCAGCGCGATGCACAGCAGCAGCGTCCGCTGCTGCCCCCCGAGGATCCGCCGCAGGTCCCCCGCCCCCTGCTTCCCCTCGGCCTTCAGTACCCCGGCGGCTTCCGCCCCGCCGGTCACCTCCGCCACGGTGGCCCGGCCCGCCTCGGACTTGACGAACGCGGGCGTCTCCTCCAGCCGCAGCCGCAGATAGAGACCGATCGCGCCGAGCGGGCCGCCGACGAGGAACGGGATGCGCCAGCCCCAGGAGCCCATGGCGTCCTCGCCGATGCCGGCGGTGAGCGCGAGGACGAGCCCGGAGGCGCCGATGTAGCCGGCGAGGGTGCCCAGCTCCAGGAAGCTGCCGAAGTAGCCGCGCCGCTTGTCGGGGGCGTACTCGGCGATGAAGGTCGCCGCGCCGCCGTACTCGCCGCCGGTGGAGAAGCCCTGCACCAGCCGGGCGGCGATGAGCAGCAGGGGTGCCCACAGGCCGATGGTGTCGTAGCTGGGGATGAGGCCGATGGAGAAGGTGGCCGAGGCCATCAGGATCATCGTCAGCGCCAGCACCTGCTTGCGGCCGACGCGGTCGCCGAGCGGGCCGAAGAAGGCGCCGCCCAGGGGGCGTACGGCGAAGGAGATGGCGAAGGTCGCCAGCGACAGCATCGTGCGGGTGCCCTCGCCGGCGCCGGAGTAGAAGACGTCGCCGAGGGTGACGGCGAGATAGGCGTAGATGCCGTAGTCGAACCACTCCATGGCGTTGCCCAGCGCGGCGGCGCGCACGGCGCGCCGGATCTCGGGCTCCTCGGTGACGGTGATGTCGCTCAGCCGCCACTTGGGCCGCAGCTTGGCCTGCGCCACCCGGAAGAGCACGGGGTGGCGTCTTCGTGCCGCACGCTCCCGGGCCGCGCCGCCGTCGTTGTCCTGGGCCTCTGCGTCCATGGGATCCGGGGTACCACGCCGCCCGCCGCCATCGCGGTCAACGCGCCGCCCCACCCGCCGGTTCGGCCGGGGGTGCCCGGCGGGCCCGGCTTTAGTTCGTCAGGTTGATCTGCGGCCGGAGCTGGTCGAAGCCGAGGTCCGGGGGCTGCCTGCGCTGCGCCGGCAGGCGCGGGTCCGCACCGGCCGGGGCCGTCCACCAGCTCACGCTGCCCTCCTCGACGGTGCGCAGCAGGATGCCCTCGCGGATCGCCCAGGGGCAGACCGTGACCACGTCGATGCTCATCAGCTTCATCGCGGTGTGCGCGACCACGGCGCCGGCCAGCGACTGCCTGGCGCGCGCGGGCGAGATGCCGGGCAGCCGGGCGCGTTCGGCCGCGGGCAGCCCACGCAGTTGCTTGACCGCGCGGCGGAGGTCTTCCTGCGCCATCGTGCGCGGGACGAACGGGCCGTGCCGGCCGGGTGCGGCGCCGCAGAGGCGGGCGAGCTGCTGCATGGTGCGGGAGGTGACGACGGTGGTACGGGGCGCCTCCCAGCGGATGCGCGCGGCCACGTCCCGCAGCCGGTGCCGGACGTGGCGGCGGACGGCCTTGACCGCGGCGGGCGGCGGCGGGTCGTGCCGGCCGAAGAACTCGCGGGTCAGCCGGGCGGCGCCCAGGGGCAGCGCGACGGCGAAGTCGGGCAGCCGGCTGCGGCCGCAGGCGACCTCGAACGAGCCGCCGCCGATGTCGAGGACGGCCATGGGCCCGGCGCGCCAGCCCATCCAGCGGCGGGCCGCCAGGAACGTCAGCTCCGCCTCCTTCTCGCCGGGCAGCAGTTGCAGGACTACGTCGGTGCGCTCGCGGACGGCGCGGCAGATGTCGCGGGCGTTGGGGGCGTCGCGTACGACCGCGGTGGCGAAGGCGAACGGCTCGGTGACCCCCCAGCGCCGGGCCTCCTCGCGCGCGGCGCCGACGGCGGCGGCCAGTTCCGCGACGGCGCGGTCGCCCAGCCGTCCGTCGGGGCCGGCGGACTCCGCGAGGCGCAGTTGCCGCTTGGCGGTGTGCACGGGCAGCGGCACCTGGCCGTCCGCGTCCGCGACCACCAGGCGCACCGTGTGGGATCCCGCATCGATCACGCCGACTCTCATCCAGCCTCGCGTACCCCAACCGGCGCTATTTTAGACATCCTTCCTCTTACGGCCCGGCTGCCTCCGGCCCGTCCGCCCGCCTCCGGGCGGCCCGGCTCAGCGGGTGAACCAGGCGACCAGGCGGGACAGGCGCGGGATGTGTTCGCGGTAGTCGCGACCGCTGCGGTCCAGTGCTTCCAGGAGGCGCTCGGAGCGCTGTTCGGTGTCCAGTTCGCCGAGGATCCGGTTGACGTCGGCGAGCAGGGCACCGTACAGGAACCAGTTCTCCTCGTCGCGCTCCACGGTGCCCAGGAGCAGGGACGCCACCCGGTCGCGTACGGCACGGGCCGCCGCCAGGTCCGCCTCCAGCCGGCCGGCCGCGGTCTCGGCGTTCTCGGACACCTCGGTCGCCACTAGCTGGGCGAAGCTCACCAGGGCGTCGCCGAGGTAGCCGAGGAGGTCCTGCAGCGCCGCACCCGCGTCGCGGGGGAAGAGGGGCTCCCCCGGCCGGCGGGCCTCCGCCAGGTCAGCCAGGCTCCGGCTGAGCACGCGCACCACCACCGCGCAGACCTCCAGCGTGTCCAGCCCGGTGCGCAGCACCACCCGGTACATCAGGCCCTCGCTCACCCGGGGGTTGAGCCGCAGGCCGTCCTCGGCGCGGCGCAGCGAGGTGTCGACCTCGGCGACGAAGTCGTCCACGTCGCGCGCCGCGTGCAGCCGCTCGGCGGCCTCCGCGGGCGTGGTGACCTCGGTGAGCTGCTCCGCGCTGCGCAGCAGCAGGCGGCGCATGCGCCGGGCCAGGTCCTCGATGGCGTCGCCGGCGCTCTCGACCCACACCGGGGGCGCCAGCACCAGGTTGAACGTCAGGCCGACGACGGCGCCGATGAGCGTCTCCAGGATCCGGGTGAACGCCTTGTCCCCCACGTGGGTGACGCCCAGGACGAGCATGGCACTGATCGCGACCTCGTTCACGAACTCCAGCCGCACGAGGCGGCCCACGATCAGCGAGCCCAAGATGATCATCCCGAGGCTCCACCAGCTCAGCCCGACCAGCGCGCTCACCCCGCTGGCGATCAGCACCCCGACGACGACGGCGATGACACGCCGCACCCCGGTGGTGAGCGTGGCGAAGAAGGTCACCTGGACGACGAGCAGCGCGGTCAGCGGCGCCGTCAGCGGCTTGGGCCCGCTGCTGAGCTGGAGGGCGACGACGTACGCGATGGTGGCGGCCATGGCGGCGCGCACGGTCTGCGCCACGGCGGGCGTACGGAGCCGCTCGGCGAGGCCGGCCAGAAGCGGGCGCCGCCGGATGGCGTCGACTGCGTACGGCTTCAGAGCTCCTCCCGGTGACGTCGCGCGCCCGGGCGCCGCGGCGGTCCGCCGCGGCGCCGGTGCTCAAGCACAACGTCTCACAGAGACCGCCGCCTCTCACCGCGCGGAGCCACCCCCTCGGGTCCGCGTAGGCCGAGGGGGTGGTGTGGGGGGAGCGGCGGGGCCGGTCCGGCCCGGTCAGGCGCCCCCGTCGCTGCCGCCGTCGTCGGTGAGGACGGGGGTCTGCCAGTTGCGCCACTCGGCGAGGTTGCCGGCCTTCTTCGACGAGATCCGGAAGACGCCGGGAGCGCTGCCCGTACCGTGCAGGAAGGTCGCGATGCTCTGCTGCAGCGGCGTGCGCCACTCGGACCTGGCGGCGCAGTGGGTGCCGTCCTGCACGTCGGACCAGTAACTGATGCTCTGGCCCGCGCCGAGCGCCTTGTAGATCTCCGCCCCGCCGAGCGCGGCCACGCTGCCGGACTGGGCGCCGAGCCAGTCCACGTGCGGGTTCTCCATGAGGAACAGCCCGCGGGGCGCGACCATGCCGACCATCTCGTGGGTGTCCACCGGCAGTTGGGCCGGGTTGCCGGTGTACGAGCCGAAGGCGTCGCCCAGCCACGGCTGCTCCGAGTACGCGCTGCTCAGCGGCTGCGCGCCGCTCTCCCGCGCGACGCTGCGCAGCGCGGGGGCGCCCGCGGTGCCCGACTCGATGGGCATCGTCAGCGCGACGCGCTGGTCGAACGCGCCGGCCACGAACGCGCCCTTGCCGAACCGGGAGCAGCCGGTGACGCCGGTCGCCTCCGCCCGCAGCACGCTGCCGTCCGACTGCTCGATGACGTCGATGATCCTGCTGACGCCCCAGGCCCAGGCCATGAGCAGCCCGGTGCTGCTGGAGGAGCCGTAGACGCTGTAGAAGGCGCCCTGCTTGTTGTTGCGCGGGGTGCCCTCGCGGCCCACGGAGAACGGGTCGAAGTTGACGACGGCGGCGCCCGCGGCCTTGATGGTGGCGGTGTCCGCGCCGAAGCCGCCGTAGACGATGACCGCGGGGAACGGGCCGGTGCCGCTGGGCAGGTCGACGCTCGCCGAGAAGCTTGAGCTGCGGCCCTGGTCGGAGACGTTCACGGTGATCCCGGTCCGCGAGACGCTGCCGCTGACGGTCTCGGGCTTGGGCGGCTTCTGGCCGTAGATGGTGCGCTCGGACAGCTCCCTGATCTCGGCCCGGCGGCAGCGCCAGTCGGACTTGGCGGTGACCCGGGTGCCGTCCAGCTTCGTGAAGGGGTCGGGCAGCAGGGAGTTCGAGGGCGTGGACGGGCTGGGGACAGGGCAGTCGGCGCCGTCGTCCTCGACCGGCGGGTCCGCCTGCGCGACGGTTTCGAGGCGGTCGGCGGCCCCTGGCCGGGCGTCGAGAGTGGCGGCGAGCATGGCCGCGACGGCCACCACGGCGGCGACCACCCAGAGGAGCGGTCGCGGCCGGCAGAGCGGGTGGAAGCGCATGGGGGGCCTCCAAGCGAAGATGGGAGCGCTCCCACAAGGTAGAGAGACCCCCGTGGCGCGACAACAGTGGATTCCAGCCAGTTTCGCAATGAAGAGCGAAATTTTCGGCGCATCCGGTGCCGGCCCCGCTTCAGCCGCCGACCACCGCACTCGACGGCACCCGGTCGGCCGGCACCGAGAACACCGCGACGTACGGCTGCGGATCCCGGCACCCGCCGCCGGCCGGAAGTGGCCGCAGCCGCGCCGCCGTGATCTCCAGCAGCACGCCGGCCCCGCAGCCGCGCCCCTCGAAGGCGAAGCGCCGTGCGGGGCCGGGAAGCTCCGAGTCGTACAGGCTCTTGAGCCTGCCCTCAAGCGCCGTGGCAGCCTCCGCGGGCAGCGGGCGTACGAAGGCCGCGAACTGGTCCGGCTGGCTGACCTCGGCCGCCCGCGGCGCACGCCCCGCCGCGGCGCCGTCCAGCGGCGCGTACGCGAGGAGTTCGGCCGGTCCCGGCGGCCCGGGTGCGGTGCCGCCGATGGCGGGGTCCGCGCCGACGTCCTTCTCCGGGACGGCGAAGACCGCGAGCACGTCCCACGGGCTGTCGCACGTCTCGTACGCCGTCGTGTCCGTCAGCCGCGCCGAGTAGCCGGTGCCCTCGGCGTACGTCAGCTCCGCCCCCTCGGCGCTGGTGCAGCCGCTGCTCCACCCGATGGCGACCAGCGCCTCGTCTCCCAGGTCGCGGTCGAGCAGTTTCTCCCGCAGCTCTGCGCCGACGCCCTCCTGCGGATACCAGCCGGCGAAGACCTTCACATCCCCCGGCGTACGCAGCAGCGTGCTGACCGCCGCGAGCCCGTGCCCCTGCTCGAAGTGCACGGCTTCCGCGCCGTGCACCACCCTGCCCTCGCCGCCGCCCGGCCCGGACGCCGGCGGCCCCGTCGACGTGCCCATCGCCCACCACACGCCCACCACGAGCAGCACGCCCGCGACGATCGCCCCCGCGACCGTCCACATCCCGCGGCGCCGCCGCGCCACACCCGGGTCCCCCGTCATGCCGTCCCCCTCGTTTCCCCGTACGCCCTTCGACGGCACAGCGCCCCTCGCGGTTCCCCCGTTCCCCCGGACGGGTGCATGCGGAACCTCTGCGTCCCGCGGGGGCGTTCACACACTGACCGCGGCACCGCGGTCTTCGGTACGACGACCGGAACCGACGAGTCGGGCGGCACGCCCGCAACCCGAGGTGGCATGCAGTGTCGATGTTTGATCGGATCAAGGACCAGGCCAAGGGTCTTCAGCAGTCCCGGGGCGGAGCGCGGTCCGGGAGCGCCGGCTCGACGGGCTCGGGCGGTGGTTCCAAGGCCCAGCTCGTGAGCATGTTCAAGTCGCAGCTCAGCTCGATGAAGACGGAGCTGAAGAGCGGCGGGTTCCGGGACGCCAGCATGGCGGTCTGCGCACTCGTGGCGGCTGCCGACGGGCACGTGCACCCCGCCGAGCGGGAGCGCATGGACTCGCTGATCGTGAGCAACGACGTGCTGCAGAACTTCCCGCCGGAGCAACTGCGGCAGCGGTTCACCAAGCACCTGGACCGGCTCACGGTCAACTTCCAGCAGGGCAAGGCGGAGGCGCTGCAGGAGATCGCCAAGGCCAAGAAGAAGCCGGCGGAGGCGCGGGCGGTGATCCAGACCGGGTTCGTCATCGCCGGCGCCGACGGCCACATCGACCCGGCCGAGCAGCAGGTGCTCCGCGAGGCGTGCACGGCGCTCGGGCTGGCGCCCTCGGAGTTCGGCATCTGAGGCCGGAGGGCCCGTGGTTCGCGTGCCTCGTACGCCCTCGGCGGGTGTACGAGGCACGCGTGGCGCTGCCGTCCCCGGGGCCGGGGAGCGCGGTCAGCCGCGGTACGCCTCCAGCAGCCGCAGCCACACCTCGCTGAGCGTCGGGTACGACGGGACCGCGTGCCACAGCCGGCTCACCGGCACCTGCCCCGCGACCGCGATGGTCGCCGAGTGGATCAGCTCCCCCACCCCAGGACCGACGAACGTGACGCCGCGCAGGATCTCCTCGTCCAGGTCGACGACCATGCGCGCCCGCCCGCGGTAGCCGTCCCCGTACAGCCCCGCGCCCGCGACCGAACCCAGCTCGACGTCCACCGCGCGCACCCGGTGCCCGGCCCGTACCGCCTCGGCCAGCGACATCCCCACGGCCGCGGCCTCGGGGTCGGTGAAGACGACCTGCGGGACGGCGCCGTGGTCGGCGGTCGCGGAGTGTGCGCCCCACGGGTCCGTCTCCAGCAGCGGCACCCCCTGCGCCCGGGCGGCGATGGCCGCGCCCGCGATGCGGGCCTGGTACTTGCCCTGGTGGGTCAGGAGCGCGCGGTGGTTGACGTCGCCGACCGCGTACAGCCACTCGCTGCCCTCGACCCGCAGGCTGTCGTCCACGGCCAGCCAGGAGCCGGGCTTCAGGTCCACGGTCTCCAGGCCGATGTCCTCGGTACGGGGCGCGCGGCCGGTGGCGAAGAGGATCTCGTCGGCCTCGATGGTGTCGCCGGCGTCGGTGGTGGCGAGGACGGTGCCGTTCTCGCGGACTACGGAGGTGACGGAGGTGCCGGTACGGATCTGCGCGCCGGCCTCGGTCAGCGCCTCGGCGACCAGTTCGCCGGCGAAGGGCTCCATGCGGTCCAGCAGGCCGTCGCCGCGGACGAGGAAGGTGACCTGGGAGCCGAGTGCCTGCCAGGCGGTGGCCATCTCGACGCCGACCACGCCGCCGCCGATGACGATCAGCCGCCCGGGGACGGTCGCGGAGCTGGTGGCCTCCCGGCTGGTCCACGGCCGTACGTCGGCGAGGCCGGGCAGGTCGGGCAGCACGGCGCGGCTGCCGGTGCAGACGGCGACGGCGTGCCCTGCGGTCAGCGTGCGGACCACGCCGTCGGCGTCGGTGACGGAGACGGTGCGCGGCCCGGCGAGGCGGCCCCGGCCGCGGTAGAGGTCGGCGCCGATGCCGTTCACCCAGGCGGCCTGGCCGTCGTCCTGCCAGTGGGAGGTGAACGTGTCCCGGCGGGCGAGGACCGCGGGCGCGTCGAGGTCGCCGGCCACCTGGGCGCTCAGCCCGGGCAGGCGGCGGGCGTCGGCGCGGGCGAGCACCGGCCGGAGCAGGGCCTTGCTGGGCATGCAGGCCCAGTACGAGCACTCGCCGCCGACGAGTTCGCTCTCCACGATCGCGGTGGACAGGCCGGCGGCGCGGGTGCGGTCGGCGACGTTCTCGCCGACCGGCCCGGCGCCGAGGACCACCACGTCGTACGCGAAGGATTCCGTTTCCGTCATGGGGTCAGTGTGGCTGGTGGCCGTGCGGGGGCGGAACAGCGGGGCGGCGGGGTGTGTCGCCTGGCCGGGTGCGCCGCGCGTACCGGCGCGGTCAGTGGCCGTCCAGCAGGCGGGTCAGGAACTCGGCGGCGTCGGTGCTGGTGCTGGTGGCCGCGGCGAGGCTGTCCAGCGCGAGGCGGTAGTGCTCGACCTCGCCCGGCTTGTCGATGCGTACGGTGCCGGAGAGCTGGTCCAGGCAGACCACGTCCGGCAGTTCGGGCTCGGCGAACCGCAGGATCGTCAGCGACTGGGCCACCGCCGCCGTGCCGCCGGCCGCCAGCGGCACCACGTCCAGGGTGACCGTGGGGTGTTCGAGGTGCAGCCGGAGCAGGTGCCGCAACTGGTCCTCCATGACGCCCGGGGCGCCGACGGAGCGCCGCAGCGCCGCCTCGTCGAGCAGCACCCAGCAGCGCGGCGGGTCGGCGCGGGTGAGGGCCCGCTGGCGGCGCTCAAGCAGGTGCAGGCGGCGCTCCACCGTCTGCACCGGGTCCCCCGGGTAGCCGAGCTGGGTGACGGCACGGGCGTACGCGGGGGTCTGCAGCAGGTCCGGGATGCGCTGGGACTGGTAGCCGCGGATGCCGGTGGCGGCCTCCTCCAGGCCGAGGTGGGTCTCTGCCTGACTGGGTATCAGATCGCTGTACTCCTGCCACCAGCTCGGCGCGTTGGCGCCGCGGGTCAGCGCCGCGTACGCGTCGAGCTCGGCCTCGTCGACGACGCCGTAGAGGTCGAGCAGCGCCGCGACGTCGTGGTCCTTGCAGCCGCCCCGGCCCAGCTCCAGCCGGCACAGCTTGGGGACGGAGGCGCCGATCTCGCGGGCGGCCTCCTGCAACTGGACGCCCCGCTCCTGCCGCAGCCGGCGCAGCCGGGAGCCGAGGACGGACCTGCAGACGGGCCGGCCGCCGCGCTCATGCACGTCGGCGAGCGGGGTCTGCGGGTCGTGCACTGCCGCACTCGGCACCGTCATCGGCCCTCCGCAGGCGCGGCCCCCCGCGGGCGAGAGACCGTCGCCGTCACACTCACGCTACGGGCGAAGAGTAACCCGCCGCGGAGGGCAATAACGCACCTTGGCCCGATTTTTGCGAGGTACGGACATGCGTGCGGCGGCGACGCGCCAGGGGCGCACGAGGGTCCGCGGTGGCCGGCCGCGCTCTTACGCCCCGTCGCCCGCGATGCCGCGGGACATCGCGAGGTGGCTCGCCAGCAGCCCGCCGTCCACCGGCAGGCTGACGCCGGTGATCCAGGCCGCGTCGCGGGAGGCGAGGAACGCCACCGCCGCCGCGATGTCGTCCGGTTCGCCGACCCGGCCCAGCGGATAGTGCTCCACCACCCGGGCCAGGACCTCCGGCCGGTGCTCCCAGACGGCGGTGCGTACGGTGCCGGGCTCGACGAGGTTCACGCGCACGCCGCGCGCCGCGCTCTCCACGGCCAGGGTGCGGGTGAGGGAGACGAGCGCGGCCTTGGCGGCGCTGTACGCGTGCTCGCCGTAGTGGCGTTCGGCGTTGACCGAGCCGATGTTGACGATCGCGGCCCGGCCCGGGGCCCCGGCGAGCAGCGGCAGCGCCGCGCGGGCGCAGCGCGCCGCACCGTGCAGGGTGACCTCGAAGTCCTCGTACCAGTCCGGCTCCTGCCAGTCCTCGAAGCGGGGCGGGTCGAGGTGTACGCAGTAGGCGTTGTTGACCAGCACGTGCAGCCCGCCGAAGGCGTCCGCCGCGTACGCGACCGCCGCCCGGACCGCCTCGCCGTCCGTCACGTCGCAGGCCCGCGGCTCCGCGGTGCCGCCGGCGGCGCGGATCGCGGCGGCGGCCCGCTCGGCGCGCCCGCCGTCCCGGTCGGTGACCAGCACGCGGGCGCCCTCCGCGGCGAACCGGCGCGCGACCGCCTCGCCTATGCCCTGCCCGGCGCCCGTGACGAGCACCGCGTAATCCTCGAATCGCGTCATCGGACCAGGTTAGAGGGCCTGGTCCGGCACGCTCGCGGCGCGCGTCCCCGGGAGCGCGGGCGCGTTACGCATCCTCGCCGTAGAGGCGGGCGATGTCCTTCGAGTCGAGCCAGTTGCTGTACGTCGGCGACTTCGGCCAGCCCTCCGGCGAGTCCTGCCACTCCTCCTGACGCCCGTACGGCAGCAGGTCGATCAGCGGGAAGGTGTGGCTCACCTGCTCGGTGCCGCGCCCGCTGGTGTGCCAGGTGCGGTAGACGGTGTCGCCGTCGCGCAGGAAGACGTTGAGCGCGAACCCGCCGCCGGGCGGGGCGTCGACATCGCTGCCGAACGGGCTGTTGGCGGTGGAGTACCAGGGCATCTGGTTGCCGACGCGCTTCTTGTACGCCAGCGCCTCGTCGATCGGGCCCTGCGTCACGATGACGAACCGCGCGTCGTACGGCTCCAGGAAGCCGAACCGGGTGAACTGCGCGGTGAAGCTCGTGCAGCCCCCGCACTGCCACTCCTTGCCCTCGAACCACATGTGGTTGTAGACGATGAGCTGCGCCTTGCCGGCGAAGACGTCGACCAGCCGGACCGGCCCTTCCGCGCCCTCCAGGGTGTAGTCGGGCATCTCGACCATCGGCAGCCGGCGCCGCTGCGCGGCGATGGCGTCCAGCTCCCGGGTCGCGGCCTTCTCGCGGGCGCGCAGCGCGTCCAGCTCGCGCCGCCAGGTCTCGGTGTCGACGACGGGCGGCAGTGCGTGGGCGGTCATGGTGGTCCTCCGGCGTTCAGGAATTGCCTTTCCGTACGGGTAGACCCGCGGGCCCCGCGAAACTCATCGGCGGGCGTGAGGGCACCCGGTCACGGACGGCATCTCACCCGGTCGCGCCAGCGCGGGCGGCGGTCACCCGGTCCAGCAGCCGGAGCGCGTCGGCCGAGGCGGGGTCCTCAGGGGTGTAGACCTCCAGCCGGTGGTCGGGGCTGTCGGGCTGGAGCCAGACCTGGTAGCCGACGTCCAGCGCGCCGACGGCGGGGTGCCGCATGTGCATCGTGCCCACGGTGCAGTCGGCGACGTCGCCGGCGGCCCACAGCTCCGCGAAGTCCGTGCTGCCCATGGCGAGTTCGCCGATCAGTTCGGCGAGGCGGGCGTCGGCCGGATAGCGGCCCGCGGTCAGCCGCAGGTACGCGACGTGGACGCCGGCCAGCTCCGACCAGTTGGCGTACTGGTCCCGTACCAGCGGGTCGAGGAAGAACATCCGGGGCACCGACGGCCGGCGCGCCGGGTCGCGGGGCGCGTCGAAGCCGACGTGTCCGGCGACGAGCGCGTGGCCGGCGCGGTTCCAGGCCAGCACGTCCCCGCGGCGGCCCAGCACGACGGCGGGCGTCGTCTCGGCCAGGGACGCCAGCAGCGCCAGCACCCGGGGGTGCGGCTGCTCGGGGGCGGGGCGGACCAGCCGCGGGGCGGCGGGGCGGGCGGCGAGGTTGTGCAGGTGGGCCGTCTCCACCGGGTCCAGGCGCAGCACGCGGGCCAGCGCGTCGAGGACCTGCCGGGAGGCGGTGCCGGCCTGTCCCTGCTCCAGCCGCGTGTAGTACCCGGCGCTCACCCCGGCGAGCTGCGCCAGCTCCTCGCGGCGCAGGCCCGGCACGCGGCGGGCGGTGCCGTAGGTGCCGAGTCCGGCGGCGGCGGGCGTGACGCGGTCCCGGCGGGTCTTCAGGTACGCGCCGAGGCTCTCCAGTTCCATGCCTCCGAGGCTACGTCGCAGGTACGCCGGGGTGCGACGGCCGCGGGTATCCCTGCCGGGGGTACCCACGAGGCGGGGATGGCTGCCGGGCGCGCGGCGGAGCAGCGTCGTGGTCATGGACGTACGGCACACTTCTGACTCTCCCGGTGACTCTCCCGGGCTGCGGGCGTGGCTCGGGCTGCTCGTGGTGCTCGGCCCGGTGCTGCTGGTCGCGATGGACGGCTCGGTGCTGTTCCTCGCGATGGCCCGGATCTCCGCGGACCTGTCGCCGTCCGCGGACCAGGCGCTGTGGATACTCGACGGCTACGGGTTCGCGGTCGGCTCCCTGCTCATCGCGTTCGGCAGCATCGGCGACCGCTACGGCCGGCTCCGGCTGCTGATGGCCGGGGCGGCGGTCTTCGGCGCCGCCTCGGCGGGCGCGGCGTTCGCGCCGTCACCGGAGCTGCTGATCGCGTTCCGGGTGCTGATGGGCGTGGCCGGTGCCACTCTCCTGCCGTCCGCGCTGGCGGTGCTGAGTGAGCTGTTCGGCGACCCGCGGCGGCGCGCGCAGGCCATCGGGATCTTCGCGGCGGCCTTCGCCGCGGGCTTCGCGCTCGGCCCGGTCGTCGGCGGGCAACTGCTCGCGCACTTCTGGTGGGGCTCGGTGTTCCTGATCAACATCCCGGTGGTGGCGCTCTTCCTGCTGCTGGCTCCGCGGCTGCTGCGCGAGGTGCGCGGCGGGGGGACGGGCCGGGTGGACGCGCGCAGTGTCGTGCTGTCCGCCGCGGGCATCCTGCTGACCGTCTACGGGATCAAGCGCGCGGCGGCCGGCGGCCTGGCCGCCGTCCCGCTCGTCGCGGCCAGTGGCGGCGCGGCCCTGCTGTGGTGGTTCGTACGCCGCCAACTGCGGCTCGCGCACCCGCTGATCGACCTCCGCCTCTTCCGTGACCGGGTGTTCGCGATCGCTGCCGTCACCGGGCTGCTGCCGCTGGCGGCCTGGTCCGCCACGGCCTACCTGGGCGGCATCTACCTGCAGTCCGTACGCGGGCTCGACGCCTTCGACGCGGCGCTCGTGGCGCTCCCCGGCGCCCTCGTGCTCACCGTCACCGCCGTCGTCACCCCGGCGGTGGTCGCGCGCACCGGCACCCGCGCCGGGCTGCTGGCCTCCCACTTCCTCATCGCCGGGGGCCTGCTGCTGTTGCTGCCCACCGGCGTCTCTGGCGGCACCGGCTGGTACGTCGCCGCCACCGCCGCCGCCGGCGTCGGCTACGGCATCTCGTTCAGCGTCGTCGCCGACACCGCCGTCGCCGCGGTGCCGCCGGAGCGCGCGGGTTCTGCGGGGGCGATCGCCGAGACGAGCAACGAACTCGGCAACGCGCTCGGCATCGCGCTGCTGGGCTCGCTCGCGGCGCTGGTCTTCCGCCTGAGGGGCCCGGACCTGGCCGGGACGCTCACCGAGACGCATCAGGTGCCGGGGATCAGCGCGGCGGCGGCCGGCCAGGCGGAGGCCGCGTTCGTCACGGGGCTGCACGCCGCCGCGCTGGTCGCGGCGGTGCTGCACGCGGCGCTTGGGGTGTTCACGCTGCGGCACCTGCCGCGGGCCGGGGCGGCGGCGCGGGAGCGGGCCGAGGCGGGGGTGGGGGCGGGTGCGGATGCAGGGTGAGGCTGCGGCGCCGGGGCCCGTGGGCTCCTTCACCCCAACCGGGTGATCACGTACTCCCCCGGCGACCTGATCGCCCACTCCCCGCGGACCGAGGACCACGTCGCCACCGGCATGACCCTGCGCGACCTGTGCGAGGCCGCCGTCCGCTTCAGCGACAACACCGCCGCCAACCTGATCCTCGCCGAACTCGGCGGCCCCGCGGGCATGGACGCCGAGCTGGAGGCCATCGGCGACGACGTCACCCGCATGGTGCGGACCGAACCGGAGCTGAGCCGCTGGACCCCGGGCGATACCCGCGACACGACTACGCCGCGCACGCTGGCGCGCGACCTGCGCGCGTTCGTCCTCGGGGACGCGCTGGCCGGACCCGGTCGCGAACAGCTCACCACGTGGCTGCGCACCAACGTCACCGGCGACACCCTGATCCGCGCCGGTGTGCCTGAATGCTGGGAGGTCGGCGACAAGACCGGCACGGGCAGCACGTACGGCGCACGCAACGACATCGCGGTGCTCTGGCCCCCGGACCGCTCCCCGATCGTGCTGGCGGTCATGTCCCGCCGTACGGAACGGGACGCGACGGCGGACGACGCGCTGCTGGCAGCGGCGGCGGCCGAGGTCGCCGCGGCTCTCCCGCCCCGGGACGGGGCCTCGTAGGCGGGCGCGGCGCCGGCTGGGTGCGCCCTGCCGGGGCTACGTGAACCGCGGGCGGCAGCGGCGCAGTTCCGGCGGCGGTTCGCCGGTGGTGAGTTCGGCCGCGGCCAGGCGGCCGGCGGTGGGGGCGAGGGTCACCGCCGCGTGCATGACGGCGACGTAGGCGGAGCGGTCGCGGGTCGCGTACCCGATGACCGGCCCGTGGGGCGGCATCGGGCGCCGGCCGAGGCGGAAGCCGAGCAGCCGGCAGGAGCCGGCGCCGCGGAAGGCGTGCTGAAGGCGGCGCACGGCGTCCCGGGCGGCCTGTTCCAGGCCCGGTGGCGAGGTGTCGTCGACGCGCGGGAGGGTCATGAGGAGTTCGCCGTCGGCCACCTCGCGGACCTCGAACTCCGGGGTCGACACGATGGTCCTGACCAGGCCGGGCGGCGCCGCGACCCGCACCCGGAAGGCCGGGGAGGCGGGTACGGGAACGTCGGCGGCCAGCGGTGCGCACAGTTCGGCGACGCCGGTGCCGGCGGCGAGGACGACCGTCGCGGCAGGGTACGGCCCGGCGGTGGACCGCACGCCGACGACCCGGCCGTCCGAGGTCTCCAGCGCGGTCACGGAGGTGCCGAGGAGCACCCGCGCCCCGCGGGCGCGGGCGGCGTCGATCAGCGACCGGGTCATCGTCTCCGGGTCGAGGCCGCCGTCGCCCGGGATGTGCACGGCGTGTGCCGGGGGGTTGCGGAGGCGGGGCTCCAGCGCCGCGACGCCGCGCCCGTCGACCCGGCGGCTGCCGGGCCCCGGCGCGGAGCCGTCCCCGGCCCGGTCACCGGTCCACTTCAGCGAGCCCGCCCAGCGGACGGCGTAGCCCGGCACCTCGCTCTCCAGCCGGCGGTGGTCGGCGAGCACGGATCCGCGCAAGTCCGCCGCGCCGCCGGGCCAGTCGCCGCCGGTGCCGCCGATCCAGGCGAAGGAGGCGCCGGTGACACCCGCCGCCGGCACCGGCTCCCGGTCGAGCAGCGTCACCCGCACACCGCGGCGCGCCAAGTGGTACGCCACGGAGGCACCGACCACCCCGGCACCCACGACAACAACGCCGCCCGGCAACGGAGTCGCGTTCACTGACATACCCGATCACCTCGACGCCAGTGTCCCACCCGGCTTCCGGGGTACGGCATGGTCCGCACCGGCCCGGACTTCCGCGACGCTCGCGCTCGGCGCGCTCCCGCACGGGGCCAGAACCGCCGTGTCAGTGGCCGCTGTTAGCCTCCGGCCATGACCTTAGGGGCCCTGGAACGAACACTGCGGGAGCGCCCGGACGACCTCACGTCCTGGCTTGCCTACGGCGACCTGCTGCGGGAGCGCGGCGACCTCCGCGCGGAGCTGATCAGCCTGGCGGCGCAGCGGGCGCGCGTCGGTCCTGGCAGCCGCCGGGAGGCGGTCGAGCAGGAGATCGACGAGCTGGTCTACCAGCACCGGGAGAGCTGGGACGCGGAGTTGCCGGGCCGCGTCACCGCCACGGGGCACCGGCACGGGTTCGCCACGGGGATCGCCGTCACCTGGGAAGACGACGGCACACCCAGGCTGGTCGAGCAGGCCCTGCGCGTGGCGCCGTTCGCGACCGCGCTGCGGATCGCTCCGCCGGAGCGGGACGCGGACGAGGAGTACGAGTACTGGGACGACGACACGGACGAGGACGGTGAGCCGCTGCCCGCCGCCTACGTGGAGGCCGGCGCGCTCGCGACGCTCGACCTGGCCCCGTTCACCACCGTCGACCTGTCCTATCTCCGCATCGGCGCCCTCGGCGCCAAGGCCCTGGCGGTGTCGTCGTACTTCCGCAGCGAGGCGGCCGGCGGTCAGTCCCTCGCGGTCCCGGCCGCGTCCGGCCGGATCGGCACGCTCGACCTGCGGTACTGCCACATCGGCGACAGTGGCCTGGCCGCGCTGGCGGCCAACCCCTTCTTCACCGGCGTCACCCGGCTCCACCTCCAGCGCAACGCGCTCACCGCTGAGGGCATACGCGCCCTGCACGCCTTCGGCGGCCTCAGAGAACTCGACCTGCGCTACAACGAGATCGGCGAGGACGGCGCCGAAGCCCTGCTCGCGGCGCCGTTCGCCGGCTCGCTCACCCGGCTGCTGCTCTACGCCGCCGACGTCGGCGACGAAGGCGCGCGCAGACTCGCCGCCGCACCTCAACTCCCGCCCGTACTGCGCAGCTATTGGAGGAGCGTGTGAGCACCGAGCTCCGCGACCGGTTCTTCGCCCTGTCCACCGCCGGCGCCAAGGCGCCCGCGGCGGAGGTCGAGCAGTACCGGGCCCTGGTCGACGCCGCCGACGCCGAGCCCACCGCCGTGCTCGACGAGCTCGCGGTCTCCTGGCATCCGACGGCGCGGTTCAAGTCGGTCCGCTTCGTCGACGCCGAGCGCATCGACGCGGACGTGCGGGAGCTGTTCGCGCGGCCCAGCGAGACGGCGCCGTATCTGGCGGCCGTCTTCGCCGACCCGCGTGAGCTGTCGTTCCGTACGTACGAGAACATCCTTCCGCTCGACCGGCACTTCGCCGGCGCCGGGCTGGAGTTCGAGCTGACGGACCGGACGGAGTTCGCCAAGGGGGCGTACTCGTTCGCGGTCCGGCTGCCCGCGGCGGCGCGCGCTTCTCTGGAGGGCCTGGACGGCCTGGACCTCTACGTGCCGCCGCTCAACGCCGGCTCCCGCGGCGGCGACCGCTTCATCTTCCACTCGGCGCTGCTCGCCGAGGCGCTCACCGCGGCGGTGGCCGAGGCCGTGCCGGGGGCGCGGCGCGACGGCTTCTCGCACGTCAACCCCGTCTTCCGGTGCAACCGCTTCGAGCCGGACGACGCCAACTTCCACCGCCACCTCGACACGCCGTACTACGACCGGTCCCGCGGCCACGTCTCCCGCCACACCCTCCTGCTGTACCTCACCGGCGGCTCCGGCGCGCCCGCCCTCGATTTGACCGGGGGCGCCGGCCTCACCGAGATCGAGCCCTTCACCTGCGTGGTCTTCGATCAGCGGTACGAGCACGAGGGCGCCCCGTACCGCGAAGGACGCAAGGTCTTCCTGCGCACGGAGCTGATCTTCGCCGAACCGGACGTCGCCCACGACCCGGAGATCGGCGCGCTGTTCGCCAAGGCGACCTACCTGACCGGCGAGAGCGTCTTCGCCCCCGAACTCGCCCGGTACGCCGAGGACTACTACAACCGCGTCGCCGCGGCGCACTGGAGCGGTGACCTCGGCGCGGGCGCGGCGGATGAGCCGTTCCTCCACAAGCAGTTCCGCGGGCTGGACTTCGTCTCCAACGGCCACGACTTCTGGTTCCCCGCCGCCGGCGGTCTGTCGCCGGCCGAGTGCGCAGCGATCACGCTCCTGGACTACTTCAACTGCAAGGTCGGCGACGGCGCGTTCCGCGCGGAGTGCGAGACGACGGTGGTCGAGGCCGAGGGCACCGGCTGGATACCGGCGTTCCTGGCGGAGAGAGGCGGCGCGTCACCCCTCGCGCCGTTCGACAAGAGCATGCTGTTCCCGGAGCCCGAGGAGCCCGCCACCGAGGACATGCCTGACTGCGCGTGCGGCCTCTGCGACGGCGGCCTCCTCAGCCGGAGCTTCGACACCTCGCGCAACGCCGAGGTCATCAAGCACTACGTGCACGCACAGGACGCCGCGAAGGCGGACGTGCTGCCCGCGCCGGTGATGATGCTCGGCGAGGACGTGGTGCTGGACCCGGACAGGTTCGTCGTCGAAGGCAACCGCATCCACGTGCTGGGCAGCAAGGCGCCGGCTCCGGTCAACTTCGCGGCCTGCCAGGGCGGTCCACCCGTTGTCCCGGCGAAGGAGTTCGTCACCACCGCGGCGACCGTGGACGTGGCGCACTTCCTCGTCCCGCCGATCCTGTTCGCGGAGCACGACGGCCTCGTCCATCTGAAGTTCGACTTCTTCCGCAACTCCTGGACGGTCGGCCACGAGCAGTCGACCGTCCCGGTGCCGATGATCCGCCCGTTCACGGACCTCGACATCGACGAGAACTGGGAGTACTACGACGAAGACGAGGAGGAGGAGGACGAAGAGGAGGAAGAAGAAGAGGAGTAGGCGGGCGCCGAGGCCAGCTCCCCCATCCGGGCCAGGGCGGCGATCCAGAAGCGCTGCCGCGCGGCGGCCTGCCCCACGAGGTAGGTGGCGCGCAGCTTGGGCGGCAGGTGCGGCAGCAGCCGCGCCACCACGTCGAGGTGCCGTTCGAGCTGCGACACCTCCGCGTTGGAGAACACCTGGTGCACCAGGTCGGTGTCGTTGGTGCCCTCCGCGGACGTCTCGACGGCCGCCGCCAGCCGGGCCTGCCAGCCCGTCAGGTCGGCGGCCAGCTCCGCCAGACCGATCTGCCGCCGGTCCGCGAGCCGCGCCTCAAGGCCGGACAGCGGCACCGGCGCGTACTCGCCGTCGCCGAGGTAGATCAGGCCCTGCTCCAGCGGCATGCCGGCCCGGTGCAGCTTGATGAGCCGTTCCAGGGTGCGCTTGGTGACCCACTCGCGGCCCTCGTCGTCGATGTCGTTCTTCCACCACTCAAGGACGGTCTCGGCGGTCTCGCCGTACGTCGAGATCAGCCACTCGTTGGCCGGGATGTCCGCCGGCTGCACCTCGTAGCTGATCGTGAACCGGCTGGCCTGAGCGACGTTGTTGCTGCTGACGAGCATCTTGCGGCCCAGGTGGTACGGCGGGTTCTGCAGCGCCACCTGCGCGCGCAGCCCGGGCAGCGGCCGGCCCGCGAGCGTCCACTCCTGGGTGACCTCCATCAGCTTCGCGTACGTCGCCTTGTCCTTCGGCCGGTTGTACTCGTCCCAGATCAGCACCTTCGGCTCCGGGTCGAGCAGCGACCGGGCGAGCATCGCCTCCAGCGCCCCGTCGGTGGTCGGCACCGGCACGCACAGGTCCTCGACGTTGGTCACCGGCAGCGAGAAGTACACCGGTTCGCGGCCGGTCTCCTCCCGGGCGATCTGCTTGGCGATCTCCGTCTTGCCGCAGCCGGGCGGCCCCTGGAGCAGCACCGCCCAGCGGTGCGCCGCCGCGGCCCTGAGGATGCGGCGGACCGGGTCGGCCACCGTGGCGGGGTTGGCGGCGCCGACCGCCGCGGCGATGGCGTCGAGCACCTCGTCGGTACGGTCCCGGCCCGGCGCACCGCCGGCGCCCTGTGGAGAGGGGGTGCCGGGCTCGACCAGCGCCAGCCGGCGGCCGTTGTGCAGCGGCAGCCCCCAGGCCAGCGGGAAGCCGGCGCGGGCGCAGTCGAGCACGTGCTGCAGGGTGCGCGGCGAGAGCAGTCCGCGCAGGTGCGGGTCGAGGGCGGCCCACTGCCGGAACACCTCGCGCAGGTCCCAGTCGGGGAACCGGGCGGCCAGCGCGTACCGCCACGCGGTGTCGTTGGCGGTCAGCCGGAGGGTGACCATCCGGTCCAGGATCGCCAGGTCGGAGCGGCGCACGCTGGTCTCGGCCAGCGACTCGTTGTCGGTGAGGAAGACCCCGACGCAGCCCAGCTCGCGCAGGTCGTGCTCGCCGAGGGTCCAGTTGCAGGCCGTCTGCATGAGCTGCGACTGCACGGTGTTGCCCGCCTGCAGGGAGTCGTCGACGAGCAGGACGAACGGGGTGCCGGGGACGAGCTGGCGCATCACGAGCTGGCGCAGGGCGAGTTCGCCACTGCGCTCGTCGCGTACGGGGGCGTTGATCAGCAGGTCGTCCGGGGCGAGGTTGGCCGCGGGCAGGACCACGAGGCCGGTGCCGGGGTAGCGCTGAGGCACGTACGAGACGAAGGTGGAGGTCTTGCCGATGCCGTGCTCGCCGAAGATCTGCCCGGTCTGGCCGGTGGCGATCATCGCGTCGATGAACTTCTCCAGCTTGGCGGTCGGGCCCTCCCGCGGCGGGTCTGAGAAGGTGGCGTTCGCCCTCCACTGCCGGCCCGCGGCCGGCGGTGCGGGCGTCGCCGCCCCGGGCGGGGCCGCCCCGGGCGGGGTCGCGGCGGGCGGGGTCGCGGCGGGCGGTGCGGGGGGCACTAGCGGTTTCTCCTCGGCTGTGGTTCGGACGTGACCCGGTGGCAGGCCATCGGGCGGTGGTGCCGCTCCGGCCAGTCGTCGCCGCCGTCGGTGATGAGCCAGATCCAGCGGTCGGGTTCTGCGGGGGTGACGTGGGGCGCGTAGCCGTCGGTGACGACGATCACCGCGTCGGGTTCGTGCGCGAAGGTCTTGCCGGCGACCTCCAGCCGGCCCTCGGCGTAGTCGACGACGTTGTGGAAGTCCGTGCCGCCGCCGCCCGCCACCCGTTCCCCGGGCACGAACGGCATGACGACGCCGTCGAAGGAGAGCCAGTGGCTCTCCACCCCGTCCGTCTGCCCGACCAGGGTGGTCAGCCACTCGACCACGGCGTCCGGCATCGACCCCGAAGTGTCGAACGCGACGAGCACGACCTTCGTACGCTCCGGGCCGCGGCGGGTGAGCATCGGCTCGTGGCCGAGCGCGAGGACGACCGCGCCGTGCTTCTTCGGGTAGACCAGCCGCTCGCTCTCGGTCAGCTTGGAGGCGAGCACGTCGGTCAGCCACCGCTGCCACCAGTCGACCCGGCGGGTACGGGGCGTGGTGCCGCGCAGCTTGTCAAGACCCAGGCGGCCCCAGAGCCGGCTGAACCGTTCGCCGCCGTCGGCGGTGCGGTCGGCGACGCCGAGCAGCTCCTCGCGGGCCGCCCGGCCGCCGCGCAGCGCGGACTGCATCACCTCGCGCAGCACGTCGTCGCCGACCTGCGCGACGGTCTCGGGGTCCAGGGGGACACCGGCGCCGTCCGTGCCGTCGGCGAGGTGGATGCAGGCGGCGGACGGCGGGATGCCGGGCGCCCGCATGCGGCGCAGTTCGCCGTACACCGTCAGGTCGGTGCGGATGAACTCCTCGTACGGCAGCGGGGCCGCCCCCTGCTCCCGCAGGTCGTCCCGGTACGCGCGGTACACCGCGTCCGGGTCGACACCCACCGGCTCGGGCGCCCCGCCGCCGGCGGGCACCGCCTCGGGTAAGGCGGCGCGGCCCAGCCGGCGCAGCGCGACGTGGTTGATCGCCACCTCGGCGGCGAGGGTGAACACCGGGTCGGAGCGCAGCTCCTCGTCCACGTACAGGTGCCGGTGCATCAGGTGCCGCGCCTCGTGGAACAGCACGAACTTGACGCCGTCGAAGTCCAGCGACGCGAAGAAGTACGGGTTGTAGAGCAGCGTGCAGCGGCCGTCGCCGGAGGCCGTGACCGCGGCGGTGGGGACCGCGGTGGTGGCGAGGTGGCGGTGGCACTTCGCGTACAGCCAGGAGGCCACGACGCTCTGCCCGACGCCGAAGTCCAGCAGCGCGGCCTCCTTGCGGCGCCGCGCCTCGGCCACGACCTCCGGGTCGGCCGTCTCCCCGGCCGACTCTCCGGCCGCCTCCGCGGCCAGCAGTCGGCGCACGTCAGGCGAGCCGTGCGTGCCCGGCCGAATCCCCTGCACCCGTGATCTCTCCCCTCAACGCCCGCGGGCACGCTACCGCCCGTCCCGCAACCGGGCAGGACCGGGCCCGGCAACGAGCCAGGACCCGCGGACGCGGGCAGCATTCCGGCCCGTACTCACCTCGGACGCCCTCGCACCGCCCGGTGGCTGCGGGCCTCACGGTTGCATACCCCTCAGGGGTAGTGGTATATCTTCTCGACATACCCCCTAGGGGTATCTACGAAGAGGAGGCGTTTCCGCCATGTCATCCGTCAACCCCCGCCGCTGGTGGGCACTCGCCGTGCTCGCCACCGCGCAGTTCATGGTCATCATGGACACCTCGATCATCGGCGTCGCGCTCCCCGAGATGCAGCGCGACCTCGGATTCTCACCGGGCGATCTGCAGTGGGTCTTCAACGCCTACGTCGTCGCCTTCGGCGGTCTGCTGCTCCTCGGCGGCCGGCTGTCCGACCTCTTCGGCGCCCGGCGGGTGTTCGTCACCGGGTGGGGCGTGCTCATCGCCGGCTCCGTGGTGGCCGCGGCGGCGCAGAGCGCCGGGGTGGAGATCGCCGGGCGCGCCGTGCAGGGCGTCGGCGGGGCGCTCATCGCGCCGTCCGCCATGACCCTGCTGGTGATCCTCTTCAGCCACGACCCGCGGGAGCTGGGCAAGGCGCTTGCCCTCTACGGCGCCGCGGCCCCGGCCGGCGGCACCGCCGGCGTTTTCCTCGGCGGCGTGTTCACCGAGTGGCTGAGCTGGCCGTGGATCTTCATTATCTACGTGCCCATCGGCGTCGCCACCCTGCTCGCCACCGGCCTGCTGCCGGACGTCCAGTCCCGCCGCGGCGGCGTGGACGTGCTCGGCGCCGTCGCCGTCACCGCCGGGCTCGCGCTCGCGGTCTTCGCCGTCGTCCGGGCCCCCGAGGTGGGCTGGGGCTCCGCCGGCACCGTCGTCCAACTGGCCGGCGCCGCCGCGCTGCTGGCGCTCTTCCTGGTGATCCAGCGCGCCGCCAGGTCGCCGCTGATGCCGCTGGGCGTCTGGCGTACGCCGCGGCTGGCGTCCGCGAACCTGGCCATGGCGCTGCTCGGCGCCGCCTGGATCCCGATGTGGTACTTCCTCAACCTCTATCTGCAGCAGGTCCTCGGCTACGGGGCCTTCGCCTCCGGCGCCGCGCTGCTGCCGATGACCGGGCTGCTCATGGTGGTCATGACCCTGCTGGCCGCCCGGCTGCTCGGCCGGTTCGGGCCCAAGCCGCTGCTGGTCGGCGGGCTGCTGACGCTGGCCGCCGGGCTGCTGTGGCTGTCGGCGGTCGAGCCCACCGGGTCGTTCGCGGTCGACGTCCTGCCCGCCTCGCTGGTCGCGGCGCTGGGCATGTCGCTGGCGTACATCCCGGGGCTGATGGCCGCGATGTCCGGCGTCCCGCAGGAGCAGGCCGGGCTGGCGTCCGGCATCGTCAACACCACCTACCAGGTGGGCTCCGCCCTCGGCCTCGCGGCGCTGACCGCGCTGGCCACCTCGCAGGGCGCCGACCGCCTCGGCGATCTGCCGGCGCTCACCGACGGGTTCAGCGCCGCGTTCACCGGAGCCGCCGGGGTGGCGGCGGCGGGTGCGCTGCTGACCGCGCTGTTCATGGGCCGCCGCAGCAACCGGCCGGCGCTGGCCGCCGGACCGGGTGCGACCGCGGACGCGAGTGCGAAGGAGGCGCGCCTCTGACGGCCCGGCCGCCGCGCCGCACCACCGGGGTGCGGGCACGGGACGCCGCCGTACGGCGGACCCGTCGCCCGCACCCCGGACAGGTTTTCGGGAGGGGTACCGAGCCCTGCGCAGTACAACTGAGCCGGAGGACACCCCGCCCCGACCGCGAGGAGGCCCCGTGCCCACCGACTCACGAGTGTTCACCGAAGGCAGCCGCGCCCTGCGCTACACGCTCGCCGGAATCGTGCTGCTCACCCTTGTCTACGTCGCCGGTGTCCTCGCCTGGGGCGGCGCGTCCTGGTCCACGGCGCCGTTCCGCGGCGAGACCGACGCGCGCAACCGCACCGTGGGCTCGGGCGAGTTCCGTATCTCCACGTACGAGGAGTTCTTCGACCTGTGCGCCGCGGTGGAGACGAAGGAGGACGAGATCGGCGCGCTCCAGGACGAGCTGGACACCAAGCCGTCCGAGTACCGCAGCGAGCAGATCGCCACCTCCCTCACCGCGCTCCGCGCCGCGCGGTCCGAGCTGGTCAACGACTACAACGCCAAGTCCCGGCAGGAGCACCGCAAGGCGTTCAAGGACGCCGGGCTGCCCGCCGAGCTGAGCACCGACGCGAAGGAGACCTCGTGCGCCGCCTGACCCGCATCCTCACCGCCCTCGCCGCGACCGCCACCCTCGCCTTCACCGCCGCGGCCTGCACGGACGACTCCTCCCAGGCCCAGGAGTCGCGGACCAAGCAGTCCGGCTACGACCAGCTCGTCAGGCGCCAGCCGGCGGATGCGATGACGTACTCCCCGACCCGGGAGACCATCAACAAGTGGGTCGACAACTGGGAGAAGCCCGGGAAGCTGTCCTACGTCTACCTGCAGAACGCCAACGGCGAGTACGGCTACTTCGTACTCGAAGGGCTGCCGGTCTCGTACTGCGCCATGCTCACCCCGCCGGAGGACGTCGACTCCTCCAACTCCGGCATGGTGACGAAGACGGCGCCGGGCATGGACGGCGTCTACTACTCCGGCGGCCAGTGCAGCGCGTACTACGGCTTCGACGCCACCACCGGCGCGTACATGGAGTTCACCATCGGCAGCAACCAGAGCTTCTTCCTCTACGACCAGCCGATGACACTGCCGGAGTTCCGCGACGCGACCCCGCTGGGCCAGACGCGCATCGAGGACGGCGAGATCGCCGAGTAGGGCCCGGCCGGCGCTCGGTGATCCACGCCCGGTCCTACCCCAGTTGATCCCGGCGGCGCGTCAGATACGCGGTCTCGGCCGTGTTGCCCGCCAGCTCGATGGCCTGGTCGTACGCCCTGCGCGCCGCGGCGCCGCGGTCCGGGCGGCGCAGCAGGTCGGCGCGGGTGGCGTGGAAGGCGTGATAGCCGGCCAGGCTGCCGGCGAGCCGGTCGACGGCCGCCAGCGCGACGTCCGGCCCGTCGGTCTCGGCCACCGCGACGGCCCGGTTGAGGGCGACGGCCTGGGACCAGTCGGTGTCCCGCACGTCGCGCGCGGAGGGCGTCGGCGCGCTGGTACACCTCGCCGAGGTACGTCTCGGCCTCTGGCCCGAACAGCGGCAGCGCCCAGCCGCCCCGCTCGAACCCGTTCCTGCGGTCCTCCTCCGACCCGCCGAGGCCCTGCATCACGCCGTCGACGGAGACGTTGGTGACGGTCGTCAGCTTCATCGTCGTTCCCTCTCCGGACACCCCGCGCGGGTGCCCTCTCACCTCTTCCACGAACGCCGCCGCCCGGATCCGACACCACCCGCGTGGCGGATCGGAGAAAGTGACGCCACCGCTGTGGCGGACACCCTCCGCACAGGCGGGAGCGCGCGCCGTCACCCGGGTCCGCGGGCAGACCGGGACGGTCCTGACACCCGCCGTGTCGCCAATCACCGCACGCCAGAGCCGGTGTTACTTTCGTAAGGAGGTCATCGCCGAGAACGCGGCGGCGGCCACGGGGGGTTGGTGAGCACGTATGGGAAGTCGTCCGACGGACTGGCATGTGCTGGATCTGGATGACGATCCGACGCCGGGGGATCCGGAGCGGGTCAAGCAGTTGGCGCGGGAGTTGCACGACTTCGCGGACGATGTGGCGGATGCGCTGCGGCAGATCAAGGGCATGGCGGGTGAGGATGCGCTGCTGCGGTGGGCGGGGAAGACCGCGAANGCNTTCCAGGANGAGTTCGAGGAAGTNCCCANGAANCTGAAGAANCTNCAGCGGTCGTANGACCTNGCNGGGGANGCNCTGGCNGCGTACTGGCCGAAGCTGGAGCGCGCCCAGTCCCTCGCCGACAAGGCNCTGGCCANGGGNCGGGAGGCGCAGAGNGATCTGACCGCCGCCACCGGCCGNNTGGACTCGGCGGACTCCTGGGTGGACCGGGCCACCGCCAAGACTGAGGAGTATGACGAGAAGGAGGGCAAGGAGAAGCCCGACGAGTCGGAGGTGCGGGCCGCGGCCTGCAACGCCACCGATGCCAAGTCTGCGCGGGCCTCCGCCCAGACGGCCGTCGACAATGCGGAATCCGGTCTTGAAGCGGCGAAGAAGATGGCGGCGGATGCGAAGAAGATGCGTGAGGATGCCGCCGACGAAGCCAAGGACAAGCTGGAGGACGCGTCCGACGCGGGGATTCAGAACCGTAAGTGGTGGGAGAAGGCGGTCGACTGGGTCAAGGACAACTGGGACACCATCGTCAACGTCTGCAAGGTCATCGTCGCNGTCCTGGGCATCGTCGTCCTGATCATCGGCGGGCCCCTTGCATGGGTGGTCCTGGCCGCNGCGCTGGTCGTCCTTGCCGACACCCTGATGAAGTACATGAACGGCGAAGCCTCCCTGTGGGACGTCGCCTTCGCCGCCCTGGACTGCATCCCCGGCATGAAGGGCCTCACCACCCTCGGCGGCCTCGCGAAGGGCCTCAAAGGAGGGCTGGCCGCCCTCAAGGGCGGCATGAAGGGCATGAAGGCCGCCGTCTCCGGCCTCGGCAAGACCATGCAGGCCATGGGCCGCTCCATGAAGAAGCTCTTCACCTGCGGCGACCCCATCGACGTCGCCACCGGGCAGATGGTGATGTCGATCGAGGACATCACCCTCCCCGGCCTCCTGCCCCTCGTGCTCCAGCGCAGCCACCGTACGGGCGTCCGTGCCGGCCGGTGGTTCGGGCCGAGTTGGGTGTCCACGCTCGACCAGCGGCTCATGCTCGACGACGACGGCCTCCGGCTCGTCACCGAGGACGGGATGGTGCTGTACTACCCCGTGCCCGTCGCGGGTGAGGCGGTGGCGCCCGTCGTCGGGCCGCAGTGGCTGCTGAGCTGGGACGGCAGTCCGCAGGGGGCGATCACCGTGCGGCAGCCCGAGGCCGGCCGGACGCTCAGGTTCACGCCCGGCTCCGGCGGCCGTGCGGGGGAACTGGTGCTCGCCGCCGTCCTGGACCGGAACGGCAACTCCCTTGAGGTCCGCTACGGCAAGGACGGCACGCCCGCGGAGCTGGTCCATCACGGCGGCTACCGCGTCGGTCTGACGTGCGCGGACGGCCGCATCACCGAGCTCACGCTGCGCAGCGACCCGCGGGAGCCGGTCCTTCTGCGCTACCGCTACGACGACCGCGGCAACCTCACCGGCGTCGTCAACTCCTCCGGCCGGCCGCAGCGTTACTCGTACGACGACGAGCGCCGGATCACCGGCTGGTGCGACCGCTCCGACGCCTGGTACCGCTACACGTACGACGAGCTGGGCCGCTGTGTGCGCACCGGCGGCGACGACGGTGTGCTGGCGTACACGTACGCCTACGACGACGAGACCCGCACGACCACCGCCACCGACTCGCTCGGCCACGCCACCGTCTACCGCTTCGACGAGTCCTTCCAGCTCGTCGCCGAGACCGACCCGCTGGGCCACACCACCACCCGCACCTGGGACGGCTTCCAGCGCCTCGCCTCGCTCACCGACCCGCTCGGCCGCACCACCGGCTACCGCTACGACGCCGCCGGCAACCTCAGCGAGATCGAGCGCCCCGACGGCGGCGTGCTCGCCGTGGAGTTCAACGACCTCAACGTGCCCGTGAAGGTGACCCGCCCCGACGGCACCTCCTGGGAGTACGCCTACGACGACCGCGGCAACCGGCGCGCCGTCACCGACCCGCTCGGCGCCACCACCGTCTTCACCGTCGACGAGCGCGGCGCCACCACCGGCATCACCGACCCGCTCGGCAACCGCCTGCAGGTCCTCGACACCGACGCGGCGGGCCTCGTCACCGCCACCACCGACGCGCTCGGCGCACGGCGCTCCTTCACCCGCGACGCGTTCGGCCGCATCACCGCGCTGACCGACCCCTTCGGGGAGGTCACCAGGGTCGGCTGGACGGTGGAGGGCCAGATCTCCTGGCGCGAGCTGCCGAGCGGCAAGAGCGAGCGCTGGACGTACGACGCCGACCGCAACCCGCTGGAGTACGTCTCCTCCACCGGCCGCCGCACCGTCTACCGCAACACCCGCTTCGACCTGCGCGCCGCCGAGGAGGACCAGGACGGCACCGCGCACGAGTTCACGTACGACAGCGAGCTGCGGCTGACCGAGGTGCGCAACAACGCGGGACAGCGGTGGCGTTACCGCTACGACCCGGTGGGCAACCTGGTCGAGGAGACCGACTGGGACGGCCGCACCCTGCGCTACCGCTACGACGCCACCGGTCAGTTGACCGAGCGGACCAACGGCGCGGGGCAGACCACGGCCTTCGACTACGACGCCCTCGGCAACGTCACCGCCATGACGGCCGACGGCGTCGTCACCACCTACCGCTACGACCCGCTCGGCCGCCTCGTGCACGCCGCCAACCCGGACGTCGAGCTGAGCGTCGAGAGCGACGCCGCCGGGCACACCCTCGCCGAGTCGTGGAACGGCCGGAAGGTCGGCTTCGCGTACGATGCGGCGGGCCGCAGGACCGAGCGGCGCACCCCCTCCGGGGCGGTGACGCGCTGGACGTACCGGCCGGCGCAGCGGTCCGCGGTCCAGCACATCGGCGCCACCGACGTCACCTTCGGCTACGACGCCGCCGGGCGGGAGCTGGAGCGGGTGCTCGGCGACGCCGCAGTGCTCACCCACCGGTGGGACGGCGACCGGCTGCGTACGACGCAGGAGCTGACGGCCCTGGCCGCGACGGGGGCCGCACCCGGCGGGAGCGGGGCCGCGCTGCAGCGGCGCACCTACGTCCACCGTGCCGACGGCTTCCTCGCCGGCGTCAGCGACCTGCTGCGCGGCGACGTCGACTACGAGCTGGACGGCGCCGGCCGGGTGACGGCCGCGCGCGGCGGGGGGCGGGACGAGTCGTACCGCTACGACGCACTCGGCAACCTCCTCTGGTCCGGCATCCCGGACGCCGCGGAGACCGACGACGCCGCGCCCGGCGAGCGCACGTACAGCGGCACCCTCATCCGGCGCGCCGGCCGCACCACGTACGTACACGACGAGCAGGGCCGGGTGACGCGGCGCAGCACCCGGCTGCTGTCCGGCGGGCGGCGCGAGTGGCGCTACACCTGGGACGCCGAGGACCAGCTCACCGGCGTCGTCACCCCGGACGGGCGGGAGTGGCGTTACGCGTACGACCCGCTGGGCCGGCGCGTGGCCAAGCGGCTGCTCGGCGACGACGGCGAGAGCGTCGTGTCGGAGGTGCTCTTCTTCTGGGACGGCGACCGGCTCGCCGAGCAGACGGACGGCGCGGCCAGCACGGTGTGGGACTGGGGCGAGGGGCACACGCCCGTGGGCCAGCGGGTGCGTACGCCCGCCGCGTCCGCCTCGCAGGAGGAGATCGACGAGCGGTTCTACGGGATCGTCACCGACCTCGTCGGCACCCCGGAGGAGCTGGTCGACGCCACCGGCACCGTCGTCTGGTCCCGGCACTCGACCGTGTGGGGCCTGCCCGCGGGCGGCAGCCCGGGGGACGTGGACTGCCCGCTGCGCTTTCCCGGCCAGTACCACGATGCCGAAACCGGTCTCCACTACAACCACCACCGCTATTACGAGCCGGCCACCGGCCGCTATTTCAGCCCCGATCCCCTGGGCCGTACACCGGCGCCCAATCACCACGCCTACGTGCCCAATCCGCTGCAGTGGACCGACCCGCTCGGCCTGCGCGCGCCGTGCATGGTGGACCTTTACCACGGCACGTTCGGCAAGGCGGCCGACAACATCATGGCCAACGGCGTCGACGTCCACCGCGGCACCAGGAACATGGACTTCGGCCGCGGCGGCTTCTACGTCACGAACGACCCGGCGCAGGCGCTCACCTGGGCCAAGCGCCTCGCCAGACGCGAGGGCGACGTGCCGGCGGTCATCCACTTCCGGGTCCCGAGGAGTGAGCTGGACAACCTCAACAGCCGGATCTTCAACGGGCCCGGCGACGAGCTGAACGACATGCTCAGGACGGGCAGGACGGGCGGCCCGATGCACGACTACGACATGGTCGAAGGCCCCATGCTGAGGAATGTGGGAGACTTCCTGGGCGGTGCCCCGCCGCGCCTGGAAGGGCACCAGATCGCCATCTTCACCGACCGGGCGCAAGACATCTTCAACAATGCCGAGATCACCCGGCACGGACCGCCGACAGGATCATGACGGAAGAATTCACGACGGACCTCGACGACGGAATGCTGAAGTATTTCCGGGACATCGCCGATGTCATGGTGCAGCGCATCGGCATTTCCCGGGCCGAGGCCGTGGCCCGGATCAACAAGGCGTACGGCGGCGCGGAGATCGACCCGTACCCCGACATCATGTGCCACGAGCTGCCCGAGTACTGGGCCTACGGTCTCTACTACGCCGGCGACGTGCCGTACTGGGAGCCGGACGCGGACCCCTCCGGCTGGGAGGTCCGCAAGGCGCCGCCGCGGGGCGGGCCGGAGTGGACGCTGCCGGAGGACTGAGCGCCGCCGGCGGCGGCGCCCCCGCGGGGGCGCCGCGTTCACCGCTCCCGCGGCACGCGGATCAGCGTCTGCTGGCCGTTGGCGACGAGCTTGCGCACGCCGTCGCCCCGGTGCCCGAACACCTCCAGCCCGCACACCGTCAGGGTCCGCCCTGACTTCAGCACCGTCCCCACCGCCTCAAGGCGGTCGCCGACGGCGGGCGCCAGGAGGTTGATCTTGTACTCGACGGTGAGGACGTCCATGTCCTCGGGGAACAGCGTGTACCCGGCGTACCCGCCCGCGCTGTCCGCGATCGCGCTCGTGGCGCCCGCGTGGAAGTAGCCGTGCTGCTGGGTGACTTCGGGCCGGCTGGGCAGCACGATGTGCACGCGGCCCGGCGCGATGCGGGAGATCCGCGCCCCGAGGTGGCTCATCAGCCCCTGCCGGTCGAAGCTCTCCTGCACCCGCTTCTGCACTGCGGGGCTGGCTTCCTCGGACTTCGCCTGGTCCTCCACGGCTCTCCTCCTCCGGCCGCGCCCCGCGCGCAGGGTCCGCGCGCGCGTCGGCCGGCTGCTCGTCAACAGGTGTCGGTGGAGCGCAGCGTACCCACGCCACCCCTTGTCAGATCACGTTCCCACGTGAGAATCCTCAGGGACGTCGTCTACGGACCGCAGGAGTGCCGCATGACCTCTTCCCACCGTCCCTCCACCCGCCTGTCCCGCCGCCGTCTCCTCGGCGCCTCGGCCGCCGCCGGCGCGGCCTCCGCCCTCGGCGCGGCCCTCGGCCCGCCGGCCGCCGCCCGCGCCGCGGGCCCGACGGCCGCCGGCACGGTCGTGCCCGTCGACTGGGCCCGGCTCGGCACGTACGACGCGCGGGACGCCGCCGGGCAGCGGGTCAGGGCGATCCTGGCGGGCAGCTCGCGCTACCTCATCGGCCCCTGGTACGCCGGGACCTACCGCACGTACCTCCCGGACGGCTACATCGACCTGCGCGGCACCGACGAGCGCGCCATCCGGCTGCCCGCCATGGCCGCCGTCGCCGCCGTCACCGCCCTGGTCTCCGGCGTGTACGACCCGCGTACCCTCTCCGCCGCCAACGCCACCATCCGCACCCGCAACCTCATCCGCACCCTGGCGGCCCGGCACTTGGCCAGCAACACCGATCCCGCGACCCGCTGGGGCAACACCTGGCAGAGCGCCCTGTGGGCGTACTACACCGCCCTCGCCGGCTGGCTCTTCTGGGACGAGCTGGACGACCAGGAGCACGGCCACCTCGCCGCGATGACGGCCTGGGAGGCGGACCGGCTCACCACCGGCAACGACGTCCATCTCATCGGCACCTCCGGCGAACAGCTCTACGAGACGCGCCGCGACGGCACCGCGGTGACCCCCGGCGACAGCAAGGCGGAAGAGGACAACTGGAGCGCCGCCGTCCTCTCCCTGGCCGAGGCCATGATGCCCGCCCACCCCCACGCCCCCGCCTGGGCCCGCCGCAACGTCGAACTGCTGCTGGCAGCCGCCGCGTGCCCCGCCGACCTCACCGGCGGCGGAACGGTCAACGGCATCGAGCTGTCCACCTGGCTGCAAGGCACGAACATCGCCGACGACGGCACCCTGCAGAACCACCACATCCTGCACCCGCTCTACATGGTCGCGTTCGACCAGAGCCTCTACGAGGGCTTCGTCTACGGCCTCGCCGGCCGCGCCGCCCCGCGCGCCGCGCTCCACAACATCAACCGCGTCTACTCCGCCCTGGTCGACAAGCCCTTCCCGGCCCCCGACGGCTCCACCACGACCATCTACCAGCCGGGCAGCGGCGAGATCTACTACCCCGAGGGCAACGACTGGGGCACCCACTTCCCCTTCTACTTCGGCAACTTCGACCTCCTGGTCTCCCTCACCGCCCAGGACACGGGCATCACCCCGGCCGCCGCCTCCTGGGAGCGGCGCCACAACGAGGAGCAGCTGAGGATGATGTCCCGCTTCGACGACGGCCGCACGTACGGCGCGTCCGGGGAGAACACGTACTACGGCCGCGAGCACCGCATCGGCGCGATGGCCGGCCAGGCGTACTGGACCCTCCACCTGGCCCGGAAGGACGCACTGCGCTTCACGTAGAGCGCAGCGCAGACACACTCCAGACCTCGGACCTATCTCTCCCAACACCCCCTACTTATCGAGGGGTTACGGTTACGCAGCCCATTGACATCCGATGTATCCGTTCCTACCTTCCGGGTGATCCGATGAATTGGAGCTGCGATGCCCACCCCTCGTATCCGCACCACGCGAAGAGTCACCGCACTGCCCCTGCTCATCGCCGCGGCGCTCGCCGCCGCGGCCCTGCTCACCGCGGTACCCGCCGCCGCCGCGCCGCCGGCGGCGAGCGGGCCCGGCACCGACCACGCCGTCGACGACCCCTTCACCTCCGAGCGGACGAGTTGGTTCCGGCAGGACCGGTTCGGGATGTTCATCCACTTCGGCGCCTACTCCAACCTCGAAGGCGAGTACACCCGCCCCGACGGCACCGTCTGCCGCGACGCCGAGTGGATCAAGCGGCAGTGCGGCATCCCGGCCGAGGCGTACGAGAAGCAGGCCGCGACGTTCAACCCCGCCGACTTCGACGCCGAGGCCGTGGTCGCGGCGGCCAAGGACGCCGGGATGCGGTACATCGTCCTCACCTCGAAGCACCACGACGGCTACGCGATGTGGCCGACGAAGGTCAACCGCTGGAACCTGCGGGACCATTCGGCGTTCGACAAGCGCCGGGACATCGTCGCCGAACTCAAGACGGCCGCGGACAAGGCGGGCATCAAGCTCGGCTTCTACTACTCGATCTGGGACTGGCACGACCCGGACTTCGCCGACCCGGCCACCTTCCCGCGGTACGAGAAGCGGATGTACGCCCAGCTCAAGGAGCTGGTCGACACGTACGACCCGTCGACGCTGTGGTTCGACGGCGAGTGGGAGACGGACAACCCGCACAACCCGTGGACCGCGCAGGACGCCGAGCGGCTGGAGACCTATCTGCGCGGTCTGGACCCGGGCCTGATCGTCAACAACCGCGTCGGCAAGCGCCGGGTGACCGACGGCGACTTCGGCACCCCCGAACAGGAGATCCCCGGCGCGCCCGTCGACGGGCAGCTCTGGGAATCGTGCATGACCCTCAACGATCACTGGGGGTACGCCCGTTACGACCAGAACTGGAAGTCGAGCGCCACCCTGGTGCGCAACCTGCTGTCCACCGCCGCGCGCAGCGGCAACTACCTGCTCAACGTCGGCCCCGACGCCCGCGGACGCGTACCCGAGCAGTCCGTCCAGCGGCTCGGGGAGATGGGCGGCTGGCTGCGTACCGCGGGCCAGGGCGAGGCCGTCTACGGCGCCGGGTTCGGCGGGCTCGTCGAACAGCCCGGCTGGGGCACCGTCAGCCGCAAGGGCGACAAGCTCTACGCGGCCGTCACCCAGTGGCCCGCCGCCGGCGGCTCACTGCACCTGACGGCCCGCACCGGCATCGACGTCACCGCCGCCCGCGTGCTCGGCTCCGACCAGGAGGTGACCGTCACCGAGACCGGCGACGGCTACGACCTCACCCCCGCCGGGACCACCGCCAACGACGCCG
Organism: Streptomyces sp. CNP082; assembly: GCF_059570535.1. NCBI lineage: Bacteria > Bacillati > Actinomycetota > Actinomycetes > Kitasatosporales > Streptomycetaceae > Streptomyces > Streptomyces sp. CNP082. Next base: position 54,816 of record NZ_JCANSZ010000027.1, read on the forward strand.
CCACCGTCATCGAGCTGACCGTCGACGCCGGCCCGACGGCCGCGCCCGGCAGCGGCACCGGCCTGACGCAGGAGGTCTTCGACAACCCCGCGCTCTCCGGCTCGCCGAAGGTCACCCGCACGGACGCGGACGTCAACCACTCCTGGAAGTTCACCGGTTCACCCGCGGAGGACATCCCGGCCGACGGCTTCAGCGTCCGCTGGACCGGCAGCGTCGAGCCGCGCCGCACCGAGACGTACACCCTGACCACGGTCTCGGACGACAACGTGCGCGTCTGGCTCGACGGCAAGCTGGTGATCGACAACTGGACCCCGCACACCGTGACCGCCGACAAGGCCCAGGTGGACCTGACGGCGGGCACCCGCCACTCCCTCAGGGTCGAGTACGCGGAGCAGACGGGCGACGCCCACATGAAGCTCCTGTGGTCCAGCCCCGGCCAGGACCAGCAGATCATCCCGCAACAGCAGCTCTACCCGCACTGACTCCCCCGCCGAAGGGGACGCCCCGGCCGACCACGAAGGGGGCACCGCCGCGTTCCCTGCGGCGGGCGGTGCCGTCGCACACCCCGTCGTCTGGACGTGAGACGTAAACTGCCGACGGACAAGGTGCGGCACCGGGGCGCACGGTGTGCCCGCCGCAGGGAGCCTCTACGGTGCCGTGCCCGGGGCGTGAGCCGGTTCAGTGGGCGGCGCGGCTGCCAAGTAGCCCGTCACCGCCGTATGGAACCGCGTATGCCCGGCCCCCGCGGCATTCCGCGACCCTCAGCGCGTCGCGCAGCGCCTCGCTCAGCCGTTTCACCAGGAACCGCAACTCCGTCTCCGACACCCCGCCCGTGAGCATCTGGGCGGCGCGCTCCAACAACTCGTGCCCCCAGATCAGTTGCTGGCACTCGATGGCATCGGCGTACTCCGACAACCACCCCGAGCCGACCGGCACGTAGCACGGGCGCCCCTCCGGCGTCGTCCACGGCAACAACCGCATCTCCGACAGACGCACACTCACCTCTCCACCCCCCGCGCGATCAAGTGCGCCAGTTGCCGCGCCACCGGCGGCGACACCGGGCCCAGGTCGACCATCCCGTACGCGGGCTTGCCGCCCGTCACCCCGTGCGGCCTCACGTCCATGGCAGGGAACGAAACCCCCGCCTTCCGCAGCGCGGCCGAGAGTTCATCCCGCGCCGCATCCGCCTCCCGGACCTTGGCGTTGCCGTACTCCGGTGCACTCACGCGGGCACCTCCACTCCATGAATCCACCGCGGACCCGCATCAACCCCGTGCGTCGCAAGCACCAGAACACGCCGCCGAACCCGCTGCCGACGTACCTCCTCCCGCCGTTCATGGGCGACCACGTACGGACGCACAAGCCCGAGGTCCTCGCCACCCACCACAGGCACGCACGCGATAGGCACAATCGGACGATCCAGGCGGCAGGCGACCAGACCGGAGCCGGCTACTCGGTGACGCCCCGAGGCAGGCAGTAACTGCCGCAGCAGCGGCACGAACAGCCACGCGATAACTTGGAACACGTCGTCAACCTCCTGGGGTTGAGAGCCACGCCCCCGGGCCGTGCTGGGGGTACCGCCCACGCCCTTAAGGCAGTGGGGGAGGTCGCGGGGGTCTGATCACTCGATCGTTGACCACGTAACCGCGTGGTGCTCCCCAGGGGTACCGTTGAGCCAGCGCCGGAACTTGAAAGCCTTGAAAGACCGCGCGCGGCGGGGAGTTGATGAAAGTGGCACAGCGCGAGCCGAACGCCCACGTGGGGCGTCTAGTGGCCGAGACCCGATGGACCTACAGCCAGTTCGCTCATGCCGTGAACCGCATCGGTGCCGAGACCGGGACACCTCTGCGCTATGACGAATCTTCCGTCGCACACTGGCTCAGCGGCACCCTCCCCCGCAAGGCTGCACGACCGATCATCCTCGAAGCCCTCTCCCGCAGACTCGTACGACCCGTCACCCACGCCGAAGCGGGATTCCCACCCTCCGCAGATCAAAAATCCCCACCTGCAAATACCGTGGAGGGATTACTGGATCTCGGCAGGCTGGACATGGACCCATCACGCCGGAGCGTGCTGTCCGCTGGCCTATTCTCCGTCGCCCTGACTGTTCCCGAATGGCCAGACGTAGTTGGCCGCATCGAAGCCGTACAGACCGGCCGAGCGCGGCGCATCGGACACCGAGAAGTCGATGCTGTGGCGGCAATGACGGAGAAGCTGTCTGAACTGGACGATCAATTCGGCGGGCGCCAGGTCCGACCCATGGCCGCCGCGTTTCTCATCAATACCGTGGCGCCCCACCTTCGAGCCGATGCTCCGGAAGCTGTACGCAAGGACCTGCAGTCCACTACGTCAGACCTCCTCTATCTGACCGGATACATGGCTGTGGACGAGGGATTGCACGGTCTGGCCCAGAGATATTACGTCAAGGCCCTGGAGCTGGCCGGGTCCGCTGACGATCACCTGACGTACTGCACGACCCTGCGGGGCATGAGCCTCCAAGCCGTCGACCTGGGGCACGTCACCCATGCGACCCGGCTCGCAGACGCTGCCGCCGCGGCGTCGCCGGCAGCGGGGCCCCGTATGCGCGCTTTTCTTGCCGGCCAGCAAGCGCACTGCTATGCCGCAGCCGGGGACCGCCACACGGCACTCGCGTACCTCCGGGAAGCGGAGACGGCCATGGAGCGGGCAGAGAGCCGTGCGAAAGCATTCGGGAGTTACGACCCGTCGTCCCTTGCGTACCACACATCCCAAGTGCGGTATGAGCTGGGTGACAAGAAGGGAGCCGTGGACTCCTTGGTCGAGTCGGACAAGCTCCGGGACAAGCACTACCGGCGGACCAGCGTCCGCTATAACGCACTGCTCGCAGAACGACAGCTAGAGCTGGGGCACCTGGAACAGGCATGCGCGACCTGGAACAGGGTCCTGGACGAATATCCCCCGGTTCAGTCCGGGAGAGCCGACAAGCGCATGCGCAACATGCAGTCCCTCATCCGCCCCCACATGCGCAACCATACGGCCCGGACCCTCTACGAGCGGGCGCGCAGCGTCGTCCCGCCCGCACTCATTACCTGATCACGCACGGGCTGACGCCGCTGACAGCAGGAGCATCACCCCGCCCGCCCTGGCGCCTCCGCGACTCCGTGCAACGCCGCGCGAATGGGCCAGGCACACCCTTTCCACCCTTCTGACGTGCGGAAGTGCGAGTCGTACGCTGACTGCGGCTATGCAAACTTGACTGAGCCGCTAGCGGCGGCCGTTGCCTTCAGGAAGCGGCGGCGGGAGCGGTCGTAGAACCCGGCGTCCAAGGGTCCTCCCCGGGGGGTGTACGCCGCCGGACGCACCTGCCGGCGGCCCCGGGGAGACGGGACTTGCTAGTACCCCCTAGGGGTATTACTGTCGTGCGGGCGAGGGCGACACCGCGCCACTCGCGTGCCACCTGTCACACCGGAGGAAGAACCATGAGCGAGGGCAACTCCTGCTGCACGACCGACGGCAGCTGCGGCGGTGGCGGCGCAGCCACCGTCCAGATCGACACCCCGCAGACCGCCACCCCGCAGACCGCCACCCCGCAGACCGGCACCGTGTTCACCGTCAGCGGCATGACCTGCGCGCACTGCGAGGCGTCCGTCACCAAGGAGGTCTCCGCCCTCCCCGGCGTGACCTCCGTGAAGGCCGACGCCGCCAGCGGGACGGTCTCGGTCCAGGCGACCGCGGCGCTCGACGACGCGCAGGTGCGCGGCGCGGTCGAGGAGGCCGGCTACGAACTGGTCGGCCGGGCCTGATCCGCACCCCGGGCCGGGCGGTGATCCCCCCACCGCCCGGCCCGGCCGCACGTCCGGGCTGCACCCCCGCGACCCCTTCACCGGCGGACTGAGCCCCGGCCGGTCAGCGGGCGAGCGGGCCGCCGAGGAGGTCCAGGACCGGGCCGGCGGCGACGCCGAGGGCGACGGAGGCGGCGGCCGTCGCGTACGCGGTCCAGGCCGCGGACCGGACGAGCGGATGGGCGGCGGGCTCGCCGGCGGTGGCGAGCGCCGGACGGATCCAGCGCAGGTAGTAGAAGAGAGAAGCGACGGTGTTGACCGCCGCGAGGACGGCGAGCCAGGCGTAGCCGCCGTCGACGGCCGCGGTGAAGACCGCCAGCTTGCCGAGGAAGACGGCGGTGGGCGGGGTGCCCAGGAGCCCGAGCAGGCAGACCACGAGGCTGAGCGCCAAGGCGGGCCGGGCGCGGGCCAGTCCGCGGTAGCCGGCCAGGGTGCGGGCGTGCGGGAGGGCGCAGACGACGGCGAAGGCGCCGAGGTTCGTCAGCGCGTATCCGGCGAGGTAGAACAGCAGCGCCCGCTGGGCCCCGTCGGCGCGGGTGGCCACCGCGACGGGCAGGAGCAGGTATCCGACCTGGCTGACGGTGGAGTAGGCGAGCAGCCGCCTGACGTCGGTCTGGAAGAACGCGGCGAGGTTGCCCAGTGTCATGGAGGCGGCGGCCAGCACCGCGAGCAGCGCATCCCAGGGCACCTGCGTGCCGGCGAGCGGCACCGCGGCCAGCCGGTAGAGCGCGGCGAGCGCGCCCACCTTGGGCAGGGTGGTCAGGAGCGCGGCAGCAGGCGGGCTGCTGCCCTCGACGGCGTCGGGCACCCAGAAGTGGCCGGGCACGGCGCCGGTCTTGAAGAGCGGCCCGGCCAGCACTCCCACGGTGCCGGCGGTCACGAGGGCGGCCGGGGCGCCGGGCAGTGCACCGCCGAGTACGGGGTAGGCGCTGGCGCGGCCGGCCGCGTACAGCACCGTGATGCCCGCCAGCATGACGACGCCGAGCAGGGCGCCGGTGACGAAGTACTTCAGCGCCGCCTCGGTGCCGTGGGCGTCCTTGCGGAAGCCGGCAAGGGTGTACGCGGGCACGCTCGCCAGCAGGTACGCGGCGGCGAGCAGCAGCAGGTCCTGGGCGCCGGCGAGCATCAGGGCGCCGAGCGCGGCGAGTTGGACCAGGACGTGGAACTCGCTCTCGCGTGCGTCTCCGCGGAACGGGGCGAAGCCGAGGAGCAGCACGACCAGGGTGCCGGCGAGGATGACGACGCGGCCGGCCGACGTCACGGCGTCGACGGCGAAGGCCCCGTCGAAGGCGGTCACGGGAAGGCCCGGCGCCGCTGCCGCCTGCCGGACAGCCGCCGCGATCCCCGCCGCGCAGGCCGCCAGGCCCAGCGCGCCGACCAGCCACTGCCGCCGCCGCGGCAGCCAGGCGCCGAGCAGCAGGCCGAGCACGGCGGAGGCGGCGAGGAGCACCTCGGGCAGCAGGTCGAGCGGGTTCTCCTGCATGCCGGTGGTCATGCCTGTGGTCATTCCTGTGGTCATGCCATTCGTCATGCCGGCGGTCATGGCGTGCGTCCCGCTCATCTGGCGGCGAGTTCCAGCACGGTGCGCGAGAACGGCTCGATGACGTCGAGGACGAAGCGCGGGAAGACGCCGAGCACGACGGCGAGGGCCAGCAGCGCCCCGATCGACGCCGCCTCGTGCGCGCGGAGGTCGGGGAACGGCCGCGGCGTACCCGGCGGGCCGGGCAGCCGCAGCGGGCCGAGGAAGATCCGCTGCAACGCCCCCACCAGCAGCGCGGCGGTCAGCAGGATGCCGGGCACGGCCAGCGCGGTCGCCACCGGGCGCGGGCCGAGGCTGCCGGTCAGGATCTGGAACTCGGCGATGAAGCCGGAGAAGCCCGGCAGCCCGAGCGAGGCGAAGACGGCGACGCCGGTGAGCGCGGCGAGGACCGGGGCGCGGGCGGCGACGCCGGAGTAGGCGCCCATGGCGTAGGTACGGCCGCGCTCGTAGAGCGCGCCGGCCAGCAGGAACAGCGCGCCGGTCAGCAGCCCGTGGCTGACCATCTGGTACGTGGCCCCGGTCACGGCCAGCCGGCGGGCGCCGGCGGTGTCCTCGCTCAGCGCGGCGGCGGCGCCGATGCCCAGCAGGACGTAACCCATGTGGTTCACCGAGGTGTACGCGATCATGCGCTTGAAGTCCGTCTGGGCCAGGGCCACCAGCGCCCCGTAGAGGACGGAGACGACGCCGATGACGACGAAGACCAGCGCGTAGGTGCGCCACGACTCCGGCAGCAGCGGCATGGCGATGCGCAGGAACCCGTACGTGCCCATCTTCAGCAGCACCCCGGCCAGGATCGCAGAACCGGCCGCCGGGGCTTCGGTGTGGGCCGGCGGCAGCCAGGTGTGGAACGGCACTGTCGGCGTCTTGACGGCCAGGCCGACGCCGATCGCCAGGAGCACCAGAGCGCCGTAGCCGGACCGGCCCGCGAGCGGATTCTGTCCGGCCAGCGCGACGATGTCGAATGTGTGCGGGTCGGCGGCGAGGAAGAGGCCGATGAAGCCGAGCAGCAGCGCGAGGGAGCCGGAGAAGGTGTAGAGGAAGAACTTCTGCGCGGCGCGTACGGCGCCCGGGTGGCCCCAGCCGGCGATGACGAAGTACATCGCGACGATCGACAGGTCGAAGAAGACGAAGAAGAGGATGAGGTCGAGCGCGGCGAACAGGCCGAGGCAGGTGGTCTCCAGGAAGAGGAACAGGGCGGCGAACTCCCGTACCCGGCGGGTCTCGCGCAGCGCGTACAGCGCACAGGCCGGGAAGAGCACGGCGGTCAGGGTCAGCAGCGGCAGCGACAGGCCGTCCGCGCCGACGTGGTAGCCGATGCCGGCACCGGGGATCCAGCGGACGTGCGTCTCGTACTGGATGCCGCCGCCGTGGTCGTAGCCGGTCCACAGCGCGGCGGTCAGGACGAGGACGGCGGTGGAGACGGCGGCCCAGGCGAGGAGGAAGACCCGGCGGCCGGCGGCGCGCGGCAGGCACAGCAGCGCACCGGCCGCGGCGGCGGGGAGGAAGACGATGGCCGTGAGCACGGGGGTCGGTCACCTCACGAGGACGAAGACGGCGGCGAGGACGGTGAAGGCGGCGACGGCCTGGGCGAGGTAGGTGTGCACCTGGCCGGTCTGCGGGCGGCGGGCGAGCCGGCCCAGCGCGCGGCCCGCGGCCCCGACGCCCTCGACGGCGCCGTCGACGGCCGCCTCCGCACGGCGGTTGACGCCGCCGGCGACCCGGACGGCACCGTGGGCGAGACCGTTGACGCCGCGGTCGAGGGCCGCCTCCGCACGGCGGTTGACTCCCCCGGCGAACCGGACGGCACCGTGGGCGAGGCCCTTGACGCCGCGGTCGAGCACCCGGTCGTCGAAGGCGGCCAGCGCGGCGGCGAGGCGCCGCACGGGGCGTACGAGCAGGGCGCGGGCCGCGGTCTCCAGGCCGAACCAGGCGGAGGCGGAGGCCGTGAGCCCGGCGGGAAGGGGGCTGCGGCCCGCGCCCCAGGCCCAGGCGGCGGCGGACGCGGCGAGGGCGAGGGCGGCGGAGAGCACGGACTCCCAGGCGTACGGGGCGGCTTCGCCGGAGGCGCCGATCCGGCCGGCGACGGCGGCGCGGGGCCCGGGCAGCGCCAGGACGGCGAGGGCGGCGACGGTGAGGGCGAGCGCGGTGAACGCCAGCGCCTCGGGTACGGGGAGGGGGCGCGGGCCGCGGTCCGTGGGCCCGGCGGTGTGCTCGCCTTCCCCGGGCGCCGTGCGAGCCGGCAGCGCGGCGGCCCGGCCGGGTGCGGGTGCGGGTGGATGCGCGGGCGCGGGGGCGGGCGGGTGCCAAACGTACCACAGGGCCTTGACGGCGTAGACCGCCGAGACCACGGCCGCCGCCTGGCCCGCCGCGTACAGCGCCGGGCTGTGCTCCAGCGCCCCGGCCAGCAGCAGGTCCTTCGCGGCCCACAGCGACAGCGGCGGCACCCCGGCGAGGCTCAGGGCGGCCACGGTGAACGCCGCACCCGCGGTCCGGTTGTGCCGGGCGGCGCCGCGCAGCGCGGGCAGGGTCCCGGCGCCGAGCGCCGTCAGCCAGCAGCCCGCGACGAGGAACGCCAGGCTCTTCGCCGCCGCGTGGGCGAGGAGTTGCAGGGTGCCGCCGGTGGTCGCGGTCGCGCCGGCGGCGAGCACCATGAAGCCGATCTGGGCGCAACTGGAGGCGGCGAGCAGTTGCTTGAGGTCGCGCTGCGCCACCGCGGCCAGGCCGAGGGCGAGCGCGGTGGCGGCGCCGGTCCAGGCCACGGCGTCGTCGCCCCAGCCGGAGGCGGCGAGCAGCGGCTGCAGCCGCAGCAGCAGGTACGCGCCGGCGACGACCATCGTCGCGGAGTGGAGCAGCGCCGAGACCTGGCTGGGGCCCTGCATGGCGCGTGCCAGCCAGAAGCTGAACGGCAGTTGGGCGGACTTGCCCAGGGCCGCGATGACGACGCCCGCGGTCAGCAGGTGCAGCCAGGGGGCGGGCACCTCGTGCAGCCGGTCGAGCGCCAGACCGGACGCCTGCCCCGTCGCCTCGCCGCCGGCCAGGGCCGCGCCGGCGGCGAGGTACAGCCCCAGGTCGGCGCCCCGGGTCGTCACGTACGCGACGCCCGCAGCCTCGGCCCGTACCGGATCACGCCACCGGAAGCCGATCAGCGCCCAGGACGTGGCGCCCATGAACTCCCAGCCCAGCAGCAGCGCCGGCAGGGTGGTCGCGGTGACGGTGACCAGCATGGCGCCGCCGAACAGCAGCATGAGGCCGAAGAAGCGGGCACGGGGCTCCCGCGCGCCCATATCCCCGGCGCCGGCGCTGGAGACGAGCACGGCCAGGGTGACGGCGGCGACGGCCACCGCCATCAGCCCGGACAGGCCGTACGCGCCGAGCCCGAACGGCAGTCCCGCCAGCAGCGGCGCCTGGACCACCGTCCGGCCGGCGGCGGTGCAGCCGGCCAGGACGAGCGCGGCGGCCGAGGCCGCGACGGCGACGGCGGGCGCGTACCGGTCGGCCCTGCGCCCGGCCGCGGCGAGCAGCGCGCCCGCGGCGAGCGGCACGGCGACCAGCGCCCACAGCGCCGCGCTCACCCCTTCAACTCCGCGGCGTCGTCGGTCATGTCGACCTCGCGGGTGCGGAAGAGCGCCGTGACCACGGCGAAGCCGACGGCCATCTCCACCGCCATCACGGTGACGGCCAGCACGACGAGCACCTGCCCGTCCGCGGCGGGCGCGACGAAGTGCCAGACGGCGGCGGCGGCGAGGATGACGCCGCCGAGCATCAGCTCCAGGCCCATCATCAGCATCACGACGGACTGCTGGGAGAGCGCGCCGAACAGCCCGACGCAGAACAGGGCGGCGGCCACCAGCAGGACCGGCTCCAGCGTCACCGGCGCGCCCCCGGGCGTACGGGATCGGCGGGGCGGCGGGCGCGCAGGCCGTCGCCGAAGCGGTCGTACCGGCCGCGGCCGGTGGCCAGCACGACCGTGGCGACGATGGCGGCGAACAAGGCCAGGCCCAGCGTCATCATCGTCAGCATGTGCGGGCCCATGAGCGAAGCACCCAGGGCCGCCGTCGGGTCCTCGCCGGGCCTCCCGCGCCGCCGCGGCCAGGGGGTCAGCAGGATGCCCGCGGCGAGCAGGACGAAGACGCCGGCGCAGATCCCCGCCGCGCCCCGCTTGTTGTGCAGCATCGACATGGGCGTCAGCCCGCCCGGGTTCATCATGAACATCACCATGAACACGGCCATGAAGGCCATCTCCATGGTCATCATGAGGATGACGACCACGCCCAGGTAGTCGAGGCCGAGGCGGATGACCAGGCCGCCGACGCACAGCAGGGACAGCAGCAGCGCGTACGTCGCCCGGGCCATCGAGTCGTAGCGGAAGACCATCGCCCCGCTCGCCACGGCGAGCCCGGCCAGCGCCCAGAACACCACGTCGTCAGGCATCTCTTGGGTCTCCTTCCGGCACCGGTGTCACCGGCCGACCACGACGATGGCGACGGCCAGCGCCTGCAGCAGGGTCAGCGGCACGAGCACCGTCCACGCGATCTCCAGGTAGCGCTCCATGCGCAGGGTCGGCAGCAGCCGCCGCCCGGCCACCAGCAGGCCGAGGACCCCGGCCGTCTTCAGCAGCGTCCACGCCCACGCCGGCAGCCACGGGCCGTACCCGCCGCCCAGGAACAGCGGCACGCTGAACCCGGCGGTGACCACCAGCAGCACCCACCGGCCGGCCAGCAGCACCAGCCGGTCCGCGCCCGCGTACTCGGCGACCGCGCCGCCGGCCGCGTCCCGCCCGAGGGGATGGTCGAACGGGCCCCAGAAGGCCATCGCCAGCGCGCTCAGCAGGAACACCGCGAACGCCGCCGGCATCCACACGGCGAACCACAGCCCCCGCTGCGCCGCCACCACCTCGCCGACCCGCAGCGACTCGGCCCCCAGCGCCGCGGTGGTGAGCGCGAGCATGTGCGGGAGTTCGTACGCCAGGCCCTGGGCGAGGAAGCGGTAGCCGCCGATCAGCGACAGCGCCGAGTTCGGCCCCCAGCCGGCCAGCCACACCCCCGCCCACGCCAGCACTTCCATCGCGTTGAACCACACCACGCCCACGACCGGATCGGTGACGGCCCGGAAACCCCACGGGAGGACGGCGCCGGCCAGCACGGCGGCGACGGGGATGAGCGCGATCCCGATGCGGCCGAGCCAGGGGTCGGCGGCGGCGGTATGCCGCGGCTGCTGACCCAGCAGCCGCAGCCCGGTGCGCAGCGGCGCCGCCGCCGTGTGCAGCGGGCGGCCGGGCCGGCTGGACCAAGCGGCCCGGCCGCGGTCCGCCGCCGCGGCCAGCACGGCGTCGAAGCCGGCGACGACGGCTGCCGCGACGGCGAGGGCGAACGGCAGCAGCACGACGGCCCACACGGGCGCGGTGTCAGCCATGGACGGCCGCCCCCAGCTCGTCGCAGTCGGGGTCGAGGCTGGCCACGATCGCGCGGGCGGACGTGAACCCGGCACCGCACAGCAGCTCGGGCAGGACGTCCAGCAGCGCCTGCGACGGTGGCCGCGGACCGTCGAGCCGACCGCGCGGGCCCTCGTGGCCGTACGGGGCCAGGGGCCGGTCGTCGTCGGCGCCGGCCGCGCGGCGCGCGGCCTCGTCGAGCCAGCAGAGCAGCCGGTCGTACGCGTCACCGTCCGCGGCCAGCGCGGGACCGGTCACCCCGGACCGCCGCGCCCGGGCGGCGGGCAGCACGCCCAGCCCGGCGGTCGACTGCCGCAGCACCCGCGAGTGCCGCACCCGCCGCACGAGCCTCCCCAGCTCCGGCCCCCACTGCCGCTCCGGCACCCCGCCGAGCACCGCGTCGCGCAACCGCCGCGCCCGCGCGGCCGGGTCGGCCCATCCGCAGACGGCCAGGAACCGCGCGGCGCTGTCCAGATGCGCGGCACAGCACCGCCGTTGAGCGGCGCCGCGCCCGACGTCCTCACCCCGCGCGGCCCGAAGCCACGGCTCGTCCCAGTACGGCAACCCCCCTGCGGGCGACGCGGGCACGCGCACCGCGGCGTGCTGCACGACGTCCCCTTGCAGGGCGACGTCGAGCACGAGCCCGGCGGGCCAGTCGGTGAGCCCGGGCCCGAGCGGCAGGTGGAGCCGGTCGAGGCGGAGCCCGTCGCGATCGTCGGCGCGCCCGGCCATGGGCAGCCCGGCGACGACGCCGCACCCGGCGGCAGGCGCCTGCGCCACGTCGGCCAGCTCGTCCAGCGCCGCCTCGGCGCCGTCCGCGCCGTCCGCCCCGGCCGCGGTGGACCGGGCCTTGGGGTACGGAATCTGCCGCCAGAGCGCCTCCACCCACTCCGTCTCCCCCGCCCCGCACGCCCCGGCGACCACCAGCCCGCTCGCCGCCGCCGGGCTCGCGGCCAGCGGCCAGCCCCGCCGCCGCAGCGCCGCCTCCACCGCCAGCCGCGGCTCCGTACCCCCGGGGCAGACCGCCAGGAGGACGGCCGGGTGGCTCGCACCGATGCGGCGCAGCGCGTTCCTCAGGCCCACCGCAGCGCGCCCTCGCGCCAGGCGTAGACGACGGCCGCGAAGAGGATGCCCAGGAAGAGGAACATCTCGACCACGGCGGGCGTGCCCCTCTCGCCGACCACGCGCACCCACGGGTACATGAACAGCATCTCCATGTCGAACGCCAGGAAGATCATCGTCACGGGATACCAGCGGACGTGGAACCGGGAGAACGCGTGCTCCTCGGGCGGCAACCCGCCGCTGAACGGCACCGACTCCAGCGGTTCCAGCCCGCCCCGCAGCCACGCGCTGACCCCGTGAAGCGCCGCGAGCCCGCCGATCACCACGCCGAGCAGCACCGGCACCGGCTCCCATACCGCCACGCCGAGCATCATGCCCGACACACACCGTCACGGCCGGACGGCACGGCCGACGCCGGAGGGTGATGCGGTGCGCTGCCGAAGCCCGTTCAGCAGGTGGTCATTTCAACGGAGCGGGTCCGGGCGTGCCGTACGCCGCGTCACGGTCCCCCCGGCGGGGATACGCGCGTTCAGCGCTTGCGCGGGCCCATGGTGACGTAGGCGCACCCGCCGTTCGCAGTCCGCCCCGGACTCCGCCAGCCATACCAGGCCCGGCGGGTCGAGGTCGGGCATCGGCGCGGGGGCGGGTCCCGTCTCTCCGGCGCGCGGGGTCGCGAGGATCTCCCGCCCCCGCTCCGGGGTGACCAGTGGGCCCAGGACGGGGTCGGCGAGCAGGCCGAGCGGCGCGACGAGATCGGGTCCGGGCGGCTCCCACCGCGGCAGCGCGTCCCGCAGCACCCGCCAGGCGGCATCGGTCGGGCCCCAGCGTGCCGACTCCCGGGCCTCGGCGACGGCCCGGCCCCACGCGCCGCCGGGCTCGTAGCGATGGCTGCCGTCCCGCAGCGCGCTCAGCAGGGCCTCTGCGGTCTGACGGGCGACCCCGCGGGCGGCCATCATCCCGAGCCAGTGGTCGTCCCCGCCGAGCCGCCATTCGCCGCGCCCCGGCGTGAGGGCCTGCACGGGCAGGATGTCGGGCAGGTAGCGCGGATCGGCCGCCAGGTGGCCGTAGTCCCGGGGGCTCTGCGGCGCCTGCAACTGCAGGAGCTGGTTCAGCAGGACGGCGCTCCGGGACCGTCCGTAGGACAGCGCTTCCTCCAGCAGGGGTGCCGCCTCCTCGTACCGTCCGCGCAGGGCGAGCAGGCGGGCGTCTTCCACGCGGGCGTCCTGGGCGCGCGTGGTCGCGTTCACGAAGCCGGGCTGCTCGGCCCGGACGCGGTGGAAGCCGCGGTACATCGCCTCCATGAATGCGCGGAACGACGGGTGACGGTCGGGCGGTTCACCGCTCCAGCCGTGGTAGACGTAGAGCGCCCACTCGCCGTCCGGGCCGGCGTCGCCCGGATCGAGCAGCGCGTACGACATGTCGGAGTCCGTCTCCAGCCGGAGCGCCCGCCGCCACAACCCGGCCAGCAGGACGTCCTCCTCGCGCGCCCGGTCGTCCAGGTTCTCCTCGTACGTCCGCGCCATGCCGAACGGGTCCCCGAACCAGTCGATGTCCGCGGCGCCCCCGAGCTGGTGGACCCCGGCCGTCTGGTCCACGCGCCAGCCGTCGCTCACGGCGAGGAACTCCCGGTACGAGCGCGGCAACCGCCGCCCGAGCCGCTCCTCGGCGGCTGCGATGTCCGCCTCGTCCGCCCCGGCCCGCCCCAGCGGCGCGACGGCCCCTTCGCCGCCCTCGCCGTCGTCCTCATCCTCGTCCGCGCGCGGAACCCACTCCTCCTGCCAGCGTCCGAGGAACCCGTGCCAGTGGAAAACCTCGCCACTCATAGCCGGATGATCGCACCCGGCACTGACAGGCCCCCGCGCCCGGTCACCCCCGGGCCCGCGGTCAGAGGTCGCCGGGCCGGGGCGAGGCCGGAGCGCCGGTCGAATCCATCAAGATGGAGTGCGTTTCGTAGTATCCGGGCGAGCGCTTGGCCGGGACCCGGGAGCGCACATGGACGATGCCGCTGGGCAGCACCATGAACGTCGGAGGTTCCGCGTTCTTCGGCAGGTCGCCCACGAAACGGCTGACGCGGATCCGCTGGCCCTCAGTCAGGTCCGACTCCCGCAGGCTGCCGACCGTCCCCTGGAAATACCGGACCAACTGGGCGGCGTCGTCCGGGCTCTTCGTCGTCAGCCGCAGCCAGGAGGAGTCGGTGAAGGTGAGGCGTACGTCCGACTCCAGCTCGCTGTAGGGCATCCGCCGCAGGTCCCCGACGGCGTCGCGCGGCACCTCCCACAGCACGTCCGCCGGGTCGATCGAGCCGTCGGTGGTGCCGAGGAACACCAGCCGGCGGTCGGTGAGCGCCATGTGCGTGCGGTACGTCTTCGGCCGCCGCGCCGGGTCGAGCTGCCAGGGGGCGGCGCGCGCCGCGGTGTCCGGGTCGGCCCACATGACGGGGAAGTCGTCGACCTCGTTCTCCGGCTCGTCCGGCCGGCCCCGTACGCCGGGGTCGCCGAACGTCGAGCCGACGGCGCCGAGGGCGCCCGCGGCGATGTTCAGGACGACCTGGATGCCGACGCCGAGCCCCCGCCCGGTGCGCCGCACCGCCCGCTCCCCCGCCGGGCGGATGGAGAACTCCGGCCCCTCGGGCCAGCCCTCCTGGTCCTGCAGCGCCTGCTGGATGTCGCGGCGTTCGGTGTCCCGGAACCAGCGCGCACCCGCGACCCTCGGCGCCACCCCGGCGGCGAAGTCCGCCCGCGCCCGGCACTGCAGCGTCTCGTCCCGGTCCGGATACCAGTCCATGCCGTCAGTCTCCCTCCATGCCTTCCGGCTTGGGGAAGGCCACGGACTTGACGATCTCCGCCATCAGCTGGCTGAGGGTGTCCCACTGGTGCATCGCGCTGGTGTCGAGCGTGAAGACCGCCGTGTACGGAGCGGTGGGGAACGGGATGTGGACCTGGATCTGGCCGGTGTACAGCGGCGTGTCCTCGCCGGTCGCGGTGAACTCCCCGTTGATCGTCAGCTCCTTGAGGGTGAACACGGCGACGGCCGGGCCGCAGGGCAGGTCGATCCAGCGCACGTCGTGCTTGGGCCGGCGGCCGAAGATCTCGCGCAGGCCGAGGGCCGCCGCCTCGGGGTCGGCGTGGTGCGACTCCATGGCGGCGATGGTCAGCGAGCAGTGCGCGACGCCGCCCTCCTCATCGTCGTAGAGGCCGATGCCGGTGAAGCACATGCCGGAGGCCGCCATCGTCTCCAGCACCGGTCCGTAGATGGTGCCCATCCCGTCCCAGAGCTCCTGGCTGCCCTTGGGATAGATGTCCCGTACGAGTTCGGCGGCGGCCTCGGCCCGCTGCGCGGGGTCGAGGGTGAGAGGGACCGCGTGGATGCCCTCCGGGATGTGGAAACTCATGGGCGGCAGCCTGTCTTCGGCCTCCGCCGTGTCGTCGCCGGCGGTCTCGCTCAGGTTGCTCATGCCGCTCACCGGGCCGTCGCCGCGTCGGAGAAGCTGTCCCCGAGGCCCGTGATCTTGTAGCCGGTGAGCCCGCCCTTGATGCCGGCGTCGATGCCGCGCCCCAGGTTCGAGAGGGGGTCGATCAGATTCTCGCCCTTGCTCAGCTTGCTGCCGAGGATGTTGAGAGACTTGGTGCCCACCCACTGGCCCTCGCGGAAGGCCTGGTACGTGCCCTCCGCCGCCTGCCCCAGCTTGCTGCCCTTGATGAACTGGGTGGGCGACTTCTCGCCGAACAGCACGAACTTCTTCGTCATCTTTGTGACGTCTGAGAATCCGTCGCCCAACTTGGCCGCGCGCGCTGCCGCGTTGCCGCCCTTCGCGACTTTGGCACCCAGAAGCGCGCTCTTCGCACCGGGCAGGATGCCCAGGGCGTCGAGGCCGATGTCCATCCAGGTGACGTCGGCGCCCAGGGCCATGGCGGTGAGGTGGGTGACCAGCGCCAGGGCGCTGGTGGCCATGGCGGCGGCGGCGAAGATGGCACCGACGGGCTCGAACGGCGCGGTGAGGATGGCCAGGAAGGCGAGGGCGCCGCTGAGGGTGGACAGCAGGTCCCCGACGAGCTTGATGAAGTCGGCGTGGTCCTTGACCCAGTCGGCGGCGTCGCCGATGGCGTCGGCGATCCCGCCCGCGATCCTGTCGAACAGGCCCGGCTCATTGGGGGCCATGTCGCTGGCACCGTCGAGGTCGTCCGTGATCCGTTCGGCGGCGGCGTTGAAGCGGTCCCGGAGCTCCTCGGCGCGGTCGATGACGCGCTGCAGCGCGTCGTCCGCGGCGGAGGCCGCGTCCTCCTTGCGCTCCTTGTCCTTCTCGGCGCGCTTCTCCTCGCGCTTGGTGTTGTCCTCGTCCTCCGCGGCACCGGTGGCGGTCTTCAGCGCCAGCTTGGCGTCCTCGGCCTCCTGCTGCGCACGCTTGGCCTCACGCTCAAGGTCGGCGGCCTCCTCCTGGAAGTTCTCTAACTGGTGCGACCATCGGTTGAGCGCGTGCGCTGCCTTCTCGAAGGAGTCCCGGGCCTGGGACAGCTTGGGCGTGACGTCGTCCGACACGTAGTCGGAGAAGGCGGTGGCGGCTTTGCCCTTCCAGGCGCCGCACGATATGCGCTCCAGTTCGAAGACGGTGTCGCGCAGCTCGCCGCCGACGCCCCCGATCTGCCTGGCGAGGCTCCGGGTGCGGTGCACGTCGCCGGGAGTCGGGTCGAAGCCCAGGGTGGGGAAGCTGCGCGCGGGGTCGGGTGGCGCCATGTCAGCCGGCCTTCGCTTTGGTCAGGGTCTCCATGAGGTCCTTGTCCAGGTCGTCGAACTTCGTCGCGATCTCGTCGATCATGTCCACGGTGGCGGACGTGGTCTCGCCGATCTGAGTGATGCCGTACTTCCACTCGTCGGCGAAGTCGTGCACCTCGTCGACCAGCTTCTCGGCGCCCACGGCGTCGCCGTCCGCACCGCCGATCACCTTCCGGACGTTCTCCATGCGGCGGGTGATCGTGCTGAACGTCTTTCTGAGGTCCTCCATGACGTCGCCCCGGATGACGAGATCCCCCACTGCGAACACCCCTTGTTTCACCTGAAGTTGATCTAAAGGGATCAGCCTAGAACGCGAAACGGCCCGGCGTGGCCAGAGAGGGGATTCAGCCGCAACTCCCGTGCACTCGCCCGAAAAGCCGTTCGGCCGACGTCCGACGGCCGTGGGACGCTGGGCCCATGGAGGAGCTGCCCGCCGTGGCGTCCGGTACCGCGGTCTTCGCACACCTGCGCCGGCACGCCGGCGAGGCCGGGCGGACAGTGGAGGAACTCCCCCTGCCGGACGCCGGCAAGGACCGGCCCGGGCACGTGTGGGCGCTGGCCAGGTCGCTGGCGGGCGAGGGCCGGATCGTCTGCGTGGAGCGGCTGCGCGCCACCGCGGACCCGAGGATCCGCGCATGGCTCCTGCGCGGCGGGTTCCGCAACCTCAACGGGAACCACCAACTGGCCCTCGTCGCCGCCACCACCGGCCGCCTGCTCCCTGCGCTGCGCGGCTATCCCGACCGCGAGCTGCTGACGGCGGCCGGGGAGATCATCCAGGAGCTGATCACCTGGGAGGAGATGGACGACTACGAGGACGGCGCCCCCGCCGTCGAGGCGTTCCTCGGCCACATGCGCACGCGAGCGGACACGGTGCAGGACGTGGCGGCCGTCGCCGGGATCAGCTCCTACCTGGCCGACGACGACCCTGAGCACAGCCCCTGGGACGACCGCGCCCGGCGCCTGTGGACCGCCGCCAGGCGGGCGTCGTTCGCAGACACCTGCCGCTGGATCCTCGGCTGGGACCAGTGGCCGGAGCGCGTCGCCGCCGGGCTGTCCGGCCCCGACGACGGGGTGGCGATCCAGGCGGCGCGGGCCCTGGGCATCGACGTCTTCCCCACGCTCGTCGAGAAGATACGGGCCGACCCGTACACCACCGTCTGGTACGACGCCTGGCTGCAGGCCGACACCGAACGGGCCGGGCAGCTCACGGACATGGCCAGGACGCTCCTGCCGATCGACCGGATCGCCACCGGCCCGGCCGACGAGGAAGGAGCCGGCCCGGGATGGCGGGCGCACTGGGCGCTCGGCTGGACGGTGGCCGCGCTGCGGGACCACCCGGGCACGGGAGGCGACCTGCTGCTCGCCGGGCTGCGCACCCCGTTGAAACTCGGCAGGTCCACGGCCCTGAACACGCTGGCGAACTGGCCGCACCGCACGTGGCCGCCCGGCGCCGCGGCGGTGGTCGAGGAGGCCGCCCGCGCCGACCCCGACGAGGACGTGCGGCGCGCCGCGGCCCGGTTGACCGGCGGGCCGTGAACCGCGAACCGCCTGACCGCAGCCGCCGCGCCCGTCAGTGCCGCTCGGGGATCACGGCGACGGGGCACGTGGCGTGGTGCAGGAGCGCGTGCGTCACCCGCCCCAGTTGGAGCCCGGCGTGCCCGCGGCGGCGGGGCGCGCCGAGCACGACCAGGCCGGCGTCCGCGGAGGCGCCCATGAGCACGTGGTGGGTCGGGCCCTCGGCGAGGCGGCGCTGTACGTCGACGTCCGGGTGGGCCCGCTGCGCCTCGTACAGCACGTCGCTGACGACCGTCTCGGCCCGCTCCTCGTGGAGGGCCGCCGAGCCGTGCCCGAGGTGGCCCTCCGCCTCGTAGACCGGGCATCGCCACGCCCGTACCGCCAGCAGCGGGCTGCGCCGTGCGGCTGCCTCGCGGAAGGCGAACCCGGTGGCGGCCTGGCCTTCGGCCAGTTCGCTCACGCCCAGGACGACGGGACGGGACGGGTCGTCCCAGGCTTTTTCGTCACCGCGCACCACGATGACGGGGCAGGTGGCCCGGGCGGCAACCGCAAGGCTCACCGAGCCGAGCAGCAGGGAGGCGACGCCGCCCCGGCCGCGCGAGCCCGTCACGACGGCGAACGCCTGGTGGCTCTCCTCCTGGAGTGCGGCGGACGGCTCGTCGGGCAGGACCCGGCTGGTCACCTTCAGGTCCGGCTGCCGCGTCCGCGCCCGCTCCGCGCCGGACGCGGCGATGTTCTCGGCGAGCACCTCGGCCGTCGGGCGCTCCTCCTCGGTGATGTCGGGGATCACCGATTCGTACCTCCCCCACAGGGACGCGTTCACGACCCGCAGCGCGACGCCGTGCCGGACCGCCTCGTCGGCCGCCCAGTCGATGGCCTGCAGGCTGTGGTCGGAGCCGTCGGTACCGACCACCACGGGATGTTCCATCACCCTCACGTCCTTGTCTCGGGGCCGTCTCCCTGGCGGCGGCCGGACAGGCGCCACCGCGTTCCCCTCCAGCGTCCGCCGCGGGGGACCGGCCGGTGCAGGGGCCACTCGTCCCGGCCGCGAGCCGAAGGGTCCCGGGGCGGGAGCGACCGGGGGGAACCGGCCGAATGGTCACGGCCTGTTCGCCGTTCGAGTGGTAGTCGGGCGCCCGCGAGGAGGTCCGCCCGGCGCCGTGGTAATCCGACCTTGCCCGTCCGGCGCGTGGTCCGTGCCCTGTCCCGGTCCCGGAAGGATCGTCATGAATCATTCGCCGTATCTGGTCAGCGACGTGATGACGGAGACGGTCGTCGCGGTCGGGCCGGAGGCTTCCTTCAAGGAGATCGTCGCGACGATGCGCAAGTGGCGGGTCAGCGCGCTGCCCGTCCTGGAGGGCGACGGCCGGGTCATCGGGGTGGTCTCGGAGGCCGATCTGCTGCCCAAGGAGGAGTATCACGACAGCGCGCTGTCCGCGGCGGACCAGGTCCAGCGGCGGCCTGACCACATCGTGAAGGCCGGTGCGGTGGTCGCACGCGACCTCATGACCACGCCCGCCGTCTCCGTACGGGCCGACGCCACCCTCGCGGAGGCCGCCCGGGCCATGGCGCTGCGGCGCCTGAAGCGGCTTCCGGTCGTGGACGGTGAGGGACACCTGACCGGCATCGTCAGCCGCGGCGACCTGCTGAAGGTCTTCCTCCGGTCCGATCAGGACATCGCGGAGGACGTACAGCAGCAAGCCATCGAACCTCTGTTCCCCCTCGGTGGGACCACGGTGCACGCGGAGGTCGACAAGGGTGTCGTGACGCTCACGGGCTGGTTCCACGACACCTCGCTGGTGCCGCTGGCGGCACGGATGGCGCGGGCGGTGGAAGGCGTCGTGGACGTCGGGTTCCGGCTGGAGCTGCCGGACAGCGCGGACGGCGGCCGGGGGGACGGCGGCCGGGGGGACGTGTCCGCGCCGCCGCCCGGGGAGCCGGCGTGAACGGATCCGGCGGGTCCGGCACCCCCGACGCGGCGCCGACCCGCGTCTTCCTGCTGGACGACCACGAGGTGGTGCGGCGCGGGCTGCGGGACCTGCTGGAGGACGAACCCGACATCCGGGTGGTGGGAGAGGCGTCGACCGCCGGCCAGGCCATGGCCCGCGGCCCCGCGCTCCGGCCCGACGTGGCGGTCCTCGACGTCAGGCTCCCGGACGGCAACGGCATCACGGTCTGCCGCGAGCTGCGATCGAGGATGCCGGGACTCCCCTGCCTGATGCTCACCTCCTTCGACGACGACGAGGCGCTGCTGGACGCCATCCTCGCCGGGGCGGCCGGCTACGTACTCAAGCAGATCAAGAACTCCGACCTGGTCGCGGCCGTACGCACGGTCGCCTCCGGCCAGTCGATGCTGGATCCGGCCACGACCGGCCGGCTGATGAGCAGCCTGCGGGGCGAGCCGGAGGACTCCACGGAGGGGCCGCTTTCGGGCCTTGCCCCCCGGGAGCGGGAGATTCTCGCCCTGATCGGCGACGGCCTCACCAACCGGGAGATCGGCAAGCGGCTGTACCTCTCGGAGAAGACGGTCAAGAACAACATCTCCCGGCTGCTGAGCAAACTCGGGGTGGAACGCCGCATCCAGGCCGCCGTGATCGCCACGCAGGCGGGCGTCAGGCCGGAGGGCGACGGTGCCCGGGACCGGTGACCCGCGCCGGTGGCCCGCGCCCCGGCTGCGGCGGCCGGCCCTGTCACCGGCGGGTGAGGGGCACCGACCAGGTCACGCACGTGCCGCCGTCCCGCGGAGCCGCGAGCGAGAGCCGCCCGCCGAGGTTTTCCGCGCGATCGGCGAGGTTCGCGAGGCCGCTGCGCCGGCCGCCCTGCGGCATGCCCACGCCGTCGTCCCGTACGGACAGCACCGCCGTGCCGTCGGTCACGGTCAGGACCACCTCGGCGGCGCTCGCCCGGGCATGCCGGGCGACGTTGCTTAGCGCCTCCGCCAGCACCGCCCGGACGGCATCGGCGACGTCCTTGGGCACGTCGGTGTCGATGAGGCCCTCCAGCCGGAGGGACGGGGTGAACCCGAGGGCCGGCACAGCATCCTCCACAGCCCGCACGACGTGGGCCCGCAGGCCGCTGCCCTCCCTGCCCTCCCTCCCCTGCCCGGCGCGGAGACCGAAGATCGTCGAGCGGATGATCCGGGTGGTCTCGTCCAGGTCGTCCACCGCCCGCAGCAGCCGGGCGCGCGCTTCCTCGTGCTCGACGAAGCGCAGGGCGCTCTGCACCGAGATCCCGGTGGCGAACAGCCGCTGGATCGCGAGGTCGTGCAGGTCCCGCGCGATGCGGTCGCGGTCCTTCAGCAGGGCGATCTGCTCGGCTTCCCGCCGGCGGTCGGCGAGTTCCATGGCGATCGCGGCCTGCCCGGCGAAGGCGAGCAGCGGGCCGGTCTCCCCCTCGGTGAACACGTCGAGCGGGTCGCCGCGGGCGAGCACCAGCACGCCCCGTACCCCCTCCTCGGCGACCATGGGGACGGCGACCGCGGGACCGGGCGTCCGCACCCAGGGCGACCCCGCGGTGATCCGCGGATCACGGGAGAGGTCGGTGGTCATGATCGGTCTCCCGGCCTCGGCGGCGGCTCCCGCGAAAGACCCGCGGCGGGGCAGGAGCACGCCCTGGTACGCATCCGCCTCCGTGCCGGAGGCCAGCGCCACCCGCAGCCGTCCGTCCTCGCCCTCGGTGAGGGCGAGGACTCCGAGGTCCGTCCGCAGGATGCGGCGGGCGCGGTCGACGATCATCTCCAGGACGGCGGGTTCCTCCAGCCCGGAGAGCAGGCCCGCGGCGATGTCCGCGCTGGCCTCGAGCCACCGCTCGGTGCACCGCGGCGCTTCCGGTCCGTGGATCAGCTCGCCCGGCCGGCGCCCGTACGGACGCACACTCTGCTCGCTCACCGGCCCTCCGTGACGCCTCACTCCACGCCCCTTTGCCCACATTAGCGCCGGTTTTACCGGTTGGCTTCCGGAGCGCGGTCACGTGACGTGACCGGTCACTACAGGGCCGGTGCCCGAAGGTCCCTGCGATGAACCCGTACGGCCCTCGTGGGCCGCACCGGCGCGCGGCAGCCTGAAAGAGCGGCGTGGCTCATGCCGCGGCGCTCTTCCGTGACCGGGCCGCACTCGTCACCTCGTCGCCCGGTCGGCTCCTTCGGGGAGGCAGGAGGCAGCAATGGCAACGCGGCACGTGGTGGTCGGTGTGGACGGGTCCGACCCGAGCATGGCGGCGGTCCGGTGGGCGGCTGCGGAGGCGGCCTCGCGCCGGACCTCGCTGCGCATCGTCCACGCCGAGGCGGTGCCGGGCGACCAGCAGGCCGGCCCCGGCGGCTCCATGCATGAGGAGTGGGTCCGGGAGCGGATCGCCGCCGCGTGCCGGGAGACGGCGGAACGGTACCCGGAGATGGAGCTCACCGGTGGTGCGACGACGGAACCGGCGGTGAAGGCGCTGCTCGACGCGGTAAAGGAGGGAGAACTCCTCGTCCTGGGGTCGCGGGGCATCGGTGCGGCGGCGGGATTCTTCACCGGCAGCGTGGCGCTGCCGGTGGTCGCGCACGCCACCGGGCCCACCGTCCTCGTACGGCAGGACTGGCACCCGGACACCGCGGACCACGATCTTCCCGTGGTGGTGGGGGTGGATCTCGACCACCGGTTCGACCCGGTGCTGGAGTTCGCCTTCGACGCCGCGTCCCGGGCGGGCAGCCTGCTCCGTATCGTCCACATGTGGCGGCGCTCGTCCATCTACGCCTACCCGTCGGCGCTGCCGGACCCGAAGGCCGGCGCCGACCTGCAGGCCCTGGCGCGGGACAAGCTCGGCTCCGCCGTCAGCGGCTGGCGGGCGCGCTATCCGGACGTCGAGACGGAGTCCGCCCTGCGCGACGGGGAGGTGGCACCGGGCCTGCTGGAAGAGGCCGCGGGCGCCCGGCTGCTCGTCGGGGGCCGCCGTTTGCACAAGCACCCGCGGTTCCCGACGTTGATCGGCCCGGTGACCCACGCCCTGATGCACCACGCCATCGCACCCGTCGCCGTCGTCCCGCACGGATGACCGCCCGAGCGCGGGAGGGAACATGCAGCACCGCAGAGTCAGCGACCTGATGTCCCGGCACGTCGTCACCGCCCGGTACGACACCCCGTTCAAGGAGATCGCCCGCCTGCTGACCGAGAACGAGATCACCGCGCTCCCCGTCGTCGACGACGGCGGCCGGCCCATCGGCGTGGTGTCGGAGGCCGATCTGCTGCGGAAGGCCAGCGACCAGCCCGGCATCGGCGAGAAGGTGCCCCTGCCGCCCCTCGAAGCCTGGGAGCGCGCCAAGGCCCAGGGCACCCGGGCCGAGGAACTGATGTCCGCGCCCGCCGTCTGCGCCCGCCCCGACTGGAACGTCATCGAAGCCGCGCAGCTCATGGAGGTGCAGCGCATCAAGGGCCTGCCGGTGGTGGACGACACGGACCGGCTGCTCGGCGTCATCAGCCGCCGGGACCTGCTCCGGGTCTTCCTCCGCAAGGACGACGCCATCCGCGAGGAGATCGAGGTCGACATCCTGCAGCAGACCATGGGCCTGGCGCCCGCCCAGGTGTCCGTCGCCGTACGGGACGGCCGGGTGGACCTGCACGGGGTGATCGAGACCAGGAGCCTGATCCCGATCATCGTGCGGCTCTGCCAGTCCGTGGACGGCGTGGTGAGCGTCTCGGACCGCCTGTCCTTCCAGGTGGACGACGTCGGCCACACCCCGTTCGCGGCCTGAGCGCGGTGCCGTCAGGACCGTTCAGACGTCGGGGAGCCGGAGCCGGCGGGATTCGCCCGGCTCGATGGTGACGGTGTGGTCGGGCAGGACGAGGGTCAGCGGGGGCTGGTCGGACGGTGGGACGGTGACGTGGAGCCGGCCGGCGCACAGGCGCAGTTCGATGCCCCGGTGGCCCCGGTAGCACACGTGCAGCACGTACTCGGACATCTGCGGCATCGGCACGGGGTCGAGGCACAGCGCGCCATCGCGGGTCTCCAGGCCGGTCAGGCCGCGCTGGACCATGTCGAGGGTGCCGGCCATGGCGCCCAGGTGGATGCCCTCGCCGGTGGTGCCGCCCTGGATGTCGGCCACGTCGCTGGTGAGCGCCTCCAGGCAGTACCGCCAGGCCGTGCCGCGGCGGGCCCGGGCGAGGATCCAGCCGTGCACGAGGCTGGAGAGGGTCGAGCCGTGGCTGGTGCGGGCCAGGTAGTAGTCGACGGTCCGGTGCCACAGCTCGTCGTCGAAGCGGTGGCCCAGTCTGTCGAAGAGCCCGATGAGCTGGGCCGGGGAGAAGAGGTAGCCGAGCATGAGGACGTCGGCCTGCTTGGAGGCCTGGTAGCGGTTGACCGTGTCGCCTTCGGCCTCAAGGATCCGGTCGAGGCGGCGGATGTCGCCGTAGCGGCTGCGGTAGCCGTCCCAGTCGAACTCGGCGAGTTCGCCGTAGCCCTCGAACTGGCTGATCACGTCGCGGTGGAAGGGCACGTGGAGGGTGCGGGAGACCTCGTCCCAGCGCGTCGTCTCGTCCTCCCCCAGCACCATGCGCCCGGTCAGCTCCCGCCGGCGTTCCCCGGGCAGCCCGGCGAGGAGTTCGAGCGCGCGCTCCAGCACCCAGGCGGCCGTGACGTTGGTGTACGCGTTGTCGTCGAGCCCCGGCCTGGCGGCACCCGGGTAGGCGTCGTGGTACTCGTCGGGGCCCACCACGCCGCGGATGCGGTGGCGGCCGTACGCGGCGTCCCAGGCGGCGAGGTCGGCGAAGAAGCGCGCGACCTCCAGCACCGTCTCGGCGCCGCTGCCGTGCAGGTAGGCGGTGTCGCCGGTGGCCTGGCCGTACTGCAGGACGTTGTAGGCGACGGCCAGCCCCACGTGGTGCTGGAGCCTGCTGTGGTCCGGCAGCCAGCGGCCCGAGTCCGGGTTGAGGTGCACCTCCTGGGTCTCCTCGCGGCCGTCGCTGCCGCTCTGCCAGGGGAACATCGCCCCGCGGTGCCCGGCCGCGGCGGCGGCCCGGCGGGCCGCGGGCAGCCGCCGGTGGCGGTAGTCGAGCAGGGCGCGGGAGACCTCCGGCAGGTGGAGGTTCAGGTAGGGCAGCACGAACAGCTCGTCCCAGAAGACGTGCCCGCGGTAGGCCTCACCGTGCAGGCCGCGCGCGGGTACCCCGGCGTCGAGGCGGGCGGTGTGCGGGGAGAGGGTCTGCAGCAGGTGGAAGAGGTGCAGCCGCAGGATGGCCCCGGCCTCCCCGGGGACGTGGAGTTCGGTGCGCTGCCACAGGCTTTCCCAGGCGGCGGTGTGGGAGGCCAGCAGAGCGGTGAAGTCCGGGCTGCGGGAGAGGTGTTCGCGGGCGGCCCGGAGCGGGTCGTCGGCCCCGGGGTCCCGCGAGGTGTACAGCGCCGCGGTCTTCTCGACGGTGACCGGCTCGCCGGCCGGGGCCCGGACGGCCAGGAACCGGGCGACGCACGCGTCACCGTGGTGCAGGGGCCGCGAGCCGGTGACGTCGCCCGCGGTGACCTGGGTGCGGGCCGCCAGCGCGATGCGTACGCCGGAGCTGCTGGTACGGCAGGACAGCCACACCGTGTCGGGGTCGTCGGCGCCGGTGTGGACGCCGGTGAGGTGGCGGCCGGCGAGCGAACGGTAGCGCTTGACGCCGGAGTTGGTCACGGAGCCGTCGAGCGCGGCCTCGGCCTCCAGCGTTCCCGACCAGTCGAGCGGGGTCAGCGTGGTGCGCAGGGCCGCCAGGTGCGGCATGCCCATGTGCACCAGGCGCGTCTCGGCCAGTTCGGTCCGGCGCCCCTCGGGGTCGGTGAAGACGGCGCTGCGCTCCAGCACCCCGCCGCGCAGCCGCAGGCGCTGCCGGTACCCGGCGGGCTCGGCGTCGGCGGTGGTCAGCCAGCGGCCGGGGGCGGCGCCGGGCGGGCGGGCGCGGAAGCGCAGCGGCAGCCAGTCCGGCAGGTTGACCATGTCCTCGTTCTCGACCTGCCGGCCGGCGACGGTGGAGGTGAGACGGTTGTAGACGCCGGCGGCGTACGTGCCGGGGTAGTGGGTCTCGTCGGCGCCGGACTCGGGAGCGGCGCCGCGCGTGGCCATGTAGCCGTTGCCCAGCGTGCAGAGCGCCTCGCGCAGTCGCTCCTGCCGTGGGTCGTAGCCCTCGTACGTCCAGGTCCAGTCGTCGCTCATGGGCCGAGCAGCTCCGTCAGATCGCGGACCACCAGATGCGCGCCGCGCTCTTCGAGGTCCGCGGCGCTCTCCGCGGTGCCGGTCCGGTCCACGCCGACGACGAGGGCGAAGCCGCCGGCCCGGCCGGCTTCGACGCCGGCCAGGGCGTCCTCGACGACCGCGGCCTCGCGGGGGCCGGTCCGCAGCCGGCGGGCCGCTTCGAGGAACAGGTCCGGCGCGGGCTTGCCCTTCAGGCCGAGGCGGGCGCTGTCGGCGCCGTCCACCAGGCAGGCGAAGCGGTCCCGTACGCCGGCACGGAGCAGCAGGTCCCGGGCGTGCCGGGAGGCGGAGACGGCCGCGCACGGCACGCCGGCCCGGCGCAGTCGGTCCAGCAGCCGCACGCTGCCCGGGTACGCCGGCACGCCGTGCTCGTCGAGGTGGGCGGTGAAGGCCGCGTCCTTGGCCGCGGCCACCGCCCACACGGTGCCGGTGCCCGGGGGATCCGCGGGGTCGCCGAGCGGCAGGGCCAGCCGGCGTGCCGCGAGGAAGTCCTTCGCGCCGTCGAGGCGGGACTTGCCGTCCACGTACCGCCGGTAGTCCTCTACGGGGTCGAACGGCCCGCGCAGCGCGGGGCCGGCGGGCGGGTGGGCGCGCAGCGCGGCGTCGAAGGCGAGGCGCCAGGCGGCGGCGTGGACCCGGGCGGAGTCGGTGATGACGCCGTCGGTGTCGAACACCACGGCGCGCAGGCCGTGCAACTGCGGCACCAGCCCGTCGCGGGGAGTGCCGGCCGGTTCGCCGGGTGCGGGCGCGGTCATCGAAGCCGCCTCCTCTCGTGGGTAACGTACGGCCGCCCGGGCACCGTGGCGGGGACCTGCCCGGGAGCGGCTGCCCGCCGACACCCGGATGCCGCCGCCGGACGACGGCCGTGGGCGCCGCTTTCCCGGCCTCCGCGGGGCGGCCGTCCGCCGGCTCACGCGGGGACCGAGATGACCGGGCAGCGGGCGTGGTGCAGCACCCCCTGGCTCACCGATCCCAGCAGCATCCCCGTGAACCCGCCGTGCCCCCGGGTCCCCACCACCAGCCCCAGCGCATGCTCCGACGCCTCCGCCAGCACCTCCACCGGATGCCCCCGTACGACCTCCTGATGCACCACCACATCCGGGTACGTCCTCTCCCGCCCCGCGACCGCCTCCGCCAGCACCCGACGGCACTCCTGCACCGCAGCAGCCTCATCCCCCACCCCCAGCAGCGGCGGATGCCACACATACACAGCCCGCAACCGCGCCCCCCGCAGCGCCGCCTCCTCAAACGCCCAGTCCACCGCCACCGCCGCATGCCCACTGCCGTCCACACCCACCACGAAATACGCCGGCTCCTGACTCACGTGCTCCGCCTCCCGCACGACGACCACCGGACAAGGCGCGCGTGCGCTGAGGGAGAGCCCCACCGAGGCGGGGGTGCGCATCTCGCGCCGTCTGCCCAGGTGGCGGGCGCCCACGACGACCAGCGCGGCGCCTTGCGCCTCCGCGCGCAGCACCGCGGCCGGCGCTCCCTCCGCCAGCACCGGCGTCACCTCCACCGCCGGCTGCCGGGACGCGACGGACTCAGCCGCCTTGTGGAGCATGCGCTCGGACACGCCGTACAGCGCACGGTTCCACTCCTCCCAGACCCCCCGTGCCGCCTCCGACCGGTACCCACTGCTCGGAGGCGGCACGTCGTGTGCGTGGACGAGCCGCAGCGGCAGCCCCCGCCGGGCCGCCTCGTCGGCGGCCCACAGCAGCACCAGCCACTTCGTACGATCAGGATCGACGCCCGCCACGATCGGCCGACGCCCGCTCGCACCAGCCATGACCGCCTCCACAGAGGTCCCTCACCTGCGCACCCGTCACCGGCCTACGCCCCGCCCTCCTCGATGCGGCGTCCCGTGATGCGCCTGGGCCGGATCGACACCCACATCTCCCGCTCGCCCCCGGCCCACGGCGAGGCGTGGGCGCCTTCGGCCAGCCTGCGTACGGCGTCGGGGTCGGTCACCACCCGTGCGGGGCCGACGACCAGGACGCTCCAGCCCTGGCCCATGGCCTCGTCCAGCTGGTCGACCTCGAAGGCGACCTCCGATCCCACGGCCGCCGCCGGAGCCGAGTCCGGCGCGGTCCGGTACGCGAGATCCCCGTCGACGACCTCGTAGTTGACGGGAACCACCGCCGGGCCCTGCGGTGTCGACACCGCCACCCGTCCCACGCCGGACGCGGACAGCAGTTGGCGGCACTCCCCGGAGTCGAGTTCCCGCATCCGCGGGTGCCGGAGCGCCTGCCCCTGGCCGGGCGGCATGTCGAGGCCGCCGCCCCGCAGCGCGACGGGGGTGGTGCCCAGCACGCCGGCCAGGCGGGCGAGGCAGGACGCCGTCGGGTCGGCGGCCTGTTCTTCGACGTACTCCAGGTACTCCGGCGCCATTCCGGCGCGGCGGGCCGTCTCCTCGCGGGTCAGGCCCAGGCGCCGGCGTTCCGCGGTCACGCGGCGGCCGATGTCACCGGGGTGGTGCGGCCTGTGGGCCGGGGCTGCGCGCGGCTCGGTGCCCGCCCGCCCTCCCGTCCGGCCGGTACGCGGCCGGGAGGGCTCGGGTGCGCTCTCCGGACGGTGCCGGGCACCGTGGATGTGCGCGTCGGGCCCGGGGAAGACGAGGGTCACCTCGTCCGTGTCCGACCAGCGCACCTCGTAGGGGGGCGTACGGTCCGCATGGCGGATTCCGACGATCTCGCCCTCGCGTCTGGCGGCTCCGGTCGCCGGACTCTCCACCACGAGGTGATCGCCGAGTTCAGCTCGCATGATTCGCCACCGTTTCCTCGGCCGGTCCTCCTCACATCCGGTCCGTAGCGGGCCAGCCCTCGCCCGGACGCGCAGTGCGCCCGGAGGCGGAGCCGGCGCCGATGTCCCGCCAGGCGACGTCCTCCAGTTGCCGGCCGAGGTCGGCGAGCGCCCTGCTGGCAGCGAGTTCGTCGCCGATCTCCGGCACGTCCGGGTCCGCAGGGTTCCGGTGCGCGTCTCCGTGCCCGGTGAACTGCGTGGTCGCGGTGTCCAGCACCACGCGCGCCTTCGTCGTCCCCTCCTCTTCGAAGAGGTACAGGCCGACGTCCCATTTCACGGTATGCGCCATTGTCTTGCCTCCGCATCTCGGTGCGGAACGCGGAATGCGGAATCTCAGCGCGCTCCGCTCGTGCTCACGCCGGCAGGGACGCGGCTGCGGACGGCCATGGGGCCACGTGCCGCAGTCACCCCCGCAAGACCGGGGTGCGTGCTCTCGCCCGCGATGGGAAAGCACCTGTGCCACCACTCTGTGACGAGGGTCGCGCCCGATCACAGGGCCGAAGGTCCCTCCCGCCCGTCCGCTCGTCCCGCCTCGCCGCTGTCCGCTCTCCATACGCGGGTACGCCCCTGATCTCCGGTGTGTCACGGCCGCCGCGGCACGCAGCGCACCCCGGGGACAGGTGTTGCGCAGCCGTGATGTGTCACGGACAACCCTGGCCGCATCCGCGCGGTCATACCGGTATGCC
The DNA here is from genome assembly GCF_059570535.1 of Streptomyces sp. CNP082. Lineage (NCBI taxonomy): Bacteria > Bacillati > Actinomycetota > Actinomycetes > Kitasatosporales > Streptomycetaceae > Streptomyces > Streptomyces sp. CNP082. Next base: position 84,637 of record NZ_JCANSZ010000027.1, read on the forward strand.
GCGTCTGCCTATGCTGCTTGCCTTCCCCCGTGTGCTCCGCCACCTGCGTTCCGTCGGTGCCTCGCTGCCGCCGGTGACCCAACTGGGTCTCGACCGCCCCGATCCCGTGCTGCGGCCGGTGCTGTCCGCGGCATGGCAGGGCGACCACGCCCCGGCCCTGGAGTTGCTCGCCGACACCCGCCGCCGCCGGGCGTGGGAGCGGCGCGACACGTGCGTGCGCAAGCTCGCCGACGTCGCCCTGACGCGGCCCCGCTGGCTGGAGGTCTGGCAGGCGAAGGACGGCGACGATCCGGACGCCGTTCTCGTCGCGGCGGAGCTGGAGATCTGCCGCGCCTGGGAGGCACGTACCGGCGCGTATGCCAAGCACGTCTCCCGCGAGCGGTTCGCCACGTTCTTCCGGATCCTGACGCAGGCCACCCAGGTCATCGACAGGGCCGCCGAGCTCAACCCGGGTGACCCGGTCCCCTGGCGGGTCGCCCTGGACCACGCCCGCGGCGTCCAGGCACCCCGCCCGGTCTTCGACCAACTGCTGCTGAACGTCATGGACTGCGACCCCGACCACTACGGCTGCCACTCCAGCGCCCTGCAGTTCCTCTGCGCGAAGTGGTACGGGTCGCACGAGGAGATGTTCGACTTCGCCGAGACCGCGGCGGCGCGGGCCCAGCCGGGACGGCTGCTGGCCGCGCTGCCGGTCGCGGCGGTGACGGAGTACCTCATGGAGCACCCCCGCCGCGGCCCGGTGCCCCGGCAGCGGGTGAGCGCGGCCGTGGACCGCGCGCTGGAGGTGTGCGCGGACCGCAAGCCGGGCGACCCGGCCGCCGCCGCGGTCCGCAACCACCTCGCCCTGGCACTGGTGCGGTGCGGGCGGTGGGAGGAGGCGCTGCGGCAGTTCGAGCTGATCGGCACGGACGTACGGGAGATCCCGTGGGCGTACGTGGACGGGGAGAACGAGCTGCGCGCGTTCGTGGACGAGCGCGAGAACACCCGCGTCCAGGTGGCCAAGGGAGTGCCGTTCTTCTCCCGCTGCCGCCCCGCCGCCTGAGCGGGCGTCACCGGGACGGCAGCCGCCGGCACCCCTCCGCGCGGCCGATGCCGGCGGCCTTGGCGAGGTGGGGCCGTGTCCAGGTCGTACGGCACCGGTTCGCGTCGCTCCCACTCGTCGGCCGGCAGGCGCAGCGCCCGCCAGCCCGCGCCCTCACCCGCCGTCCGTGAGGACCCGGCGCCCGTCGGGGCGGCGGTGGGTGCGGCCCCTCTCGTCGAGGGTTTCCAGCAGCGGGATCGCGACGCGGCGGCTGACGGCCAGGGCGCGGGCGGCCTCGCCGACCGTGAACGGCTGGGGTGCTCCCGCTAGTTCGCGGACGGCACGGTCCACCGACCCGGCGGGGAGGCAGACCGCGCCCACGCGCTCCAGTGCGCCGCGGCGCACCAGCAGCGTCAACGCCTCGGCGCTGAGGCCCAGTTCGTCCAGCCGCCGCCGGGTGGGTGCCTGGAAGGGGGCGGACCGCAGGTCGTCGAGCAGGCCTTCCAGCCCGGCGGCGACCGCAGCGGGGAGCCGGTCCGCTTCGTGTGCGCGATACAGCCTGCCGTCACGCAGGACCAGTTCTCCGCTTGATACGGCGGCCAGGACGTCCCAGGCGGTGTCCGGCGGCAGCGCGAGGAGGTGACCGGCACGGGCGACCGGCAGTCCCGGGTCTGCGGGGTGGGTCTCGGCGTGTTCCCGCACCGCCGCGGCCAGGGTGGCGCCCAGCCGTTCGGCGTGCCCCGGGTCGAGCAGCCAGCGTTCGCCGCCCGCGTCGACGGCGTAGCCCTGCGCGGTGAGCCGGGCGCGTTCGTCCAGGCCGACGGCGGCCAGGCGAACGGCGGGGTCGGTCGGCTCGGCGATGCCGGCGAGCCGGCGTGCGCGGTCGGCGGCGGCTCCCCGGCCGGTCAGCGGGGGCGGCTCCGGGTCGAGCACCGTTGCGCCGGCCAGCAGCCGGGATCCGGGGTCGCGCAGCAGCAGCCGGTCGCCGGCGTGGAGCGGCAGCGGAGTGCGCAGGGTGAGGCGGGCGGCGCCCCGGCCCAGGGGCCGCAGCCGCGCGCTGGTGGCGGCGGTGCCGCAGTGGACCAGAGGTTCGGCCGGCAGGCGGGGAGGGTCGCCGCCGTCGGCCGTCCGGCCCGCCGGTTCGTAACGGACGTCCACGCGGTCCGTGGTCCACCAGCGCCCGGGGGTGAGCAGCGCGTTGCCCCGTGCGGCCTGGTCGGCGCCGATCCGGCGGAGGTTCACGGCGACGCGGGCGGGGCCGGTCACCCGGTCAACGGCGCGGCCGAGGCTCTGGAGGGCGCGCACTTGGACGGTGCGGCCGGCGGGGGCGAGGTGCAGGGTGTCGCCCTCGGCGAGGGTTCCGGCGGTGAGCGTTCCGGTGACGACGGTGCCGGCTCCCGCCACGGTGAACGCCCGGTCCAGCCACAGTCGTACGGGGGCCGCCGGATCCGGCGGCGGCTGCGCGGCGGCCAGCGCGTCGAGTTCCCGTACGAGCAGGTCGAGCCCTTCCCCGGTGCGGGCGCTGACGGCGACGGCCGGCGCGCCGGCGAGGCCGGTGCCCGAGGTGCGTTCCGCCGCCTCGGCGAGGGCCGGCGCGGGGTCGGCGAGGTCCGCGCGGGTGACGGCCAGCAGCCCGGTGCGTATGCCGAACGCGTCGAGCGCGGCGAGGTGTTCCGCGGTCTGCTGGCGCCAGCCCTCCTCGGCGGAGACCACCAGCAGCACGGCGGGCGCGGTGGCGATCCCGGCGAAGGTGGTGGCCAGATAGCGGTGGTGGCCGGGCACGTCGACGAAGGCGAGGGTGCGCCCGCCGGGCGCGGTGGTCCAGGCGAAGCCTAGGTCGAGGGTGAGGCCGCGCCGCCGCTCCTCGGCGAGCCGGTCGGGGTCCGTGCCGGTGAGGGCGCGTACCAGCGTCGACTTGCCGTGGTCGACATGGCCGGCCGTCGCGATCACCAGGCCGGGGGTCGCCCTCACGCCTCCTCCGGCGTCGCGGTCACCGCGGCGAGAACGGCGGCGAGCAGTCCGGCGTCGTCCTCCTCGGGAACGGTCCGCAGGTCGAGCAGCAGCCGGTCGCCGTGGACGCGGCCGACGACGGCCGGGGCACCGGCGCGCAGCGGCCCGGCGAGGGCGGGGGGCAGCGCGACGGCGGCGCTCGGCAGGGTGATGCCGGGCGCTCCGCCGCCACCGACCCGGGCCTGGCTGGGCACCGCCTCGGCGGCGACGCCCCGTTCGGCGAGCCCGGTCGCCAACACCTCGGCGCGGGCGGCGAGTTCGGCTGCGTGGACCGCCAGGGCCCGCGCCACCGGGGGCTGGGGGCCGAGGAGGGTGGCCTCCAGGGCGGCGAGGGTGAGTTTGCCGACGCGCAGCGCGCGGGCCAGCGGGTGGGTGCGGAGCCGTTCGACGAGGTCGCGCCGGCCGAGCAGCAGGCCCGCCTGGGGGCCGCCGAGCAGCTTGTCCGCGCTGGCGGTGACCAGGTCGGCGCCCTGGCCGAGGGAGGTCGCGGCGTCGGGCTCGTCCGGCAGCGCGGGGTGTGGCCGCAGCAGCCCGGAACCGATGTCGTGGACCACCGGTACGCCCAGCGCGGCGAGTTGGCCGACCGGAACGGAGGAGACGAAGCCGGTGGTCAGGAAGTTGGAGGGGTGCACCTTGAGCACGAGGCCGGTGCCGGGGCCGACAGCGCGCGCGTAGTCGTCGAGGTGGGTGCGGTTGGTGGTGCCGACCTCGACCAGCCGGGCGCCGGTGCTCTCCATCAGTTCGGGGAGGCGGAACCCGTCGCCGATCTCGACCAGTTCGCCCCGGCTGATGAGGATCTCGCGCCCCCCGGCGAGGGCGGTGGCGGCCAGCACCAGCGCGGCGGCGTTGTTGTTGACCAGATGGACGGCCTCCGCGTTCGGGACGGCCTCGGCGAGGGCCACGGACGTCGAGTTCGACCTGAGCGACGGGCGCCGCGGCCGGCGGGGGAGGGCCGCGCTGGCCGTGCACGGTGCTCGGGCCGCAGCCGGGGGAGCAGTCGTGCTCCGAGGCGTAGGAGGGACACGCGCCCTCCCAGATGTCGTAGCCGTCCGCGTACGCCTCCCTGGCCGCCCCGAAGACGCCGAGGGCGGCGAAGCCCGCGACCGTCGCCGACTGGAGCAAGGTGCGCCGCCGGGGTGGGGGGCTGGGGCGACCAGGTCGCCCAACGCGTCGGCAGAGCCGAGCGGCTCGCTGCGCACGACGCGCGGCTGCGGCATCGAACGGCGCTGCCACGACGGCTACTTCAACTCCGGCTCCGGCTGGGTGCGTTCCATCTGCCGCTGGACCACCGACTGCGGCTGCGAGGGCGCCGTCACCTGGCCCACGCTGCAGGACGGCTCGCGCGGCCCGGACGTGGCCGCGGCCCAGCACCTCCTGGGCCACCACCGGTTCGCCACCGAGCCGGACGGGATCTTCGGCCCCGACACCGAGGCCGCGGTCACCGGCTTCCAGGAGTCCATGGACCTGCGGCCGACCGGCACGGTCAACGCCACCACCTGGACGCACCTGGTGGTCACCGTCCGGCAGGGCGACTCCGGCGACGCCGTCGACGCCGCGCAGGTCCAACTCGTCAAACACGGCTACCCGCTGACGGTGGACGGCGTGTTCGGACCGCTCACGGCGGACGCGACCAGGGAGTTCCAGAGCGGCGCCGGACTGAGCGTCGACGGCATCATCGGCCAGCAGACCTGGCGGGCCCTCGTCGGCGGGGCGTGACGTGCCCCGGGTCGGCACGGGCCCGGCCCGGCCGGCGTGGCGCGGCCGGCTGACCGACCCGGCGGTGCCGATGCTCGTCCTCAGCGGCGGTGCGGCGGCGGCCAGTTGGTACGGTCCCCTGCTCACCTGGACGATCCTCGGCGGCCTGGCCGGCTACTCGCTCTCCGGCTCCGTTTGAACGCGGAACAGCGCGCACGCGCTTGCCTCGCCAGGTTGGCGGGCCGTTCACCGACAGACCACCGTGCTCGGGGTCTTCTCCACCGGGCTGCTGCTCGGCGCCCTGCTGTCGGCCACGGTGCTGTGGCTTGCCTCGGGGCTGGTCGCACCGGTCGCCGCGCACTGGCGCGCGGGGGCGACGGCCGCCCTCGGGCTGCTCGCCGTCGCGCGCGACGCGGGGGTGCTGCGCCTGCGGCTGCCGCAGAACGCGCGGCAGGTCCCGCAGGACGTGCTGCAGCGCCATCTGGCCCGCGGCGCACTGCAGTTCGGGTTCGAGATGGGCACCGGGGTGCGGACCTACGTGTCGGCGAGCCTGCCGTACGCCCTCGCCCTGGGAGTGCTGCTGGCCAACGACGCGGGCGTGGCGCTGCTGGCCGGCCTCGGCTTCGCGCTGGGCCGCGCGGCCACCCCGGTCCTGCGGTTCGCCTCCGGCACCGGCGAGGAGTGGGACGACCGGCTGCTGACCCGCCTGACCCTCCTCAAACCCGGTGCCGCGGCGGTCGCGACGGCGGCCTGGTCGGTGCTGGCCCTGCGGGGGTAGGAACCGCCGGCGGACCGGCGCGCCGTACGTCACCACCGGCCCTGCTCGACCACACAGACACGAGTTCACATACAGGAACACCGATCCCCATACTGACAAGCCGGAGGCTCTTTGGTAGGACGGGTTCATGTCAATGAAGAGACGGTCATTCATGGGTGCGGTCGCGGCGGGCGCGGCTCTGGGACCGGCCGCGGGCGGGGTCGCGGGAGCGCTGGACCGGAAGGGCGCACCCGTCGGCCCCGCCGCGCCACCGGAGGACGGCTCCGCCATGTGGCTGCGGTACGTACCCGTCGGCGACCCGCACCTGCTCAGGCAGTACCGGCGGCAGGTGACCGCCGTCGTCGTGGAGAACGCCGACCGGAACCCGTCGTACCGCCACACACAGGACCTGAGCATGGCTCCGGGATCGACCGAGCGGCTGATGACGTCCACCCTCGGGGCGGCCAGGGAAGAGCTGGTACGGGGCCTGAGCGGGCTGCTGGACCGCCCGGTGCCGGCGCTCCCGCAGCCGGGGGACGCCCTGCCCGACGGCGCCGTCGTCGTGGGGACCCCGGAGAGTTCGCGGGCCGTGCGCCGGTTCCTGCGGGACGGCGAGCTGGAGCGCGTGGGCCGGGACGGCTTCCTCGTCAGGCCGGTCTCCCAGGGGCGGCAGGCGTTCACCCTCATCGCGGGCACCACCGAGGTCGGCGCCCTGTACGGCGCGTTCGCGTTCCTGCGGCGTATCCAGACGCACAAGCCGGTCACGGAACTGGCGGTCACCGAGACCCCGAGGGTCACCAACCGCCACCTGAACTACTGGGACACCGAGCGCCTCTACGCAGGCAACGACGAGCCGGGAACGGGCGGGCTGAACGGCGAGAACGGTGCGGTCTTCAACTTCGCCGCCACCGGCGCCAGCGCCGCGCTGAACCTGCCGGTCGTCCTCGACCGCTACCTCGTGGCGGCGCGGGCGATGGCTTCCGTCGGCATCAACGGGATCACCATCAACAACGTCAACGCCGACAACTCCTACCTCACTCCCGAGTACATCGCCCAGGAGGCCGCGCTGGCCGACGCGCTGCGCCCGTACGGGATCAGGCTCGCCCTCTCCATCCGGTACGCGGCACCCCTGGACGGCCGCTTCGCGCCGGACACGCTCACCGAGGAGCAGATGGCGCCCACCGACACCGCCTTCCGGGACTGGTGGACCCGGAGAGCCCGGCGGATCCAGGAATCCATACCGGACTTCGCCGGTTTCACCGTCAAAGCCAACTCCGAGGGCCAGCCGGGCCCGCAGGACTTCGGCTACGACCACGGGGACGGCGCCAACGGCATGGCGACCGCCGTAGCACCGCTCGGCCTGAAGATCTACTGGCGGACCTTCGTCTACAACCCCGACGTCGACACCGACCGGCTCAAGCGCGCCTACCTGGAGTTCGGCCACATCGACGACGAGCCCCAGCCCGACGGAACCACCGGCCGCTTCCTGGACAACGTGTTCCTCCAGACCAAGAACGGCCCCCTGGACTTCCAGGCCAGGGAGCCCGTCCACCCGATGTTCGGCCGGATGGAGAACACCAACCAGGCCATCGAACTCCAGATCACCCAGGAGTACACCGGCCAGAACCGGATGCTCTGCTTCCTTGCGCCCATGTGGGAGGAGATCCTCAAGACCGACACCCACGCCACGGACGCGCAGGGCCGGCCCCTGGACAGGCGCCTGGTCGGCCACGTCGTGGACGGAACGGCCCAGGGCCACTCGGACACCGCCGTCGTCGGCGTGGCCAACCTCGGCAACGCGGACAACCTGACCGGGCACCACTTCTCCCAGGCGAACCTGTACGCCTTCGGCCGCCAGTCCTGGGACTGGACCGCCGACTCCGGGGACATCGCCGCGGACTGGGTGAGGATGACCTGGAGCAACAGCCCGAAGGTCGTCGACGCGATCGTCTCCATGATGATGGGCTCCTGGGAGGCGCTGGTGAGCTACCAGACTCCGCTCGGGATCGGGCATCAGTTCACCGCCGACGTCCACTACGGCCCCGGCCCCTCGGAATCGCACCTCCCGCGGGAGGACTGGAACCCCGTCTACTACAACAAGGCGGACAGCGTCGGCCTCGGCTACGACCGCTCCCCCACCGGAAGCGACTTCACCGCCCAGTACCACCCCGCCCTCGAAGCGGCGTACGGAGACATCGGCACCGTCCCCGAGAACCTCATGATGTGGTTCCATCACGTGCCCTGGGACCGTCCTATGAGCACCGGCAGGATCTTCTGGGACGAACTCGTCCACCACTACTACTCCGGCGTCCGTTATGTCAGCGGCATGCGCCGCACCTGGGACTCCCTGGAACCCGATATCGACGCCCGCCGCTTCGCCGAGGTCAGGGCCAAGCTGGCGCTCCACGAGACGGACGCGGCCGACTGGCGGGACACCTGCGTGAGCTACTGGCAGCAGTTCAGCGGCAGGGACATCCGCGAACGGGCCTGAACCGCACCCGCCTGCGGCCCCGGCCGCGCCCGCCGCGCCCGCCGCGCGAATGGTGCGCAGCCGCTCCTGCGTCCAGGGCCGCGGGGCGGGGGCGGGGTCAGTCCGCGGCGAAGGAGTGGACCGTGGTGGAGCGGTAGGTGTCGCCCGGGCGGAGGACCGTGCTGGGGAACGACGGCTGGTTCGGGGAGTCGGGGAAGTGCTGGGTCTCCAGGCAGAAGCCGTCGCCCTGACGGTAGACCCGGCCCGAGGTCCCCGCGAAGGACCCGTCGAGGAAGTTGCCGGTGTAGAACTGCACGCCGGGTTCGGTCGTCCTGATGGTCATCGTGCGGCCCGAGGAGGGCTCCCTGACCGTGGCCGCCCGCTCCGGGGCGCGGGTGATGCCCTTGTCCAGGACGAAGTTGTGGTCGATGCCCTTGGCGTACAGCAGTTGCCCGTGGTCGTCGCGCAGGTCCGCGCCGACCGCCTTCGGCCGGCGGAAGTCGAAGGGGGTGCGCGCGACCGGGGCCAGTTCGCCGGTGGGGATCAGACCTTGGTCGACAGGGGTGTAGCGGGATGCGGCGATCCCCAGTTCGTGGCCGTAGACGTCGCCGCTGCCCTCGCCCGCGAGGTTGAAGTACACGTGGCTGGTGAGGTTCACGACCGTCGGCGCGGAGGTGGTGGCGGCGTAGTCGATCCGCCAGTCGCCGTCAGCGGTGAGGGTGTAGTCGACCCGGGTGGCCAGCGCTCCGGGGTAGCCCATCTCGCCGTCGCCGCTGACATAGCGCAGGGTCAGTCCCGTGCCCGCCGCGGAGGTGAACGGCTCGACGTCCCAGACCCGCTTGTCGAAGCCCTTGTCGCCGCCGTGCAGGCTGTGGTCCCCGTCGTTGAGCGGTAACCGGTAGGTCCGGCCGTCGAGGGTGAATCGGCCGCTGTCGATGCGGTTGCCGTAGCGGCCGATGAGCGCGCCGAAGTACGGGCTGAGGGCGACGTAGTCGTCGAGGTCGTCGAAGCCCAGCGACACGTTCGCGTACCCGCCGCGGCGGTCGGGCAGTTCCAGGGACTGCACGATGCCGCCGTAGGACAGCACCCGCATCCGGGTGCCGCCGTTGGCGAGCGTCCAGCGGTCCACGCGGGTGCCGTCGGCCAGCCGGCCGAACGGCTCACGGAAGGGCCGGCTCGGCGGGCCGGCGGTGTCCGCCGCCGCGGGGGCGGCGAGCCCGGCGGCGGCCAGGCCGCCGGCCGTGGCGGCCAGCACGGAGCGTCTGCTCGTGGTCGGGGTCATGGCCAACTCCTCATCAGCGAAAGTCCGTGATCGGGTCATACGAGTCGCGGGCCACAACCCCGCGGTTCCCGCAGCAGGACGGCACCGGGTGGCTCAGCCATCGGGGTTCCTCTTCTCCCAGTCCTCTGCCCACAGGTCGAAGTGCGCCCGCTGCTGGGGGAACTCCGCCGCCGCGTCGGTGTCCAGCTCCACCCCCAGGCCCGGTTCCTCGGAGCGGGTGAAGTAGCCGTCGACCACCTCGGGTGCGCCCTTGACGACCTTCTTGATCTCCGCGTCGGCGAAGTCGTTGAAGTGCTCCAGGACCTTGAAGTTCGGGGTGCAGAAGCCGACTTGCAGGGAGGCCGCGGTCAGCACCGGGCCCCCGACGTTGTGCGGCGCGAGCAGCACGTAGTGGGTCTCGGCGGTGGCGGCGAGCTTGCGCGTCTCCAGGATGCCGCCGACGTGCCCCACGTCCGGCTGCACGATGTCCGCGGCCTGGCTCTCGAACAGCTCACGGAACTCGATCCGGTCGTGGATCCGCTCCCCGGTCGCCACCGGCACGTCCACCCGCGCGGCCACCTTCGCCAGCGCCTTCAGGTTCTCCGGCGGCACCGGCTCCTCCAGCCACGCCGGCCGGAACGGCGCCATCTCCCGGGCCAGCCGCACCGCCGTGGCCGGCGAGAAGCGGCCGTGCATCTCCAGCATCAGCTCCGTGTCGTCGCCGACGGCGTCGCGCACCGCCTCGATGAGCGAGACCGCGTAGCGGGACTCCGCGTGGTCCAGCTCGAAGCGGCCCGCGCCGAACGGGTCGATCTTCAGCGCCCGGTAGCCGCGCCCGACTACGCCGCGGGCGGCCTCGTGGTACGCCTCGGGCGTGCGCTCGGTGGTGTACCAGCCGTTGGCGTACGCCTTGACCCGGTCGGTCACCGCGCCGCCCAGAAGCTGCCACACCGGCACGCCGAGCGCCTTGCCCTTGATGTCCCAGCAGGCGGTTTCCACGCACGCGATCCCCGACATCACGATCTCGCCAGCCCGGCCGAAGTCGCCGTACTTCATCCGGCGGACCAGATCCTCGACGGCGAACGGGTCGGAGCCCGCGATGTGGTTCACCTCGGCCTCGCGGAGATAACCCACCAGGGCGTCGGTGCGGCCCAGCATCCGGGTCTCGCCGACCCCGGTGAGGCCCTCGTCGGTGTGCACCTGAACATAGGTCAGGTTCCGCCAGGGGGTGCCGACGACATGCGTGCTGATTCCGCTGATGCGCACGGCTGGTGACTCCTTCACCCTGTTCGATATTTCGTCACGCGTTCGAAATGCAGGCGAGACAGTAAGGAGGGATGCGGCGGCTGTCAACGGTCAGCGCACGACTGGCTCGCAAACCGCGGCCGAACGGCGTCACCCGCACGGCGACTCTTGACAGGTTCCCATCAGCACCCACACGATGACCGGAAGTTCTCGCGAATCTCCGCCACAAACTGGGAGCGCTCCCAACAGCCATGCTCCCGTGCGCCACTCGTGCTCGGAGTGCGGCAGCCCGACATCGTCGCACCGCCATGCCGCGAGCTCAGGACGAAAGCCTCGCGGCGTTCCCCTTCATGAATGAGGTTCACCGATGCGCAAACTCATGCGCGCGGCGGTCGCAGCACTCCTCGCTCTGCCGCTGTTCCTGGCGTCGTCACCAGCCGCGCAGGCGGCGCCCACCCCGCTCGCCATGACCAGCGGCTTCTACGTCGACCCGGATTCCAGCCCCGCGGTCTGGTCGGCCGCCAACCCCGGAGACGGCCGGGCCTCCGCGATCCGCAGCTCCATCGCCGGTACCCCCATGGCCCGTTGGTTCGGTTCCTGGAGCGGTGACATCGGCTCCGCCGTCAGCTCCTACACCGGTGCGGCCCAGGCCGCCGACAAGCTGCCGATCCTCGTCGCCTACCACATGTACGGCCGTGACGCCTGCGGCGGGCACTCGGGCGGTGGAGCAGCCTCGCCGTCCGAGTACGCCGGGTGGATAGACGCCTTCGCCCGCGGTATCGGCAGCCGTCCCGCCGTCGTCGTACTGGAGCCCGACGCCCTCGGCGACTACAACTGCATGTCCCAGGAGCAGATCAACGAGCGGCAGGCCATGCTCACCAACGCGCTCTCGCAGTTCCGGTCCGCGGCACCGAACGCCTGGGTCTATCTCGACGCGGGCAACCCCGGCTGGGTCGACGCCTCGACCATGGCCGAACGTCTTCACGCCTCCGGACTCAGCCTCGCCAGGGGCTTTTCCCTCAACGTCTCGAACTACTTCACCACCTCGGAGAACGTGTCCTACGCCGGCAGTGTGAACCAGGCACTGGGCCAGCGCCACGGCTACAGCAAGCCGTTCGTCGTGGACACCAGCCGCAACGGCAACGGCTCGAACGGCGAGTGGTGCAACCCCGGCGGACGCAAGATCGGCACACCCACCCAGGAGGGCGGCGGCGCCGAGATGCTCCTGTGGATCAAGACCCCGGGAGAGTCCGACGGCGACTGCGGTGTCGGACAGGGCTCCACCGCCGGGCAGTTCCTGCCGGAGGTCGCGTACAAGATGATCTACGGCTACTGACACCGGGCGCTGCCTCACAGTCTGTGCACGGCCCGCACACCCGGGCCGACTCCCTCTGCTCACCAACGGACGGCCGCAAGGAACCACCCGCCCCGCGTACGAGCGAGTCCCGCGGGGCGGGCGCGGCGAAAGGAGCGGCAATGCTCACCCGATCACGAAGGCGACTGGCCCGCCTGCTCGCGGTGACGGCCGCGGTGCTGACACTGTCCGCCACGGCACCCCACCAGCCGGTGGCCCGAGCCGCTCCCGGCAGCCCGGCCGTCACTCCGCCGCTGGGCTGGAACAGTTGGAACAGCTTCGGCTGCGGCGTCACCGAGGACATGGTCCGCCAGGCGGCGGACGCCATGGTCAGCTCGGGCATGCGGGACGCGGGCTACGAGTACGTGGTGGTCGACGACTGCTGGTTCGACCCGCAACGTGACGCCCAGGGCAACCTGCGCGCCCACCCGGCGAAGTTCCCCAGCGGGATGAAGGCGCTGGGCGACTACATCCACAGCCGCGGCCTGAAGTTCGGCCTCTACCAGGTGCCCACGGAGCGCACCTGTGCGCAGCGCGTCGGCACGTTCCCCGGCTCGACCGGCAGTATGGGGCACGAGGTGCAGGACGCCGGCACCTTCGCCTCCTGGGGCGTGGACTACCTCAAGTACGACTGGTGCTCGCCCGACGGCACGCGCGACGAGCAGGTGGCCCGGTTCTCCCTGATGCGTGACGCGCTACGGGACACGGGCAGGCCCATCGTCTACAGCATCAACCCCAACAGCTTCCACGCGATCACCGGCTCCACGTACAACTGGGGCGAGGTCGCCGACCTGTGGCGCACCACCGAGGACCTGCTCGACATCTGGCAGAACGGCAACGTCAACAGCTACCCGATGGGCGTCGGCAACGTCGTCGACGTCAACGCCCCGCTCGCCGCCCAGGCGGGCCCGGGTCACTGGAACGACCCGGACATGCTGGTCGTGGGACGGCCGGGGCTCACGCTTGCCGAGTCCCGCTCGCACTTCACCCTGTGGGCGCTGATGGCCGCGCCGCTGATGGCGGGCAACGACATCCGCACCATGTCCGCCGATGTCAGCGCGGTACTGCGCAACCAGCGGCTGCTGGCGGTGAACCAGGACCCCCTGGGTGCCGGCGGGCGACGGGTGCGCGACGACGGCACCACCGAGGTGTTCGCCAAGCCGCTGGCCGACGGCTCGGTCGCCGTCGGACTGTTCAACCGCGGTGAGGGCACCTCCACGGTCAGCACCACGGCCGCCCAGATCGGCCTGACCGGCGGGCCGTTCACCCTGACCGACCTGTGGACCGGCGCCACGTCGAGTACGAGCGGTCAGATCACCGCGAGCGTACCGGCGCACGGCGTGACGGCGTTCCGGGTCACCGGCGGCACGCCGCTCGCCGCCGAGACCTCCCGGATCCGCGGCAGCGGTTCCGGCCGCTGCCTGGATGTGGAGAACTCCGCCACCTCCGCCGGTGCGGGCGTCGTGATCTGGGACTGCCACACCGCCGCCAACCAGCTCTGGACGACGTGGGCGGGCGGAGAGATCCGCGTCTTCGGCGACAAGTGCCTGGACGCCGAGGACCAGGGGACCGCCAACGGCACACCGGTGATCACCTGGTCCTGCAACGGCCAGGACAACCAGAAGTGGACCCTCACCGCCGACGGTGAGATCCGCAACGTGCACGCCGGACTGTGCCTGGACGTGAGCGGCGCGGCCACCGCGAACGGTTCGCGACTGGTCCTGTGGGCCTGCAACGGCCAGTCCAGCCAGCGGTGGACCCGCACCTGACCCCCGTACGACCGAGGAGGCCGACCCCCCATGCCCGACCCACTGCGCCCCTGGAGCCGCCGGAACGTGCTCACGGCCGCCACCGGCGTGACCGCAGCGACCGCGCTCCCCCTCGCGCACACCGCACATGCCCGGCCGGCCGCGGCTTCCGCCGCCGCGGACGCCCCACTGGCGACGTACACGAACCCCGTCCTGTGGCAGGACTTCGCGGACATCGACATCATCCGCGTCGGCGACACCTACTACTACTCCGCCTCGACGATGCACTACTCACCTGGCGCGCCCATCCTGCGCTCCTACGACCTGGTCAACTGGGAGTTCGCCGGCCACTCGGTGCCGGTGCTGGACTTCGGGAGCAAGTACGACCTGACCGGCGGCCGGGGCTACGTCCGCGGCATCTGGGCGTCCTCCCTGGGCTACCGCCCGGGCAACGGCACCTTCTACTGGCTGGGCCAGATCGACTTCGCTCGCACCTACCTCTACACCGCCGCGTCCGTCGCAGGGGCCTGGACCAGACACGCCTCGCTCGGCGAGGTCTACTACGACGCGGGGCTGCTGTTCGACGACGACGACACCCCGTACGTGGCGTACGGCAACACCGCCATCCACGTCGCCCAGCTCTCCCCGGACGCGCGCACCCAGGTCCGCTCCCAGCAGGTGTTCAGCACCCCGTCGAGCGTCGGCACCCTGGAGGGAGCCCGCTTCTACAAGATCAACGGAAACTACTACATCTTCCTGACCCGCCCGGCCAACGGCCAGTACATCCTGAAGTCCGCCGCCGGCCCCTTCGGCCCGTACGAGATGCGCCAGGTGCTCCTCGACCTGCGCGGACCGATCGCCGGCGGCGGAGTGCCGCACCAGGGCGGCCTGGTGAGCACCCCGGACGGACAGTGGCACTACATGGCCTTCGTCGACGCATACCCCGGCGGCCGGGTCCCGGCGCTCGCCCCGATCACCTGGACCGGGGACGGCTGGCCCGTGCTGCAACTCGTGGACGGTGCCTGGGGACAGTCCTACACCGCACCGCTGCCCCTGCGCCCCGTCGCGCCGATGACAGGCACGGACACCTTCGAGGGCACTCGGCTCGGCCCGCAGTGGGAGTGGAACCACAACCCCGACACCGGCAGGTTCTCCGTCGGCAACGGGCTGACCCTGCACACCGCTTCGGTGACCGCCGACCTCTACAGCGCCCGCAACACACTCACCCACCGCATCCAGGGGCCCACCTCCACCGCCACCATCGAACTCGACTGCTCCCAGATGGCCGACGGCGACCGGACGGGTCTCGCCATGCTGCGTGACTCCTCCGCCTGGATCGGCCTCAAGCGCGACGGGGGCACGACGCGCGTGGTGATGGTCGACGGCCTGACCATGGACGGCAACTGGAACACCACCGGTACCGGCACCGAGCGGGCGAGCACGGGCTTCACGGGCAGCCGGATCTGGCTGCGCGCCCGCGCCGACATCCGGCCCGGGAGCGGGCGGCAGGCCCAGTTCTCGTACAGCACGGACGGCACCGGCTTCAGCCAGCTCGGCCCCGCCTTCACGCTCAACAACGCCTGGCAGTTCTTCATGGGCTACCGCTACGCCGTCTTCAATCACGCGACCAGAGCGCTCGGAGGAAGCGTGCGGGTGACGCGATTCGAGTTGGCTATCCCGTGACGCGGGCTCTGCACGGTGTCAACAGTTTCCGTTACCGCACCACAAATTTCGAACCACCCTCCAACTGCGAGAATGAGATGTCCACTTGCCACACGCGGACGCAGACAGGAGCCTTCTAGATCAAGAGGGTTCGAAAGTTTCGACTCCCTCACGCAAGGCGAGTTGACGTCACCCACAGGTTCTCTATCATCCCCGGTTGCCCGACACATCGATCGGCGTTCGGTATTACGAGCGAATCGACCTCACTCGGATGCATACCCACACTGCAGCGCCACCGCCGGGGTCGAACCCGAACCGCTCACTCATGGCTGAGGAGGCCCCATGCGCAGACGAAGTTCCCGCCGCAGACATCCGTTCGTGGTACTCGCCTCAGCGGTTGCGGTCCTGATCGCGTTAGCGCCGGCGCTCGTTGCCGGCCCGGCTCAGGCGGCAAGCAGCGGCGCCTTGCGCAGCGCCGCGTCCGACCGGTGTCTCGACGTGTCCGACGCCAGCCAGGCCGACGGCACGTACCTGCAGATCTGGGACTGCTGGGACGGGGCCAACCAGCAGTGGACGTACACGGACAGCAACCAGCTGACCGTATACGGAAACAAGTGCCTGGACGTTCCCGGCCATGCCACCACGGCCGGTACCCGGGTACAGATCTGGTCCTGCAGCGGCGGTGCGAACCAGCAGTGGCGGGTGAACTCCGACGGCACGATCGTCGGCGTGGAGTCCGGGCTGTGTCTGGACGTCGAAGGCGGCGCCACGGCCAACGGCACGGCGGTGGTGCTCTGGACGTGCAACGGCGGCAGCAACCAGAAGTGGTCCGGCCTGTCCGGAACGCCGGGCGACCAGTGTGCGCTTCCGTCGTCCTACCGGTGGTCGTCTTCGGGTGTGCTGGCGCAGCCGGCGCACGGGTGGGTGTCGCTGAAGGACTTCACCGCCGTGAAGCACAACGGCCAGCATCTCATCTACGGCACGAAGGTGGAGGGGTCGTCGTACGGCTCGATGGCCTTCAGCCCCTTCACCGACTGGNCGGACATGGCATCAGCCGGCCAGAACGAGATGAACCAGGCCACCGTCGCACCCACACTCTTCTACTTCGCACCCAAGAACATCTGGGTACTGGCCTACCAGTGGGGCCAGTGGCCCTTCATCTACCGCACCTCAAACGACCCCGCCAACCCCAACGGCTGGTCCTCACCACAACCCCTGT
>NZ_JCANSZ010000028.1:0-92331 GCF_059570535.1 Streptomyces sp. CNP082
GGATCATGGATGGCCCGCGGCTTCCGCCACGGAGCAAGAGCCGCGGATATGGCCTGGTCAAGCCCACTCTTGCGGACCGTTTCCACGAGCAGGACCGAACCGGCCTGTGAGACGACCTGTCGGCCGTCGTCCCGGACACGCAAGCGAGGGTACGACCCGATACTCTTCTTCACCTGAGGAGTGCAGCTTCCCTGACGACGAACAGGACCCTAGACAAGTCCCATCGTCCCAGGTCAGATGCACTCCTCGCTCATTTGATCAGCCAACGGACAGCCCACCTCGCGAAAGCGCGAGGCTAGTCCCCACCAAGCTCTCGTAGGAAGCGGCAGGAGAGGAGCCCGGGGGTGCCCCGTAGTGGATTCGTGCGTCAACTTCCCTGGTAGGACCGGAGGCACCCAGGCTTGGGCGGCATCCAAGATCATTACGTGGTCATTACGTGATCAGTGGCATGGAGCCGCGTCGGACAGCCTTCGGCTGCATACGTACGAAGACCCCGCCCTCAGCGCTTGCGCTGGTCACGGGGTCTTGGGCACCTCAAGCGAAGTGCCCCCGGCAGGATTCGAACCTGCGCACACGGCTCCGGAGGCCGTTGCTCTATCCCCTGAGCTACGGGGGCGTGTCGCCGCGTGGTGGTGCGGTGACGGGTAGAACCCTACCAGCTTCCGGGGGGTGGTCGGGTACCGGGTTTTTGGGGTGGGGGGCGGGGTGTGTGTGCAGGTCAGGGGCAGAAGTGTCCAAAAGCCGGACGTAGGGGGGCGGGCGCGCCTACCCTTTCCCATGTGCCTGGCTTGTCCGGTCGGGTCCTTGTCGTCGATGACAACAAGGTGATCCGGCAGTTGATCAGGGTCAATCTCGAACTTGAAGGTTTCGAGGTCGTGACCGCGGCCGATGGTGCCGAGTGTCTGGAAGTCGTCCATCGGGTGCGCCCCGATGTCGTGACGCTCGACATCGTCATGCCCCGGCTCGACGGGCTGCGGACCGCGGCCCGGCTGCGGGCCGATCCGAGGACTCGGGAGCTGCCGATAGCGGTGGTGAGCGGGTGCAGTCAGCTTCAGGTCGAGGCCGGGCGGGCGGCCGGGGTGGATGCGTTCCTGGCGAAGCCCTTCGAGCCCGTCGAGCTGGTACGCATCGTGCGGCGGCTGGCTGCGCGGCGGGGCTCTCAGCGGGTCGGGGAGTCTGTTGCCGGGGATGCCGCCGACGACGCGGAGCCCGCCGGGTCGCCGGTGTGCTGAGGCGGGGACGAGTCCGGTAAAAAGGGGTCGCCTCCCTACCCCGTGGCTCTCGTACGCTGGTGGCGTGGACCCCGCAGAGCTCACCGGCACCGTATTGCGTACGGTGCGATCCGCCGCGGTGGGTGAGTTCGGCGCACCCGTGCCGGCGCGTGTCGTCGTGGAGCGGCCCCGGCCCGGGGGGTGCGGGGATTACGCCACGAATGCCGCCCTGCAGCTCGCCCATGCCGCCGGTCGCGATCCCCTCGACGTGGCGGTGCTGCTCCGCGAGCGGCTTGCCGCCCAGCCCGGCATCGCCGCCGTGACCGTCACCGGGCCCGGGTTCCTCAACATCACCCTGGGGGGCGGCGGAGATCCGGTCGAGGACGCGATCGTCGCCGGGGAGCTGTTCGGGAGCGGGGACTTCCTGGACGGAGAGGAGGTGCGCCTCGTTGCCGACGGGCACCTGCGGGCTCGTGTGTGGGCCGACGTCCTGCGGCGGCTGCTGCCCGCGGCCGGTGCGTCGCTGGGCGAGGACGGTGACGTCGTACGGGTACGGGCCCTGCCCGCCGCCGACCCCGGCGGCTTTCCCGCCGACGCGCTCCGGTGGGCCTTCCTGCGCGCCCCCGCCCGGCAACGGCCGCGGCTCACCCCGGGGCTGCTCCTGCGGCGCGAGAGCAGCCCCCTCTTCCGGGTCCAGTACGCCCACGCCCGTACCGCCGCCCTCGCCCGGGCCGCCGCCGCCCTCGGGCTCGACGGTCCACCCGCCGCCGCGCCCGCCGTCCCCGTACGGCACACTCGCACCGACGGCGCCCTGCGCGCCGCCATCGGCGAGCTCCCCGCCGTCGTGGAGACCGCCGCCCGCCGCCGCGCGCCCGACCGGCTCGCCCGGCACCTCGACGTCCTGGCCGGCGCCTTCCTCGCCGCCGAGGCGGCCCACCCCGCCCTGCCCAGCGGCGACGAGGAGCCCACCGCCGGGCGCCGGGCCCGGCTGCGGCAGGCCGCCGCCGCCGGCGTCGCCCTGCGCAACGGCCTCACCCTGCTCGGCATCCGGGCGCCCGAGCACATCTGAAGAACCCCGTGAGCGACCGTGAGGCACCCGTGAGAATCCCGCACCACCGAAGGAGTACCCCGCCGTGAGCCGATCCGCCCACCCCGCCGGCCCCCGGCACGGCGACGTGCTGCCCGAAGGGCACTACGCCGCCCCGCCCGCCGACCTCAACGACCTCGACCCGCAGGTCTGGGCCCGTACCGTCGCCCGCGGCGCCGACGGCGTCGTCACCGTCGGCGGGCTGCCCGTGACCCGGCTCGCCGAGGAGTTCGGCACCCCCGCCTTCTTCCTCGACGAGGAGGACTTCCGCGCCCGCTGCCGCGCCTGGACCGACGCCTTCGAGGGCGCCGACGTCTTCTACGCCGGCAAGGCGTTCCTCTCCCGCGCCGTCGTCCGCTGGCTGCGCGAGGAGGGGCTGAACCTCGACGTGTGCTCCGGCGGGGAGCTGGCGACCGCGCTGGCCGCCGGGATGCCGGCCGAGCGGATCGCGATGCACGGCAACAACAAGAGCCCCGGCGAGATCGAGCGGGCCGTCGAGGCCGGCGTCGGGCGGATCGTGCTCGACTCGTACCAGGAGATCGTCCGCGTCGCGCACATCGCCGAGCGGCTGGGCAGGCGCCAGCGGGTGCAGATCCGGGTGACCGTCGGTGTCGAGGCGCACACGCACGAGTTCATCGCCACCGCCCACGAGGACCAGAAGTTCGGTCTCGCGCTCGCCGACGGCCAGGCGGCCGAGGCGGTACGGCGCGTGCTGAAGCTCGACTCCCTGGAGCTGGCCGGCATCCACAGCCACATCGGCTCGCAGATCTTCGACATGGCCGGCTTCGAGGTCTCCGCCCGCCGCGTCGTCGGCCTGCTGGCGCAGATCCGCGACGAGCACGGGGTGCAGTTGCCCGAGATCGACCTCGGCGGCGGCCTCGGCATCGCGTACACGCCCGAGGACGACCCGCGCGAGCCGTACGAGATCGCCAAGGCGCTGCGCGACATCGTCTCCCGCGAGTGCACCGCCGCGGGGCTTGCCATGCCGCGGCTGTCCGTCGAGCCGGGCCGCGCCATCGTCGGGCCCACCGCCTTCACGCTGTACGAGGTCGGGACGGTCAAGGAACTCCAGGGGCTGCGCACGTACGTGAGCGTGGACGGCGGCATGTCGGACAACATCCGCACCGCGCTCTACGACGCCGAGTACTCGGTCGCGCTGGCCTCCCGCGCCTCCACCGCCGAGCCGATGCTCGCCCGCGTCGTCGGCAAGCACTGTGAGTCCGGCGACATCGTCGTACGCGACGCCTATCTGCCGGCGGACCTGGCGGTCGGCGACCTGCTCGCGGTGCCGGCCACCGGGGCGTACTGCCGCGCCATGGCGAGCAACTACAACCACGTGCTGCGCCCGCCCGTGGTGGCCGTGGCGGACGGCGCGGCGCGGGAGATCGTGCGCCGCGAGACGGAGGAGGACCTGCTGCGGCTCGACGTGGGCTGAGCGGCGCGCAGCCCTCATATCTCAAGCCGTAAACGGCGCGTCTCGGCATCCGGACAGGGCATCGCGATCGCCCGCCGCTGCGTGAGACTGGAATCCCCCCATCGGTGCACGTGAGGAACGAGGAACGAGGTCGTATGAGCGAGAGGCGTCCGCTGAAGGTGGCGCTCCTGGGCTGCGGGTCCGTCGGCTCCGAGGTCGCGCGCATCATGACGGCGGACGCCGCCGACCTCGCCGCCCGCATAGGCGCCCCGGTCGAGCTGGCGGGAGTCGCGGTGCGGCGCGCGGGCGTCGCGCGGCCGGGGATCCCGGACGAGCTGGTCACCACGGATGCCACGGCGCTGGTCAAACGCGGCGACCTCGATGTCGTCATCGAACTGATCGGCGGCCTGGAGCCGGCCCGTACGCTCATCACCACCGCCTTCGACCACGGCGCCAGCGTCGTCACCGGCAACAAGGCGCTCCTGGCCGAGGACGGCCCCAGCCTCCACGCCGCCGCCGCCCGGCACGGCGTCGACCTCTTCTACGAGGCCGCCGTCGCCGGCGCCATCCCGCTCGTCCGCCCGCTGCGCGAGTCGCTCGCCGGCGACAAGGTCAACCGCGTGCTGGGCATCCTCAACGGCACCACCAACTTCATCCTCGACCGCATGGCCACCTCCGGCGCCGGCTACGCCGAGGCGCTGGAGGAGGCCACCGCGCTCGGCTACGCCGAGGCCGACCCCACGGCCGACGTCGAGGGCTACGACGCCGCCGCCAAGGCCGCGATCCTCGCCGGCCTCGCCTTCCACACCCGGGTCCGCCTCGACGACGTGCACCGCCAGGGCATCACCGAGATCACCGCCGCCGACATGGCGTCCGCGACCCGGATGGGCTGTACGGTCAAGCTGCTCGCCATCTGCGAGCGCACGCCCGACGGCAGGTCCGTCACCGCGCGGGTGCACCCGGCGATGATCCCGCTGACGCACCCGCTGGCCTCCGTGCGCGAGGCGTACAACGCCGTCTTCGTTGAGGCCAGCGCGGCCGGGCAGCTCATGTTCTACGGCCCGGGCGCCGGCGGTGCGCCGACCGCGAGCGCCGTGCTCGGCGACCTGGTCGCGGTCTGCCGGCACCGGCTCAGCGGCGGCAGCGGGCCGGGCGAGAGCGCGTACGCGCAACTGCCGGTGGCGCCGCCCGACTCCGTCGTGACGCGCTACCACATCAGCCTGGACGTGGCCGACCGGGCGGGCGTGCTCGCCCATGTGGCGGCGGTCTTCGCCGAGCACGACGTGTCGATCGACACGGTCCGGCAGCAGGGCAAGGATGGCGAGGCGTCGCTCGTGGTGGTCACGCACCGGGCGACCGACGCCGCGCTGGCGGCCACGGTCGAGGCGCTCCGGAAGCTGGAGACCGTACGCGGCGTGGCCAGCACCATGCGGGTCGAAGGGGAGTGAGTTGAGGAAATGGACGCAGTGATCGACGAACCACGAATGTCTGGCACCCGCCAGTGGCGGGGCGTCATCGAGGAGTACCGCGACCGGCTGCCGGTCAGCGCGGCGACTCCGGTGGTGACGCTCCGGGAGGGCGGGACCCCCCTGGTGCCGGCCCAGGTGCTCTCCGAGCGCACGGGGTGCGACGTGCACCTGAAGGTGGAGGGCGCCAACCCCACCGGGTCCTTCAAGGACCGCGGCATGACGATGGCGATCTCCGTGGCGAAGGAGTCGGGCGCCCGGGCCGTCATCTGCGCCTCGACGGGCAACACCTCGGCCTCCGCCGCCGCTTACGCGGTACGGGCCGGGATGACCTGCGCCGTGCTGGTGCCGCAGGGCAAGATCGCGCTGGGCAAGATGGGCCAGGCGCTGGTGCACGGGGCGCGCATCCTCCAGGTCGACGGCAACTTCGACGACTGCCTGACGCTGGCCCGCGCGCTCAGCGACAAGTACCCGGTGGCGCTGGTGAACTCCGTCAACCCGGCGCGTATCGAGGGCCAGAAGACCGCCGCCTTCGAGGTCGTGGACGCGCTCGGCGACGCCCCGGACATCCACGTCCTGCCCGTGGGCAACGCCGGCAACATCACCTCGTACTGGAAGGGCTACCGCGAGTATCACGACAACGGCGCCGGCCCCGCCACCCGCACCCCCCGGATGTGGGGCTACCAGGCGGCGGGCGCGGCCCCGATCGTGCGCGGCGAGCCGGTGAAGGACCCGAGCACGCTGGCCACCGCCATCCGCATCGGCAACCCCGCCTCCTGGCAACTGGCCGAGCAGGCGCGCGACGAGTCCGGCGGGCACATCGACGCGGTCACCGACCGGCAGATCCTGCGGGCGTACAAGCTGCTGGCCGCGCAGGAGGGCGTCTTCGTCGAGCCCGCCTCCGCGGCGAGCGTCGCGGGGCTGCTGCAGGCCGCCGAGCTGGGCCTGGTCGACCCCGGCCAGCGGATCGTCTGCACGGTCACCGGCAACGGCCTGAAGGACCCCGACTGGGCGGTCGCCGGCGCCCCGCAGCCCCTCGCCGTGCCGGTCGACGCGGACGCGGCGGCGGAGCGGCTGGGGCTGGCCTGACCGGGGCGCCCGCTGCCCGCGCCCGGCCGGGCCCACGCCCGTACGGACCGGGCGCACCGGCGTACGGACCGGGCGGCAGCCCGTACGGCCAAGGCAGGGTGCCGCCCCGCCCGGGCCCCCGGCCCGCGCCGCACCGGCGGGCCGGCCGGCTGCCGGGGACGTGCGCGGGCCGCGCATCGAGCGCCTCCTGTGCGCCCTATGTCGCAGGGGAACCCACCTTCGATAAGCTGTCGTTGAGCCCGCCGGTCGAGCCGGGCACCCCCTTCCGCATGCTGCCCGTACCGCTCGTCCGCGCGCGCACGATGTGCCGCGGAGGCGCCGGTCGGGCACAGTCGTAACCGAGCTGATTTCCCCACCGCCCGGGAGACCGGGTGAAAGCAACAAGGAGAGTCACGCAAGCGATGGCCGGTCCAGCCTTCCGCGCCGCGCCCGTACGCGTCCGCGTGCCGGCGACCAGTGCCAACCTCGGCCCCGGCTTCGACACGTTCGGACTCGCCCTCGGGCTGTACGACGACGTGGTCGTCCGGGTCGCCGAGTCCGGGCTGCACGTCGACATCGCCGGCGAGGGCGCCGAGAACCTGCCGCGGGACGAGTCCCACCTGCTGGTACGGGCCATGCGGGCCGCCTTCGAGGCGCTGGGCGGGCAGCCGCGGGGCCTCGAAGTGGTGTGCGCCAACCGGATTCCGCACGGCCGCGGGCTCGGCTCGTCCGCCGCGGCGATCTGCGCCGGCATCATCGCGGCGCGGGCGGTGACGATAGGCGGCGCCGAGCGTTCGGGCGCCCTGGACACCCCGCACGAGAAGGCGGCGATGCTGGAGCTGGCGGCGGAGCTGGAGGGCCACCCCGACAACGTCGCGGCGTGCCTGCTCGGCGGCTTCACCCTGGCCTGGACGGACGACGGCACGGGCGGCGCGGGCACGGCGCCCGGGGACGCCCCCGCCGCGTCGGTACGGGCCATCCGGCTGGAGCCGGCCGGGGGCGTCGTCCCGGTGATCTTCGTCCCCGGCAACCCGCTGTCCACCGCGGAGGCCCGCGGCCTGCTGCCCCGTACCGTGCCGCACGGGGACGCGGCGCTGACCGCCGCCCGCGCGGCCCTGTTCGTCGAGGCGCTGACCCGGCGCCCCGAGCTGCTGCTCACGGCCACCGAGGACCGGCTGCACCAGGACTACCGGGCGCCGGCGATGCCGGAGAGCACGGCGCTGGTGGCCCGGCTGCGCGCGGACGGCGTGCCCGCGGTGATCTCCGGCGCGGGGCCGACGGTGCTGGCGTTCGCCAAGGACGGCGCGGCCGAGGAGGTCGCCCGTTCGGCGGGCGACGGCTGGGCGGCGAACCGGCTGGACCTCGACCGGGAGGGGGCGAGCGTGCTGCCGCTGGCCTGAGCGCCCCGCGGCGGCCGTGCCACGCGACGTACGCGGGCACGCGCAGGTCACCGGCCCGCGCGCACCGCCCGCCTGACACCCGTACCACAGGTTGCCCAACACGGACCGGCCGCCGGCGCCGGGAGAGGGGGAATGTCTGCAGGATCCGATAGTGTTAACCTCAAGGCAGCACCAGCGCACGTCAGTCGTAGGCTCAACACGGCCGTGCTGTGTGCTGGGGTCTCTCCGGGCCGCAGGGCCCGGGGGCAGGTCCCACCAGGGGATTTCCCCGCCGGGGCAGCCTTTCTTCCGGGAGCCTTCCACATTGCCTGAGCAGCCTGCCGGTGCAGTGACGCTCCCGAATCGGCACCGCTGTCGTGCGTGACACCCACCCGAGTGCCCCGCGCCATCAGCATGCCGACCCTGCACAGTCTTCACCGCCGTACGGCGGACCACCGCACCGACGCGGACCCGCGGATGCAAACGCACGGGCCGCAGCCGGAGAGCACGACCGGTCGCCGAGCCAGACAGGCCGACGCACCGCTCCAGGGAAGGACCCTTCGTGAGCGACACCACCGATCTGATGGGCGTCAACGCAGAGAACGCCGCCAGCCCAGCTTCTGGGGGTGCCTCCCAGCAGGAGACTGGGGGAGCTCCCGCAACCACCGCCGGTTCGACCAGGCGCCGTCGCGGCGCCGGCCTGGAGGGCATGGTCCTGGCGGAGCTCCAGCAGATCGCATCCGGCCTCGGGATCCGGGGCACCGCTCGGATGCGCAAGAGCCAGCTCATCGAGGTGATCAAGGAGAGGCAGGGCGCCGACGGCGGCAAGTCCGCCGCGGACAAGGCCGGTACCGCCGCGGACAAGGCCGGTACCGCCGCGGACAAGGCCGGTACCGCCGCGGACAAGGCGGGTACTGCCGCGGACAAGGCGGCCGTCAAGGACGGGCAGGCGGACGGCGGCGCGGCGCGGCCCAAGCGCCGGGCCACCTCCCGGGCCCGTACCGGCGAGGCCGAGCAGGCCGAGACCGCCGGCCGCACGGACGACGGCGACTCGCGGATCGACATTCCCGGCCAGCCCGTCAAGGCGCAGGACTCCGGCGCCGAGCAGGCCGCGGGCGGCGACAAGAGCGACAAGGCCGACAAGGCCGACAAGGCTGAGAAGGCTGACCGTGCCGACAAGGCCGAGAAGGCCGACAAGTCCGAGAAGGGCGGCGACGCCAAGCAGTCCGGCGACGGCGGCCGGCAGAAGGGCGACCGCCAGGGCGGCGGCGACCGGCAGGGCGGCGGGCGCCGCGACCGGCAGAACCGCCGCAACAAGGGCGACGACGGCGGCAGCGGCCATCAGGGCCAGGGCGGCGGCCAGCAGAGCCAGGGCGGCGGCCGGCAGCAGCAGGACGACGACTTCGAGGGCGGCCGGCGCGGCCGCAGGGGCCGCTACCGCGACCGCCGCGGGCGCCGCGGGCGCGAGGACTTCAGCGAGCCGCAGATCGCCGAGGACGACGTCCTGATCCCGGTCGCGGGCATCCTCGACATCCTCGACAACTACGCCTTCGTCCGCACCTCCGGCTACCTGCCGGGCCCCAACGACGTCTACGTCTCGCTGGCCCAGGTGCGCAAGAACGGCCTGCGCAAGGGCGACCACGTCACGGGCGCGGTGCGCCAGCCGCGGGAGGGCGAGCGCCGGGAGAAGTTCAACGCGCTGGTCCGGCTCGACTCGGTCAACGGCCAGGCGCCGGAACAGAGCCGCGGCCGGGCGGAGTTCGGCAAGCTCACCCCGCTCTACCCGCAGGACCGGCTGCGCCTGGAGAGCGACCCGGGCGCGCTGACGCCGCGGATCATCGACCTCGTCTCGCCCATCGGCAAGGGGCAGCGCGGGCTGATCGTGGCGCCGCCGAAGACCGGCAAGACGATGATCCTGCAGTCGATCGCCAACGCGATCACCACCAACAACCCCGAGTG
This sequence comes from Streptomyces sp. CNP082, assembly GCF_059570535.1. Taxonomy (NCBI): domain Bacteria; kingdom Bacillati; phylum Actinomycetota; class Actinomycetes; order Kitasatosporales; family Streptomycetaceae; genus Streptomyces; species Streptomyces sp. CNP082. Next base: position 9,585 of record NZ_JCANSZ010000028.1, read on the forward strand.
CCACCTCATGGTCGTCCTCGTCGACGAGCGGCCCGAGGAGGTCACCGACATGCAGCGGTCGGTGAAGGGCGAGGTCATCTCCTCGACCTTCGACCGCCCGGCGGAGGACCACACCACGGTCGCCGAGCTGTCCATCGAGCGGGCCAAGCGGCTCGTCGAGCTGGGCCACGACGTCGTGGTGCTGCTGGACTCGATCACCCGGCTGGGCCGCGCGTACAACCTGGCGGCGCCCGCCTCCGGCCGCATCCTGTCCGGCGGTGTGGACTCCACGGCGCTCTACCCGCCGAAGAAGTTCTTCGGCGCCGCGCGCAACATCGAGGACGGCGGCTCGCTGACCATCCTGGCCACCGCGCTGGTCGAGACCGGCTCGCGGATGGACGAGGTGATCTTCGAGGAGTTCAAGGGCACCGGCAACATGGAGCTGCGCCTGGACCGGAAGCTCTCGGACAAGCGCATCTTCCCCGCGGTCGACGTGGACGCCTCCGGCACCCGCAAGGAGGAGATCCTGATGGGCAGCGACGAGCTGGCCATCGTCTGGAAGCTCCGCCGGGTGCTGCACGCGCTGGACCAGCAGCAGGCCATGGAGCTGCTGCTGGACAAGATGAAGCAGACCAAGAGCAACGCCGAGTTCCTGCTGCAGATCCAGAAGACGACGCCCACGCCCAACGGCGACTAGCGCCGTCTTCGGCACCGGTCCCACGCGAATCGGTGCAGGTCGGGCAGTTCTCGTAGGCAAAAGCCTCCCCTTGGAACGAGGGGAGGCTTTTGCGCGTTCACCAAGACGTGTGTAACCCTTTTAGGTGATCCCTGTCGGTGAATGTGGGGAAATGTTCGGATCTGCCCGCGGCGCGTCAGGGACCTGAACAGCCGAGGTGAGGAGCCGATGGCGGAACCGTACGCAGCCGGGGATCCCGGCCGCCGCCCGCGCAGTCCGCGCCGCAAGGCGCTCCTCGTGGCGGTCTGGGTGCTCGTCGGGGCGGTGATCCTCGGCGGGGCCGGGCTCACGTACCTGTACTTCCGCCTCGACGGCAACCTGACCAGCGTCGACCTGGACGCCAAGCTCGGCGGCGACCGGCCCGAGGACCTGCCCGGCGACTCCCTGGACATCCTCGTCCTCGGCTCCGACTCCCGGGCCGGCGAGAACGCCGAGTACGGGCGCGACGGCGGCGGCGCCCGCTCCGACACCGCGATGATCGTCCACGTCTACGAGGACCGGAAGCGCGCCAGCGTCGTCAGCATCCCCCGCGACACCCTCGTCGACCGCCCCGCGTGCAAGCGCGACGGCGGCGGCACCGCGCCCGCCGCCGAGCGCGCGATGTTCAACGAGTCGTACTCCGTCGGCGGCCCGGCCTGCACCGTCAAGACGGTGGAGAAGATGACCGGGGTGCGCATGGACCACTTCGTCGAGGTCGACTTCAGCGGCTTCAAGCGGCTCGTCGACCAGCTCGGCGGGGTGGAGATCACCACCCGCCAGGACATCGACGACCCCGACAGCCACCTCGACCTCAAAGCCGGCACCCACACCCTGGACGGCGAGCAGGCGCTCGGCCTGGTCCGTACCCGCAAGGGCATCGGCGACGGCAGTGACCTGGGCCGCATAGAGCTCCAGCAGGTCTTCGTCAAGGCGCTCGTGCAGCAGGTCGGCCAGGTCGACCTGCTGACCAGCCCCGCCAAGCTCATCCGGCTCGCCGACACCGCCACCAAGTCGATCACCACGGACGACGAGCTGGGCTCGGTGAACGAGCTGCGCCGGCTGGCCGAGAGCCTGGGCGACATAGGCCCGGACGACATGCGGATGGTGACCCTCCCGGTGACCTTCGACGAGCAGGACGCCAACCGCGTCGTGCCGCTGGAGAAGGAGTCCGCGCAGGTCTGGAAGGCGCTGCGGGAGGACCGGCCGATACCCCGGGCCGCGCTGAAGGACGCCGCCGCCTCGCAGACGGACGGTGACCGCGTGGTCACCGCGCCGTCGGCCAGGGACGGGAGACTCGCGGAGATCGCGCCCGCCGGCGGGGGAGCGCGGGCCGTGGAATAACGGGGGCCCGGGACCCGTTTTTGCGTGCACGACCGGTCCTCGTAGACTGGTACGTCGGCCCCGGTTCACGTGACGCAGCCCGCCGATCGACCCGGAGCCCTCCCGAACCTAGGAGAATCCCTTGAAGCGCGACATCCACCCGGAGTACGTGGAGACCCAGGTGAGCTGCACCTGTGGTAACTCCTTCACCACCCGGAGCACCGTCACCTCCGGCACCATCCGCGCGGACATCTGCTCCGCATGCCACCCGTTCTACACGGGCAAGCAGAAGATCCTCGACACCGGTGGCCGCGTGGCCCGCTTCGAGGCCCGCTTCGGCAAGCAGGCCGCGGCGAAGAAGTAGCTCGTCCGCGTGCGCCGGGCCGGCTGCCCCGAGGTGGGGCGGACCGGGCCGGCGCACGTTTTTCGTCCCGCCCGGCCGGCCCTATTCCTCCCGCCCGGCCGCCCACCGCTTCCTCCCGCCCGGCCGCCCGCCGCTTCCTCCCGCCCGGCCCCCCGCCGCTTCCTCCCGCCCGGCCGCCCGCGCCTGGTTCTGCTGATTCCCCCTACGGAGCGCCCCACGATGTTCGAGGTCGTCAAGGATCTCATCGGCGAGCACGCCAGCCTTGAGCAGCAGCTTGCCGACCCCGGCGTGCACGCCGACCAGCGCCGCGCCACCAGGCTCAACAAGCGCTACGCCGAGCTGACCCCGATCATCGCCGCGTACCGCGCCTGGGAGCGCGCCGGCGAGGACGCCGCCGACGCCCGCGAGCTGGCCGCGGAGGACCCGGACTTCGCCGCCGAGGCCAAGAGCCTGGAGCGGGAGCGCGAGGAGCTGACGGAGCGGCTGCGGCTGCTGCTCGTACCGCGCGACCCCAGCGACGACAAGAACGTCATCCTGGAGGTCAAGGCCGGCGAGGGCGGCGAGGAGTCCGCGCTGTTCGCCGGCGACCTGCTGCGGATGTACCTGCGCTACGCCGAGCGGCAGGGCTGGAAGACGGAGCTGCTGGACGCCAACGAGTCCGACCTCGGCGGCTACAAGGACGTCTCGGTCTCCGTGAAGGCCAAGGGGGGTGCCCCCGCCGAGCCCGGCCAGGGCGTGTGGGCGCGGCTGAAGTACGAGGGCGGCGTGCACCGCGTGCAGCGGGTGCCGGCCACCGAGTCGCAGGGCCGTATCCACACCTCCGCCGCGGGCGTGCTGGTGCTGCCCGAGGCCGAGGACGTCGACGAGGTCGAGATCGGCCCGAACGACCTGCGCATCGACGTCTACCGCTCCTCGGGCCCCGGCGGCCAGTCCGTCAACACGACGGACTCCGCGGTACGCATCACGCACCTGCCCACCGGCATCGTGGTCTCCTGCCAGAACGAGAAGAGCCAACTGCAGAACAGGGAGCAGGCGATGCGTATCCTGCGGGCGAGGCTGCTCGCCGAGGCGCAGGAGGAGGCGGAGAAGGAGGCGGCGGACGCGCGCCGCAGCCAGGTGCGTACGGTGGACCGGTCGGAGCGCATCCGCACGTACAACTTCCCGGAGAACCGGATCTCCGACCACCGGGTCGGATTCAAGGCGTACAACCTGGACCAGGTGCTCGACGGGGAGCTGGACGCGGTGATCCAGGCATGCGTGGACGCGGACGCCGCGGCCAAGCTCGCGGACGCCGGCTGAACCCGGTTGAAAACAGCACGGGATACGTCCGAGGGACCGGAGGGATCGTGAACCTGCTGCTCGTCGAAGTGGCACAGGCCACACGGCGGCTCGCCGACGCCGGCGTGCCCTCCCCGCGATTCGACGCGGAGGAGCTGGCGGCGTACGTGCACGGCGTGCCCCGGGGCGAGCTGCACCGCGTCGCCGACGCCGACTTCGACGCCCGCTACTGGGAGGCCGTCGCCCGCCGCGAGGCCCGCGAGCCGCTGCAGCACATCACCGGCGTCGCCTACTTCCGCTACCTGGAACTCCAGGTCGGCCCCGGCGTCTTCGTGCCGCGGCCGGAGACCGAGTCCGTGGTGGACTGGGCCATAGCGGCGGTGCGCGCGATGGACGTCGTCGAGCCGCTGATCGTCGACCTGTGCACCGGCTCCGGCGCCATCGCGCTGGCCATGGCGCAGGAGGTGCCGCGGGCCGCGGTGCACGCCGTCGAGCTGGAGGAGACGGCGCTGGGCTGGGCGCGTAAGAACGCCGCGCACAACGACGGCGGCGCCCGGGTCGTGCTGCACCATGGAGACGCGCGCACCGCGCTGCCCGAGCTGAACGGCCAAGTCGACCTGGTCATCAGCAATCCGCCGTACATCCCGCTGACCGAGTGGGAGCATGTCGCTCCGGAAGCCCGCGACCACGACCCCCAGGCCGCGCTCTTCTCCGGCGAGGACGGCCTCGACCTCATCCGCGGTCTGGAGGTCGCGGCCCGGCGGCTGCTGCGCCCCGGCGGGGTGCTGGTCGTCGAGCACGCCGACACCCAGGGCGGCCAGGTGCCGTGGCTCTTCACAGAGGAACGCGGCTGGGCGGATGCCGCCGACCACCCCGACCTGAACAACCGGCCTCGATTCGCGACCGCCCGCAGGGTCCGTACCTGAGAAGGAGAGTGACATGGCACGGCGCTACGACTGCAGCGATGCGGCCGATCGCAGGACCGGGCTGCGCGAGGCCGCGTCCGCAGTCCGCCGCGGCGAGCTGGTCGTCCTGCCCACCGACACGGTCTACGGCGTCGGCGCCGACGCCTTCGCCGGCGAGGCGGTGGCGGCGCTGCTGGACGCCAAGGGCCGCGGGCGCAACATGCCCACCCCGGTGCTCATCGGCTCGCCGAACACGCTGCACGGCCTGGTCAAGGACCTCAGCGAGGAGGCGTGGGAGCTCATCGACGCCTTCTGGCCGGGCGCGTTGACCGTCGTCGCACAGCACCAGCCGTCGCTGACCTGGGACCTGGGCGAGACCCGCGGCACGGTGGCGGTACGCATGCCGCTGCACCCGGTGGCGCTCGAACTCCTCAAGGAGGTCGGCCCGATGGCCGTCTCCAGCGCCAACCTCACCGGCCACCCCGCCCCGCAGGACTGCAACGCCGCCCAGGAGATGCTGGGCGAGTCGGTCTCGGTCTATCTCGACGGCGGCCCGACGCCGGCCGCGGTGCCGTCCTCGATCGTGGATCTCACCGGCCGGACGCCGGTGCTGCTGCGCGAGGGCGCGGTGACCGCGGAGCAACTGCGCGAGGTCGCAGGCGGGCTCGAGGTCGCCAGTTGACCGCGCCCGAGGGGCGCACGGGGGACATACAGGGATTCCGGATCCTCCACGTCAGCACCGGCAACGTCTGCCGCTCGCCGATCACCGAGCGGCTGACGCGGCATGCCCTCGACGTGCGCCTCGGCCCGCGCCCCGCGGCGGGCATCCGGGTGGAGAGCGCGGGCACCTGGGGGCACGAGGGCGCGCCGATGGAGGCGCACGCGGCGACGGTGCTGCGCGAGTCGGGGGCGGATCCGGACGGGTTCGCGGCGCGGGAGCTGCGCGACGAGCACGTGATCCGGGCGGATCTGGTGCTGACCGCGACCCGGGACCACCGGGCGCAGGTGATCTCCATGGGGCACTCCGCGGGGCTGCGCACGTTCACGCTCAAGGAGTTCGCCCGGCTGGTACGGGCCATAGACTCCGCCACGCTCCCGCCCGCCCGCGAGGGCCCGGTGGCGCGCGCGCACGCGCTGGTACAGGCCGCCGCGGCGCTGCGCGGCTGGCTGCTGGCGCCCAGCCCGGCGGCGGACGAGGTGTACGACCCGTACGGGGCGCCCGTGCCGTACTTCCGCCGGATCGGCGAGGAGATCGGGCAGGCGCTCGACCCGGTGGTGACGGCGCTCACCGGCGTCCCGGCCGCCGCCTGAGGATGGCCGGATGCAACCGGTCGGGCGGCTGGCGGGTCTATTCCTGTACGGGCCCGGACGGGCCTTGGGTCCGTACCGGAGAACGGAGGCCCGGGAGCGGGCTAATGTGTGTGGCTGAACGGAACAGCGAAACCTCTGGGGCAGCTTGTGCGTGAATACCTGCTGACGCTGTGCATCGCAGCCGCTGTCACCTATCTGCTGACCGGCCCGGTGCGGAAGTTCGCGATCGCGGCCGGCGCGATGCCGGAAATCCGGGACCGTGACGTGCACAGCGAGCCGACGCCGAGACTCGGCGGCATCGCCATGTTCGGCGGGATGTGCGCCGCGCTGCTCGTCGCGTCGCAGTTGCAGGCGTTCGAGCGGGTCTTCGAGCTCAACGAACCCAAGGCGCTGCTGTCCGGGGCCGCGCTGATCTGGGTGATCGGCGTGCTGGACGACAAGTGGGGCGTGGACGCCCTGCTCAAGCTCGGCGCGCAGATGATCGCCGCGGGCGTCATGGTGCTGCAGGGCCTGACGATCCTGTGGATCCCGGTCCCGGGCGTGGGCACGGTGGTGCTGACGCCGATGCAGGGCACGTTGCTGACCGTCGCGCTCGTCGTCATCTCGATCAACGCCGTCAACTTCGTGGACGGCCTCGACGGGCTGGCCGCCGGCATGGTGGGCATCGCCTCGGCGGCGTTCTTCATGTACGCGTACCGCATCTGGTTCGGCTACGGCATCGAGGCCGCCGCCCCCGCCGCGCTCTTCTCCGCCGTGCTGCTGGGCATGTGCATCGGCTTCCTGCCGCACAACGTGCACCCGGCGCGGATCTTCATGGGCGACTCCGGCTCGATGCTGCTCGGCCTGGTGCTGGCCGCCGGGGCGATCTCCATTACGGGGCAGGTGGATCCGGACGCGCTGCAGGTCTTCGCGGGCAGCGAGAAGCAGGCCGTGCGCTCGACGGTGCCGGTGTTCATCCCGCTGGTGCTGCCGCTGACGATCCTGGCGATCCCGATGCTTGACCTGGTGCTGGCCGTCGTCCGGCGCACGTGGCGCGGCCAGTCGCCGTTCGCGGCCGACCGCGGCCACCTGCACCACCGGCTGCTGGAGATGGGCCACTCGCACATGCGGGCCGTGCTGCTCATGTACTTCTGGTCGGCGCTGGTCGCGTTCGGGATGGTGGCCTTCTCGGTGCAGGCGGACAACGTCTGGGTGGTGCTGGTGGCGGTCGGCCTGAGCGCCGCGGGGCTGGTGCTGTTGCTGCTGCCGCGGTTCGCGCCGAAGACGCCGTCGTGGGCCAACAAGCTCGTACCGCCGCGCTACCGGCGCGGAGACGCCGACGGCGAGGGCCGCGGCGACGGTACGGAGTCCGGCGGTGAGCCGGTCCCGGCCAATGGGGCGAACGGGACAAACGACTCGAACTCCGCGAAGGAGGCGCCGGGTTCACAGGAACACGAACTCGTCCCGGCGGGCATCAGCGGATCGACGGCAGTAGGGGAGCGCTCGCGCTGGCGCCGGGCCGGACATTGAGCCCGTTAGCAGGCATATCTCCAGGTGAACGGGGTGACACGGCGGGCGTTGGCACCTTCGTGTGACGGGCAGCACACTTCCCGGGTAAAGCTCGGGTCAAGATGCTTGTGATACCGTTCACGAGAACCCGGTGCAGAGCCGAAGGACCGTAGTGCGACGGTTCTCTGGCGCGATGCCCCCAGGTGCGGTGCAGTCGCTCCGGGGACACGCTCGTCACCGTCGACCAGTTGCTCCCGACTCCCGCCGGAGACTCCACATATGCAGGTCAACGACGCCCGGATCCTCCGTGGCGCCGCGATCCCGACCGCCCTCGCCGGCGTCGTCGCAGTGGTCATCAGCTCACTTGCGGCCGGCACGAAGGGCGGCGTGGGAGCCGCCGCAGCCACCGTGGTGGTCCTCGCCTTCTTCTGTCTCGGCCTCCTCGCACTCCAGCACTTCTCGCGCAAGAACCCCGAGTTGTTCCTCGGGATCGCGTTGATCACCTACACCTCCCAGGTGTTGCTGCTCGCCGTCGTCATGGGCCTGTTCAAGGACACGACGCTCTTCAACACCAAGGCGTTCGGCTTCACGGTGCTCGCCGCGGCGCTGGTGTTCACCGCCGCCATGGGCCGTGCCCACTTCCGGCTGAAGATGCTGTACGTGGAGCCGGAGCGAGAAACCGGAGCGGGTGAACAGCGCTCCGGTACAACCACCGAGGCCGGGCGATGAGGGGCGCCGCCCGAGCAGTGATCCGCAACTGCTATCGTCCCCCTGCCGCGCCGGTGCGCGTGTGCGCCGCGGGCCGCAAGGCCGCACCGCATCCCGCCGACCGGATCCCGTCCTGTCACGTACCGCTCACCAGCGGTGCACAACGCCGACACATTGAGGTTGCCGTAGCCATGCGTCACGCCGAAGGAGCTCGCCGGTGAGTGCTGCTGATACGACGCTCGCTTTCGACGCGAGTTGCAAGATCTTCGTTGATGGTGGTTGCGGCTTCCAGTCCCCCGGCCTGCACTCCTTCGTCTTCAAGCCGATGTTCGAGATCGGCGGCTTCGAGTTCAACAAGCCGATCCTGCTCGCGCTCGTGACGACGCTGGTGCTCTGCGTCTTCTTCTGGAAGGCGTTCGCCAGCCCCAAGGTCGTCCCGGGCAAGCTGCAGATGGTCGCCGAGTCCGGCTACGACTTCGTACGCCGCGGCATCGCCTACGAGACCATCGGCAAGAAGGAAGGCGAGAAGTGGGTGCCGCTGCTGGTCTCCCTCTTCTTCTTCATCTGGCTGATGAACCTCTGGTCGGTCATCCCGCTCGCGCAGTTCCCGGTGACCTCGATCATCGCCTTCCCCGCCGCCCTCGCGGCCGTGGTCTACGTGACCTGGATGACCCTGACCTTCAAGCGGCACGGCTTCGTCGGCGCGCTGAAGAACCTCACCGGCTACGACAAGTCGCTGGGCGGCGTGCTGCCGCTGGTCATGCTGATCGAGTTCTTCTCCAACGTGCTCGTGCGGCCCTTCACGCACGCGGTGCGGCTCTTCGCGAACATGTTCGCCGGCCACCTGCTGCTCGTGATGTTCACCATCGCCACCTGGTTCTTCATGAACAGCTGGGGCTTCGCCTACGCGCCGGTGGCCTTCGTGATGGTGCTGGTGATGATCGCCTTCGAGCTGTTCATCCAGGCCGTCCAGGCGTACGTGTTCGTCGTGCTGACCGCCAGCTACATCTCGGGCGCGCTCGAAGAGTCGCACTGAGCCACCGCACCACTGCACCACCCCGATTCGTCCGGTGGCCAACCCCCACCGGCCCGTAGAAGAGAAGGAAGAAACACCCATGGCTGTCATGGAGACTCTCGCCGCCGTCGAGATCAAGGGCAACCTCGGCGCCATCGGCTACGGCCTCGCCGCGATCGGCCCCGGTGTCGGCATCGGCTACATCTTCGGTAACGGCGTGCAGGCCATGGCCCGCCAGCCCGAGGCCGTCGGCCTGATCCGGCAGAACATGATTCTGGGCTTCGCCTTCTGTGAGGCGCTCGCCCTCATCGGCATCGTCATGCCGTTCGTTTACCCGTCCTGAGCGGACTCCTTCCGACGAAAGGCACCGATGTGAACCTCCTGCAGATCGCGGCCGAAGAGGAGCAGAACCCTCTCATCCCGCCGATGCCGGAACTCGTCATCGGCCTGATCGCCTTCTTCATCGTCTTCGGCCTGCTGGCCAAGAAGCTCCTGCCGCGCATCAACGAGGTGCTGGAGGAGCGGCAGGCGGCCATCGAGGGCGGCATGGAGAAGGCCGAGGCCGCCCAGATCGAGGCGGAGCAGACGCTGGACCAGTACAAGGCCCAGCTCGCCGAGGCCCGGCACGAGGCCAACCGGCTGCGCGAGGAGGCTCGCGAGCAGGGTGCGGCCCTCATCGCCGAGATGCGGGCCGAGGGCCAGCGGCAGCGTGAGGAGATCATCGCTGCCGGTCACGCCCAGGTCGAGGCCGACAAGAAGGCCGCCTCGCTGGCGCTGCGCCAGGACGTCGGCACGCTCGCCACCGAGCTGGCCGGCAAGCTGGTCGGCGAGTCCCTTGAGGACCACGCCCGGCAGAGCCGCGTCGTCGACCGGTTCCTGGACGAGCTGGAGGCCAAGGCCGCCGACCAGTCCGGGACGAAGGCCGAGGCCGGGGCATGAACGCCGGAACGGAGCGTGACCGATGAATGGCGCGAGCCGCGAGGCGCTGGCCGCCTCCCGGGAACAGCTCGACGCGCTGACCGACAGCACGTCCGTCGACGCGGCGGAGCTGGCCGGTGAGCTGGCCGCCGTGACCGCGCTGCTGGACCGCGAGGTGACCCTGCGCCGGGCCCTGACCGACCCGGCGCAGCCCGGTGAGGCCAAGGCCGAGCTGGTCGGCCGGGTCCTCGGCGGACAGATCGGCGGCGAGGCCGCCGACCTGGTCGCCGGGATGGTACGGGCCCGCTGGTCGCGGGCGCGCGACCTGGTCGACGTGCTCGAAGAGCTCGCCGACACCGCGGACCTCACCGCCGCGCAGCGCGCGGGGGAGCTGGACGATGTCGAGGACGAGCTGTTCCGGTTCGGCCGGATCGTCGCCGCCGACAAGCAACTGCGCGGCGCGCTCACCGACCGGGTGGGCACCGGGTCGGCCAAGGCCGGGCTGCTGCACTCGCTGCTGGGCGGCCGGGCGAACCCGGTCACCGAGCGGCTGGTCGTGCGGCTCGTCGAGCGCCCGCGGGGCCGTAGCCTGGAAGGGGGCCTGGAGGCCCTGTCCAAGCTCGCCGCGGAGCGCCGGGACCGGATGGTCGCGGTCGTATCCACCGCCGTGCCGCTCAGCGACGGGCAGAAGGAGCGCCTGGGCGCGGCGCTGTCCCGGCTGTACGGCCGGGACATGCACCTGAACCTGGACGTGGACCCCGCGGTCCTCGGCGGGATCTCGGTGCGGGTGGGCGACGAGGTCATCAACGGCTCCATCGCCGACCGCCTCGACGAGGTGAAGCGCGGCATGGCGGGCTGACGGTCACCGGCCGTCACACACCAACTCCAGAGCATCACCAGCGGCCCGAGTTGGGCCGTGGACGCAAGAACTTACGGGCCCAACAAGGAGAGCAGGGAACCCAGATGGCGGAGCTCACGATCCGGCCGGAGGAGATCCGGGACGCGCTGGAAAGCTATGTCCAGTCGTACCAGCCGGACGCGGCCTCGCGCGAAGAGGTCGGCACGGTATCGCAGGCCATGGACGGCATCGCCAAGATCGAGGGGCTGCCCTCGGCGATGGCGAACGAGCTGCTGAAGTTCGAGGACGGCACCCTCGGCCTCGCCCTCAACCTGGAGGAGCGGGAGATCGGTGCGGTCGTCCTCGGCGAGTTCAGGGGCATCGAGGAGGGGCAGTCGGTCACCCGGACCGGTGAGGTCCTGTCCGTGCCGGTCGGCGACGGTTACCTGGGACGGGTCGTCGACCCCCTGGGCAACGCGGTGGACGGCCTCGGCGAGATCGCGACCGAGGGCCGCCGTGCGCTGGAGCTGCAGGCTCCCACGGTCATGCAGCGCAAGTCGGTGCACGAGCCGATGGAGACCGGCTACAAGGCCGTCGACGCGATGACCCCCATCGGCCGCGGCCAGCGCCAGCTGATCATCGGTGACCGGCAGACGGGCAAGACCGCCCTCGGCATCGACACGATCATCAACCAGCGCGACAACTGGCGCTCCGGCGACCCGAACAAGCAGGTCCGCTGCATCTACGTGGCGATCGGCCAGAAGGGCTCCACTATCGCCGGCGTGCGCGGCGCGCTGGAGGAGGCCGGTGCGCTCGAGTACACCACGATCGTGGCGGCCCCGGCGTCCGACCCGGCGGGCTTCAAGTACCTGGCCCCCTACACCGGCTCGGCCATCGGCCAGCACTGGATGTACCAGGGCAAGCACGTCCTGATCATCTTCGACGACCTGTCCAAGCAGGCCGAGGCGTACCGCGCCGTGTCGCTGCTGCTGCGCCGCCCGCCGGGCCGCGAGGCGTACCCCGGTGACGTCTTCTACCTGCACTCCCGGCTGCTGGAGCGCTGCGCCAAGCTCTCGGACGACATGGGCGCCGGCTCGATGACGGGCCTGCCGGTCATCGAGACCAAGGCGAACGACGTGTCGGCGTACATTCCGACCAACGTGATCTCCATCACCGACGGCCAGTGCTTCCTGGAGTCCGACCTGTTCAACTCGGGCCAGCGCCCGGCGCTGAACGTCGGTATCTCCGTCTCCCGCGTCGGCGGTGCCGCCCAGCACCGGGCGATCCGGCAGGTCTCCGGCCGGCTGAAGCTGGACCTGGCGCAGTTCCGCGAGCTGGAGGCGTTCGCCGCCTTCGGCTCCGACCTGGACGCCGCCTCCAAGGCGGCCCTGGAGCGGGGCCAGCGGATGATGGAGCTGATGAAGCAGCCGCAGTACGCGCCCTTCCCCACCGAGGACCAGGTCGTGTCCGTCTGGTCCGGCACCAACGGGATCCTGGACGACGTGCCCGTCGCGGACGTCAAGCGGTTCGAGCGCGAGCTGCTCGACCACCTGCACCGTGAGAACAAGGACCTGCTCACGGGCATCCGCGAGGGCGGCAAGATGCCCGACGAGACCATCGACGCGCTCCGCGAGGCGGTCGAGTCCTTCAAGCGGCAGTTCGAGACCTCGGACGGCAAGCTGCTGGGCGAGGGCTGAGCATGGGCGCCCAGATGCGGGTCTACAAGAGGCGGATCCGTAGCGTCTCTGCGACCAAGAAGATCACCAAGGCGATGGAGATGATCGCCGCCTCGCGCGTCGTCAAGGCGCAGCGCCAGGTGGCGGCCTCCGCGCCGTACGCGACCGAGCTGACCAACGCCGTCACGGCGGTGGCCGCGGGCTCCGACATCAAGCACCCGCTGACCACCGAGCAGGAGCACCCGGTGCGCTCCGCGGTGCTGCTGATCACCAGCGACCGCGGTCTGGCCGGCGGCTACAACTCCAACGCCATCAAGCAGGCCGAGGTGCTGACCAACCGGCTGACCGGCCTGGGCAGACAGGTCGAGCACTACGTCGTCGGCCGCAAGGGCGTGGCGTACTTCGGCTTCCGCGAGCGGCGGGTGGCCGGGTCGTGGACCGGGTTCACCGACAACCCGACGTACGCGGACGCGAAGAAGGTGGCCGCGCCGCTCATCGAGGCGCTGAGCAAGGAGACCTCGGAGGGCGGCGTGGACGAGATCCACATCGTCTACACCGAGTTCCACTCGATGATGACGCAGACCGCGATGGACAAGCGGCTGCTCCCGATCGTCTTCGAGAAGACGGCCGTGGAGTCGGCGGAGGTCTTCGAGGAGGCGCGCGGGAAGGACCAGGAGATCCGCGCGCTGTACGACTTCGAGCCGTCCGCGGACGGCGTGCTCGACGCGCTGCTGCCGCGGTACGTCGAGAGCCGGATCTACAACGCGCTGCTGCAGTCGGCCGCCTCCAAGCACGCCGCCACCCGCCGTGCGATGAAGTCGGCGACGGACAACGCCGAGGAGCTCATCAAGTCGCTCACGCGGCTTGCCAACCAGGCCCGCCAGGCCGAAATCACCCAGGAAATCAGCGAGATCGTCGGTGGCGCGAACGCCCTGGCCGACGCCTCTGCGGGGAGTGACCGATAACCATGACCACTGCTACGACTGCCCCCGCGACCGGCACGGCTACCGGCCGCGTCGCGCGGGTCATCGGCCCGGTCGTCGACGTGGAGTTCCCCGTCGACGCGATGCCCGACATCTACAACGCGCTGACCGTCGAGGTCTCCGACCCCGCCAACGCGGGTGAGACCAAGGTGCTGACCCTGGAGGTCGCCCAGCACCTCGGTGAGGGCCTGGTCCGCGCCATCTCCATGCAGCCCACCGACGGCCTGGTCCGCCAGGCCCCGGTGACCGACACCGGCGAGGGCCTGACGGTCCCGGTCGGCGACGTCACCAAGGGCCGGGTGTTCAACACCCTGGGTGAGATCCTCAACGACGAGGTCGACGAGTCGGAGATCACCGAGCGCTGGGCGATCCACCGCACGGCCCCCCCCTTCGACCAGCTCGAAGCCAAGACCGAGATGTTCGAGACCGGTCTGAAGGTCGTTGACCTCCTCACCCCGTACGTCAAGGGCGGCAAGATCGGCCTGTTCGGTGGCGCGGGCGTCGGCAAGACCGTGCTCATCCAAGAGATGATCATGCGGGTGGCCAAGCTGCACGAGGGCGTCTCGGTGTTCGCCGGCGTCGGCGAGCGCACCCGTGAGGGCAACGACCTCATCGAGGAGATGGCCGAGTCCGGCGTGCTGCCGCAGACCGCGCTGGTCTTCGGGCAGATGGACGAGCCGCCGGGCACCCGGCTGCGCGTCGCCCTGGCCGGTCTGACGATGGCGGAGTACTTCCGCGACGTGCAGAAGCAGGACGTGCTGTTCTTCATCGACAACATCTTCCGCTTCACCCAGGCCGGCTCCGAGGTCTCCACCCTGCTGGGCCGCATGCCCTCCGCGGTGGGCTACCAGCCGAACCTGGCGGACGAGATGGGTCTGCTGCAGGAGCGCATCACCTCGACCCGGGGCCACTCGATCACCTCGATGCAGGCGATCTACGTGCCCGCGGACGACTACACCGACCCGGCCCCGGCGACCACCTTCGCCCACCTGGACGCGACGACCGAGCTGTCCCGTCCGATCTCGGAGAAGGGCATCTACCCCGCGGTGGACCCGCTGGCCTCCACCTCCCGGGTGCTCGACCCGCGCTACATCGCGCAGGACCACTACGAGTGCGCCACCCGTGTGAAGGCGATCCTGCAGAAGTACAAGGACCTGCAGGACATCATCGCCATTCTGGGTATGGACGAGCTCTCCGAGGAGGACAAGCTCACCGTCTCCCGGGCCCGCCGGATCGAGCGCTTCCTGTCGCAGAACACCCACGCGGCGAAGCAGTTCACCGGTCTCGACGGCTCTGACGTGCCGCTGGACGAGTCGATCGCCGCGTTCAACGCGATCGCCGACGGCGAGTACGACCACTTCCCCGAGCAGGCGTTCTTCATGTGCGGTGGCCTGGAGGACCTCAAGGCCAAGGCGAAGGAGCTGGGCGTCTCCTGACGGATGCGCCCGCGGTTTTCACCGGCTCCGAGCCGATCGGGGGCGGGGTTCGCCCCGCCCCCGGCCCGCAAACCAGTTATTCTCTGCTAAACCCCAGTTGAGGAGCCATCGTGGCCGAGCTGCACGTCGAGTTGGTCGCCGCGGACCGTAGCGTCTGGTCCGGCGAGGCCACCCGGGTCATCGCGCGCACCCCGTCCGGTGACATCGGCATCATGCCCGGACACCAGCCGCTGCTCACGGTTCTGGAGTCCGGCCCCGTGACGATCCGCACGGCGGGCTCCGGCGGTGACGGCACGGTCGTGGCGGCCGTGCACGGCGGCTTCATCTCCTTCGCGGACAACAAGCTCTCGCTGCTCGCCGAGATCGCCGAGCTCTCCGACGAGATCGACGTGGAGCGCGCGGAACGAGCCTTGGAGCGGGCCAAAGCGGACGCGGACGCGGGGGCGGAACGACGTGCGGAAGTACGGCTCCTGGCCGTGGCGGGCCGCTGAGGCCACGCGAGCGGAGCGGCGAGGAGGTCTGTGGAGATGTTCCTCGCTTTGCTGCTGGCCGGGGCGGTGGTCGCCTTGCTGCTGCTCGGCCTCTTTCTCTTCGGACTGCGCCGCCGGCTGATCCAACGGGCCGGCGGCACTTTCGACTGCAGCCTGCGCTGGTCCGCCCGCGCCGACCGGCCCGGGAAGGGCTGGGCGTACGGCGTCGCCCGCTACAGCGGTGACGTCATCGAGTGGTTCCGCGTCTTCTCGTACGCGCCGAGGCCGCGCCGTGTGCTGCGGCGGGACGGCATCGAGGTGCTGGAGCGCCGGGCCCCCGCGGGCGAGGAGGAGCTGGCGCTGCTCTCCGACGCCGTCGTGCTGGCCTGCCGGCACGACGAGGACCGCATCGAGCTGGCGATGAGCGAGGACGCGCTCACCGGCTTTCTCGCCTGGCTGGAGGCGGCGCCTCCGGGGCAGCGCGTCAACGTGGCGTAGCGCGCACCGTCACCCGTTGGCGGGAATTCCCGGGCGGGTCCTGAGACAGGCTCCCGAGGCAGGCTCCTGAGGCAGGCGGAGAGGGCCTGAACCCGGGGCGGGGATGGCGAGCGCACGCCGGACATCCCGGGCTCAGGCCCGGCTGAGGGTCAGCCGAGACCGTTGTGGACCGCGGTCATCAGCTCGCCGTTGGCGGTGTCACCGCTGAGTTCCCAGATGAACGCGCCGCCGAGGTTCTGGTTTCTGGCGTAGGTCATCTTCGCGGTGAGGGTCGGCGGGGTGTCGTAGCTCCACCACTGGTTGCCGCAGTGGGCGTACGCGGTGCCCGCGACCGTTCCGGTGGCCGGGCACCTGCTCTTGAGCTCCTTGTAGTCATCGATGCCCTGCTCGTACTTGCCGGGCGCGGGCCCGGTCGCGCTGCCGCCAGGCGCGCTCTGCGTCACGCCGGTCCAGCCGCGGCCGTAGAAGCCGACGCCGAGCAGCAGCTTGGCCGGCGGGATGCCCATGCCCTTGAGCTTCTGGATCGCCGCGTCGGAGTGGAACGCGCCGATCGGGATGCCGTCGTACGAGGTGAGGGGCGAGTGCGGGGCGGTGGGGCCCTGGGCGTCCCAGGCGCCGAAGAAGTCGTACGTCATGACGTTGTACCAGTCGACGTACTGGGCCGCGCCGGCGTAGTCGGCTGCGTCGATCTTTCCGCCGGTGGAGGCGTCCGCCGTGATGGCGGCGGTGACGAGCTTGCCGCTGAACTTCGCGCGGAACGCCTGCATCATGTTCCTCATCACGGCCGGGCCGCTGCTGTCGCAGCTCAGCCCGCAGGCGTTGGGGTACTCCCAGTCCAGGTCGATGCCGTCGAACAGGCCCTGCCAGCGCGGGTCGTACACGAGGTCGTAGCAGGACTGGGCGAAGGCCGCCGGGTTCTGCATGGCCTGGGTGAAGCCGCCGGACCAGGTCCAGCCGCCGAAGGACCAGAGGATCTTGAGGTGCGGGTGCTTCTTCTTCAGCTTGAGCAGCTGCTTGAAGTTGCCGCGCAGCGGCTGGTCCCAGGTGTCGGCGACACCGTCCACGCTCTCCCCGGCCCCGTACGCCTTCTCGATCGCGGCGTAGGAGTCACCCATGGTGCAGCGGCCGTTCTGGACGTTGCCGAAGGCGTAGTTGATCGTGTTGATCTTCTGCGCCGTGCCGGAGGTGTCGAGGTTCTTCGCGTGGTAGTTGCGCTGGTAGACGCCCCACTCGGTAAAGTACCCCATCTTGATCTCGTCGCCGCCGGGGCCGCCGCCGCCCGTGGTGGTGACGGTCCGCGAGCCGCTGGCGGGGCCGACCTGGTCCGCGGTGTCGCGGGCGCGGACGCTGTAGGAGTACGTGCTGCCGGCGGTCAGGCCGGTGTCCGTGTACGCGGTGACCGTGACCGTGGCGATCTTGGTGCTGCCGCGGTAGACGTCGTAGTTCTTGATCCCCTTGTCGTCCGTGGCCGCGGTCCAGCTCAGCGCGACGGAGGTATCGGTGACGTTGCCGGCGCTGGGCGTGCCGGGAGCCGAGGGCGCGCTGTCGCCGGGGATGCCGCCGCCGTCGCAGGGGTCGCCGTTCAGGGTGCAGTTGGTGACGGTGCCGCCGCCGCTGCCGGAGCCGTTGAAGCCGAAGGTGACGCTGGCGCCGGGGGCCAGGCTGCCGTTGTACGACTTGTTCCTGGCGGTCCAGGTGGTGCCGGAGTTGGTGACGTCCGCGTCCCAGGAGGAGGTGACGCCGGTGCCCGCGGGGAAGTCCCAGGACACGGACCAGGAGGAGATCGAGGCGGTGCCGGTGTTCTTCACCGTCCACCTGCCCTCGAAGCCGGTGCCCCAGTCCGAGGTCTTCTGGTAGGTCGCGGTCGCCCCGGCCGCCTGGGCGGGGCCGGCGAGCGTGACCACGGCGGCGAGCGGGATGGTGACGGCGGCCAGGATGGCTGTGACGCGTCTCAGCAGGCGTCTGCCGGTGGGGGATCTCAAGGTGTGTCTCCCTCGTCGAGTGCCGTTCTGTCGGGTGCGGGCGGCGCGTCCGCGCGTACGGCCGCCCGTCGTACACGAGCCGGATGTGTTCGTGCCATGACACTCACTCACTCGCCAGGGAGGGTATTGGTACATACCAATGCGGTCAATGGGTCTGGACCAAATGGAAGAAGCCCGGGTCGGTGGGGGCGACGCCACCTTCCCGGGCTCCGGCCGAAGCGGCGGCCGGCCGGACGTCCTCAGCCGAGGCCGCTGTTGACGGCGGCCGTCAGCTCGCCGTTCGCGGTGTCACCGCTCAGCTCCCAGATGAACGCGCCGCCGAGGCCCTGCTCCTTGACGTAGCCCATCTTCCCGCCGAGGGTCTGCGGGGTGTCGTAGCTCCACCACTGGTTGCCGCAATGGGCGTACGCGGTGCCGGCGACGGTGCCGGTGGCGGGGCACTTGCTCTTGAGCTCCTTGTAATCGTCGATGCCCTGCTCGTACGTGCCCTGTGCGGGGCCGGTCGCGGTGCCGCCGGGCTCGGCCTGGGTCACGCCGGTCCAGCCGCGGCCGTAGAAGCCGACGCCCAGGAGCAGCTTGTTGGCGGGGACGCCGGCGGCCTTGTACTTCTCGATGGCGGCCTCGGAGTTGAAGCCCTCCTGCGGGATGCCCTCGTACGCCGTCAGCGGCGAGTGCGGGGCGGTGGGGCCCTGGGCGTCCCAGGCGCCGAAGAAGTCGTACGTCATGACGTTGTACCAGTCGGCGTACTCGGCCGCGCCGGCGTAGTCGGCGGCGTCGATCTTCCCGCCGTCGGAGGCGTCGGCGGTCACGGCCGCCGTCACCAGCTGGTCGCCGAACTTCGCGCGGAACGCCTGCATCATGTCCTTCATCACGGCCGGGCCGCTGGTGTCACAGGACAGGCCGCAGGCGTTGGGGTACTCCCAGTCCAGGTCGATGCCGTCGAACAGGCCCTCCCAGCGCGGGTCGTTGACCAGGTCGTAGCAGGACTGCGCGAAGGCGTCGGGGTTCTGCATGGCCTGGCCGAAGCCGCCGGACCAGGTCCAGCCGCCGAACGACCAGAGGATCTTGAGGTGCGGGTGCTTCTTCTTCAGCTTGAGCAGTTGGTTGAAGTTGCCGCGCAGCGGCTGGTCCCAGGTGTCGGCGACACCGTCCACGCTCTGGTCGGCGGTGTAGCTCTTCTCGATGGCCGCGAAGGAGTCACCCATGGTGCAGCGGCCGTTCTGGACGTTGCCGAAGGCGTAGTTGATCGTGTTGATCTTCTCCGCGGTGCCGGAGGTGTCGATGTTCTTCGCGTGGTAGTTGCGGTCGTAGACACCCCACTCGGTGAAGTAGCCCATCTTCACCCCGGCGGCCTCGGGGCCGGCGGTGGTCGTCGCGGCGCCCGCGGTGCCCGACGGCGCCAGGGTGGCCAGCACCGTGAGCGGGACCGCGAGCGCCAGGGTCAGCAGGATGCCGATGACGCGGGTGCGGGTGCGTACGTGGGGGGATCTCAAGGGCGTGCTCCTCGAGCTAGGTCCGGACATGTGTGGGGGTGGGACCTGCGTCGCCCGGTGAGCGTCGAGAGATGGCATGCTCACCGCATTGGTGGGGGAGCGTAGAGAAGGTCTGCACCAATCGTCAATAGGTCTGGACCACCGGGGGATGGGGGAGTCCGCCGCGCGGCATGCCGTACGCGCAGATGGGCGCGGGGGTCAGTAGCGCGGGGCGTTCCGCGAGCGCTGCGGCCGGGTGCCGCGGCGGTCGCGCGCGTTCCAGCAGGCCGTGTGCCAGTGCCGGCGCAGATCCGCGCCGCCGTGCTCCGGCCACGCCACCACGTGCGGCGTGCCGGGGCTGATCTCCTGGTCGCAGCCCGGGCAGCGGTAGCTCTTGTCGGCCGCGGACCCGGAGACGCGGCGGACGAGGAACTCCTCGCCCCCGTACTCGGCCGCGTCGGGCATGCCGGTGCGGCCGGCGAGGTCGTCGTCCGCGGACGGACGGGCGGCGCCGCGGGAGCGCGGCTTGTTCCGGCGGGGGGACACGTCGGCACCTCGGAAAGATCGTCGTGACGGAGTCCCTATCAGGGTACGGGGCGCGAAGTCCAGCCCCGGACACAAAGAATGACGATTCACCCGCCCATCACCAACAATGAAGAGGACTTCGGGGTTGCGCCCCGTCGCCGCAGGTGACGGGCTTCATCGTGCCCCTCGCACCACAGCACCATCGGTACCCAGGGGGCAGGATGCACATCGGCTCGTTCGTGCTCGCCGCCCAGTTCCCCGGCCAGGGACAGGGCGACGCCCTGCACCGCGCCGTGCGGACGGGCGTCGCGGCGGAGAAGGCGGGGCTCGACTCCGTCTGGCTCGCCGAGCACCACTTCATCCCGTACGGCACCTGCCCCTCGGCCGTCACCCTCGCCGCGCTGCTCCTCGGCCGCACCAGCCGCATCCGCGTCGGCACCGCGGTCAGCGTGCTGCCCACGCAGCACCCCGTCGCCCTCGGCGAGCAGGCCGCGCTGCTGCACCACGCCGCGCAGGGGCGGTTCGTCCTCGGCGTCGGCCGCGGCGGGCCGTGGGTGGACCTGGAGGTCTTCGGCACCGGCCTCGCGGCGTACGAGACGGACTTCCCCGAGTCGCTGGACCTCCTGCTGCGCTGGCTGCGCGAGCCCCGGGTCGGGTCCGGCGGCGGGCGCTACGCGTTCCGCGAGGTCGCCGTGGTGCCCCGGCCGGCCGAGGCGCTGCACGGCGGCACCGAGGTGCCCGTGGTGGTCGCCTGCACCTCGCCCGCCACCGTCCGGCTCGCCGCCGGACGCGGGCTGCCGATGCTGCTCGGGATGCACTGCGGCGACGAGGAGAAGGCGGAGATGGTGCGGCTGTGGCGGCGTACCGCGCGGGAGGCCGGGGTGAGCCCGGAGGCGATCGAGTCGGCGGAGCACGTCTCGGCCGGGGTGGCCCAGGTCGACGACACCCCCAAGGAAGCGGCGGAGGTGCTGCGCGCGACCCTGCCGGAGGCGTTCCGCAGGGGAGTGGGGGCGATGGAGACGGTGGACGGCAGACGGCGGCCGATGCGGGATCCGGAGGCGTACACGGAACTGCTCTGCGAGCTGCACCCGGTGGGCCCGCCGCGGCTGTGCGCCGACCGGCTGGCGGCGACCGCGGAACGCACCGGCATCACGCGCTTCGCGCTGCTCGTCGAGGGCTCGGGGGAGCTGGACGCCACCGAGCGGAACGTACGGCGTATCGGATCGGAGGTGCTGCCGCTCCTCGCTCGCTGACCGGTGGGGCGGCGCGAGCGGACGGCGTGGGGAGCGGCAGCGCGGGGTACCTGGGGCCTTCAGCAGTCACGCAGCTCCGGTGACTGGTTGAGCAACTGCGCCCGCACCGAAGTGAAGCGGGCCAGCGGCTCCGCTGCCGAGGCTTCCAGGGGGAAGACCGCCACGCGATGACAGTTCTGGAACGCGAGCCGAACGCCGAAGTGGCGTTCCAGCGCCCCCCGTATTGCATTGCTGGCAAGCGCGCGCAGGAGCTGGCCGCGGGCGTGCTCATCCGGGGGCGGAACCTGATTATCGGCGAACGGGCCGCCGTCGACCTTCAGTTGTGCCACCAGGGAACTGATCATGTCCCAGGCATAGGGAAGCGAGGTCCGGACGCAGTCGACAAACTCCCTTTCGTCGACCTCGCCCCGCTCGGCTTGATCGAGCAGAGCAGGTGGGACGTCCAGCGACATGGATTCTCCTCTCGCAGCCCCGCGGGGCTCGGGCGGGGCCTGACGGACAGGGATGACGATCACCACTCTCGGTGCCCATGTGACGACCGCCTGCTTCCACCGTAGGGCGGAGGATGCTGCTCCACCACAAGAACGCGTACACAACTGGCCATTGCCGAAAGGTGCATCCGGGGTCAGATCGCAGGGTGCGCCGGGAGTCGAGTAGCGTGGTGCGCCATGCGCCTCGTCATCGCCCGCTGCTCCGTCGACTACGCCGGGCGGCTCACCGCACACCTCGCCTCCGCACCCCGGCTGATCCTGGTCAAAGCCGACGGAAGCGTCTCCGTCCACGCCGACGACCGTGCGTACAAGCCCCTCAACTGGATGTCACCGCCGTGCACTCTGAAAGAAGGTGAACAGGACGGTGTCGCCGTGTGGACGGTCGAGAACAAGGCAGGCGAAAAACTGATCATCACGATCGAGGAATTGCTGCACGACTCGTCGCACGAGCTGGGTGTCGACCCGGGTCTGGTCAAGGACGGAGTGGAGGCCCACCTCCAGGAGCTGCTCGCCGACCGGATGGAGTCGCTGGGCGAGGGCTGGACCCTCATCCGGCGCGAGTACCCCACGGCGATCGGCCCCGTGGACATCCTGGGCCGGGACGAGAAGGGCACGACCGTCGCGGTGGAGATCAAACGGCGCGGTGAGATCGACGGGGTGGAGCAACTGACCCGCTATCTGGAGCTGCTCAACCGCGACCCGCTGCTGGCGCCGGTGCGGGGGGTGTTCGCGGCGCAGGAGATCAAACCGCAGGCGCGGGTGCTGGCGGGCGACCGGGGGATCGAGTGCGCGGTGCTGGACTACGACGCACTGCGGGGGACGGACGACGGGAAGCTGAAGCTGTTCTGAGCGGGGCGGGGCCTTGCGGACGGGGGGCCACCGTGCCGGCACCCGCCCCAGGAGCGGTTGGGTGCGCCTCGTTGAGCAAAGTTCGGGCCGCGTGGGCGTTTTGGCCTGGTTTTGGGGGCGGGTTGCCGCGCATTCATCACAGTGGCGTTCACCGAGACGGCACGGGTGGCCGCTGGGCGGTGCATGTGGCGGGGCGGAATTCGGCCTTCGGGCGCCGGACACGGGCCGGACTCCCGTGGCATGACCGCGAGTTGCGGCCCGATTCGTCACCCCTGGGTTCGGCCTGGGCGTGGCGCGGGATGGGCCTCGGTTCGGGGCGGGCTCGTTCTGGATCAGCGCCGACCTACGCACCCCCGGAGTCGAGAACCTTCCACCGGTAGGGTCCGTTTCGCGCCCGGCTGGTGCCCGGGCGGCGAGCGGCGCGTCTCGTCGGGTTTGCCCCGCGCCGGGCTTCCATCCCCCGGTGGGGGCCGCTACCGTGACGCTTTGCGTCGCGCGAGCACCGGGATCGCTGCGATCTTGTCGTCGTCGAGGTCGCTCCAGGTGATCCCGCGCGGCCGTCGCCGGCTGGGGCAGCGGATCACTTCGTCGGGGGTCACGATGCAGTCCACCGGAAAGTCGTGTGCGGTCTCGGGGATGTCCTCTGCGACGACCTGCAGTGAGTGAACTGGTGCGACGATCAACGTGCGGTCCGTTACCAGGCCCGCCTCGATCAGGAGGGCGACCTCCAGGTCGGAGTACCCGGCACCCTTACCGATGCGCGCACCAGAGCGGTTCACTGCGACGCTGCCGCACACCACAAGGTCAATCGGCCGCATCTCCTCGACGCCGACCCGCCGGGCCACCTGGGCGGCGCCCTTCTTCCCAGCGGCCTGGCTGGCGGGGACGGCAAGGGTCGCGGGATCGAGGAGGAAGAACGGAAGCAGGCTCGCCATCCTCGGCACTGCCATGTAGAGCAGCTTGCCGTCTTCCAGCGCCCGTGTTCGTACCGGACGCTGTGCCCAGTCAGGATTCGCCTTGACGGTCGTCGCCTGCTGCCACTCGTCCAGTCTTTTACGGGCCGGCGGGGTTGTCTGATGGTGCGCCGAATCGGCGGTGCTGGACACATCAGCGCCCACCGCCGGTTCGGCCTCCAGCCCTCCAGGAGGACGGATGCGACCGGTGATCTACGGCTATATGCGTCTGGCAGCGGGCCGGGCCGACAGCGGCGAAGAGGCGCGGGCACGGGCCGAGTTGGCTGTCTATGCCGAACGTGAAGGACTCACGCTCGACCCGGTGTTCATAGAGCACATCCGCTCGTCCGAATCGGCCTTTGACGCCATGCTCGACGCCCTGCGGCGCGGTGACGTGAGGCACGTGCTGGTGCCGTCGTTGTGGCATTTCGCCAGGTTGCCCGGACTCCAAGAGGCCATGCGCCAGCACATTGAACAGGAGACCGGTGCGCGCCTGTGGGTCATTCAAGGGGCGAGCCGATGAGAAGCGAGAGTCCTGCCTCCCCTGCCTACGGCTACATGCGTGTCCTCTGTGATGTGACCGACTGTCAGGTCCGTGCTATGGAACGCCGCCTGCGGGCGTTCGCGGACGGCCTGGGGCTCCGTCTCTTCACGGTGTACCAAGAAGTCATCCCTGGCTCCATTGCCGAGTTCGACGAGCTGTGCGGGGAGCTTGAACGTGCCGACGTCCAGGACGTCATCGTGCTGTCCCTACGGCACTTCTCGCCCCATGAGGTACTGCAAGGGGCCATGGTCGAACGGCTGCTGATGGTCTTCGACGCCAGCGTGCATGCCCTGACGGACCACCGCTCGGCAACGGTTGCATAGGGGCGAGGCGTCATGGCACGGGTGCGGCGTATGGATCAGCTCCAACTGGGGGCAGTCGGCACGGCCGTTGCCATGTCGCGCACCTTCACCATTCTTCGGCTACGCGAATGGGGTGCCGCTCATCTTGTCGAGGAGGCGAAGCTCGGCGTTTCTGAGCTGGCAGCCAACGCGGTGAAGGCCACCGGTGTGATTGATCCACACCCTGGATGGCGAACGTCGTCGGCACTCAACCTCATCACGGTGCGCCTGGTGGTGCTGGATGACGCCATTGTCATCGAGGTGTGGGACGCGGAGCCGGCGAAGCCGGTGCTGACGGATGCCGCGGAGGATGGCGAGACCGGGCGCGGCTTGGTCCTGGTCGAAGCGCTCGCCAGACGGTGGGGAACATGCGCGGCTCGTGGTGGCAAAGTGGTCTGGGCAGAACTGACGTTGCCTTCGGCCGGCCACTCGTGACGGAAGTCGCGACGTGCCCCTGTTCTGGGGCGTCTGGTGAAGGGCGGGGTAGCCGTTAGCCAGTGGTTGGTGACGGCGATGCGGTGCGCGGGCGATGGGCTCGAATGTCCACAGGGCGTCCATCGGGGTCGCGAGCTGTCATCGTCCACTGCGTGGGCAGTGTGTCAATCTGTCCGACCGGCCACCCGGCGCCCAGGATTCGTTCGCGAACCTCACGCAGGTGCACGTGTGTTCCCACGCGCAGCCCCCAGCCCGCCCTGCCGAGAGGATCGAGATCGGTGGTGGGGGCCGTGGCGGTTTCGACGATCATCAGGTGGTCGTCGCCGCCGACATCGAGGACTGCGACCCGGGGATCAGAAGGGGTTGCGGCGCGCTCGAACGCGAGCGCTGCACCGAGCAACTCCGTGTAGTACGTCACGAGCCGGTCGAGGTCGGTCGTGGACAGGGTCAGATGGTTGATTCCGAAGAGATCGGGCATGGTGGGCCAACTGTAGAGCAGCCGCCGGAGGGCGCCTGGACGCGACCGAGATGTGGGTACCACGTCACCGCCGGGCCCCGCTGCTGGCGGGGGTGGTTGGGTGCACCTGGTTGAGTAAAAGTCGGGTCGTGTGGGTGATTTGTTTGCGTTTGGCTTGAGGGTCACCTGGAGTTCGTTCCCGTGGCGTGCGCTTGAGGGCCGTCCGGCGTCGGGTGGGCCCTGGTGAGGGTGCAGGTGTCGTTCGCGCACTGGCGTTCCAGACGGCCGCGGGAGACGGTCTGTGCCAGGCCGGCCAGCCAGCAGGTGGGGCAGCCGCGGAAGGCGATCAGGGACAGCGGGGCCGCCAGCAGGGCCGCCGGGCCGGCGACGGGGGTCAGGGCGATCGAGGCGGTGATCAGCCCGAAGCCCAGGGCGCCGCGCGCCAGGTGGCGGGGGACGGATGTGCTGGCGACGTTCCTCTCGGGCGCCGGCGGCTGTGCGGTGGGCCGGGGCTTCGGCCCCCGCTCGGGGTTCGCGGTGTTCATGAGACTCCTCCGAGTGAGTGCCGCAGTGCCGCGCGTGCTCTGTGCAGACGTGACTTCATCGCGGCGTTGCTCAGACCGAGCGCATGGGCGACGGTCTTGCCGGGCAGGCCCTGTACGTCCCGCATGACCAGGACCTGCTGCTGGTCACGGGGAAGGGCGCAGACCGCAGCCGCGATCCGCTCCGCCTCCAGCCTGCGCAGCACCGCGTCCTCGGCGGACGGTTCCGGTGCCGCGGACGCCTCCGGTCCGGCTGGTGCGTCGCCGCTTCGCGGGATGAGCAGCCGTAGCTGCCGGAGGCATTCGTTGCGTACGATCCGGAACATCCATGCGCCAAGCGCGCCCGTGGCCCGCAGGGTGCCGATCTTCCGGTAGAGGATGATCAGCGCCTCCTGCGCCGCGTCCTCCGCGTCCTGCGGTGAGGCGCACAGCGATACGGCGAACTTGCGCACATGAGGCTGCGATTGCATGACGACGGCGGTGAGCGAGGTGACGTCGCCGGCCTGAGCGGCCTTGATCAGCTGCTCGTCCGGCCAGTGGAAGCGTTGACTCCGCGCCCGGGCGCCGGTCAGCTCCGGCTCCTGTAGCGCCGTATCAGGTGCCAACTGCATGCGCCCACAAGCAAGGCTCCGACCACGACGAGTCCGGTGACCATCATCGGTGTTTCCTCCCGGTTCTGCCGGCCCTGTTCGGCTGGTACAGAGACAGGAGGCAGGGGGGCCCGGAAAGGATTCACCCTGCGGGGGTTGGCTGCCCGTGGCAGCCGTCGTCAGGGGGCCGTGCCGGTGGAGGCTGCTGACTCGGTGCCGGTGGTGGTGCCCTGCACCGTCGTGCCGCCGTCGTCCGTCGTCGTGCCGCCGTCGTCCGTGGTGCCCCCGTCGTCGGTGGTGCCGCCGTTGTCCGTCGTTCCCCCGTCGTCCGTGGTGCCGCCGTCGTCGGTGGTGCCCCCGTCGTCCGTCGTTCCGCCGTCGTCGGAGGTGCCGCCGCCGTCGGTCGTCGTGCCGCCGTTCTGCGTACCGCTGCTGGCGCCGCCCGTGTCCGTACCGCCGCCGTTCGACGACCCGCCCGTCGCGGACCCTCCGTCCGACGACGAGCCGCTGTCCGAGGGCGTACCTGGAGAGCTGCTCGACGGGCTCTGCGGCGGTGCGTCGCTGGTCTCCTCGCCGGTGTCCGTCCACGCCTCCGACGGCTCCGGGGCCGACGACTCCGGGGACGGCGGCGCCGACTCGGAGGACGGGCTGCGGGACGGCTCCTCGGTGGGCAGCGGGTCGTCGTCCGCGGCGGCCGACCGCTCGACCTCGACCCGGTCGGCGGGCGGGTCGTCGCTGCCGGCCATGCCCAGGGTGACCACCGTGCCGAGCACCGCGACGAGCAGCGCGCCGGCGCCCGCCGCGATCAGGTTGCGCTTGGACGCCGCCGCCGCCTCGGCGCCGGGCCCGCGGACCACCGGCGTCACGGCCGTCTCCGCGCCCCCCGAGGGCGGGGAGATGAGGACGGTGGGCCGCTCGCCGCTCTCGGCGGGCTTGCCGGACGCCGTCTCCGGTGCCGCCGGGGTGCCCGCGGGGACCACCGGCAGGGCCGTCGTCACCGCCTCGCTGCTGCCGCCGTGCGTGACCAGCGCGAGCGCGCGCCGGCTGGTGATCTCGCCGCCGCGGTCGGAGATCGCCCCGCGCAGCGCGAGCGCGGCCTCCAACTCGGCCCGCGCCCGCCCGGTGTTGCCGGTGCACAGCGCCAGCACGCCCAGTTCGTGGTGGAAGTACGCCTCCGCCGCGACCTCGCCCGCGCGCCGGGCGGCCTCCTGCCCGTACCGCAGCGCCCGCTCCCAGGCGCTCCAGCGCAGCGCCGCGGCGAACGCGGGGGCCGCGGCGCGCGCGAGCAGCACCGCGGTGCTGGCGGCGGTGCCCTCCCGGTCGGCGACGAGGCCGCCGAGCACGGCGAGGACGGCGTCCGCGTCGTCCGCGACCGTCTCGGGGACCACCGAGCGGTGCGCGGACCACCAGGTGTAGTGCTGCGCGGCGGTGAGCGCCGGGTCCTGGCCGCCCTCGGCCGGCCGGTCGTAGCCGGCGGCGACGAGTTGGGCGGAGACGTCGGCGGCCAGCCGGTAGCGGCCGAGGCCGGCGGAGACCAGCCCGCAGCCGGCCAGTTCGGCGAGCGCGGTGTCGGCCTGGGCGTCGCCGGCGAGGGCGGGAAGCTGCGCGTGGTGCGGGAAGATGCCGCCGAGGGCCACGGCCAGGCGCAGCGCGGTACGGGCCGTCTCGCTGAGCCGCGACGCCAGCAGCGCGGCCGGCGCGGCGCTCTCGGCCAGCGTCGGCAGCGGCCGGCCCGCGCCGGGCCCGGCGAGCCGCAGGAGCGCGCCGGCCTGCACGAACCGCAGCGGCAGCCCCTCCGACTCGAACCACAGGTCCGCCGCCCAGGTGCGCTCCGCGTCGCCGAGCGGACGCCGCCCGGCGCGCTCCAGCAACTGCATGCAGGCGGCGCGGCCGAGGCCCGGCAGCGAGACCTCTTCGAGGTACGAAGCGGCCGTCGGCCTGGCCACGTCGGGGGTGACGGAGATCAGGTACGCGCACTCGGGGGTGGCGGCCAGCAGCTTCTCCAGCGCGGTGCCGGCGAACTCGGCGTCGTCGAGCACCACGACCGCCCCGATGGCCGGCAGCAGCTCGACCAGTTGCCCGGGGTCCGGCCGCCGGCCGGACAGCTCGTAGACGGCGGCGCACAGTTCGTACCGCAGATCGGTGGGGGTGCGCCCCCGGCCGTTCAGCCGGATGACGCCGTCCGGCGCCAGCTCGGCGCAGTCGGCGGCGACGGCCTCCAGCAGGGCGGTGCGGCCGGAGCCGGAGGGGCCGGTGAGGCGTACGGAACGGCCGCGGGAGAGCAGGCGCACCAGCCGCTCGCGGATCTCGTCGCGCTCCAGCAGCGGCAGTTGCGGGCCGGCGGGCCCGGGCGGCGGCGACGGCGGCCGGCGGTGTTCGGCGCGCTCCTCGGCGGTCATCCGGCGCGGCGGGCCGGGGCGTTCGGCGGGCGGGCACAGCTCGGCGTGGGTGCCGTCGACGGGGTTGACGGTGAGGCGGTACTCGCCGGCGATGACGCGGGCCGTCCGCGCCGGGCCCGGCCGGGCTCCGGCGGCGGCAGAGAGGCCGGCGGCTGGGGAGAGCCCGGTGGCGGCGGAGGAGCCGGCGGCCGGGCGGGGGCGGCCGGGGCCCTTGGCGCCGGGGCTGTCCGGCTGGCCGGAGGCCGCGGGCGGGCCCGCGGCTGCCTCGTCGGAGCCGGCCGCCCCGTCGGGACCGGCGGCGTACGGCCGTACGGGCTCGTCCCCCGGAAACGTTCCGGCACTCCCGTCCGCGTACGGACCCGGCGGCTGGTCCCCGGGAAACACCCCGGCGCTCGCGTCCGCGTACCCGTCCGCCGGCCGCTCGTGCTCAGCAGAGCCCGGGGGCGGGGATATCCCCTCGGGTGTGCCGTCCTGTCCATGGCCCGTGTTCGGGTCCATCGCGAAGCCTTCCTGCCCGCAGTCCTACGCCGTGCCGCTCCCCGGCCCGCAAACCCTACGACCTCCGCCGGCCGGTCTGTCGAGGGGGGACTGAAGGGCGCAACCGATTGTTCACCGGATCGTGAGGATGCGGTGGAGTCTGGTGGCCACCAGCAGCCGCTGCATCTGCGGCGGCACCCCGCGCAGCACGAGCCGCCGATCGGCCCGCCCCGCCCTGCGGTGTGCCCCCATGATGACACCCAGCCCGGTGGCGTCCCAGGAGTGCAGGTCGGTGAGGTCGAGGATCAGGTCGCCGTGGCCCTCGTCGACGGCCCGGTGCAGCACGACCCGGGCGTCCGCCGCGCTGCGGACGTCGAGCCGGCCGCCGACGGTCAGCTCGGCGTGGTCCCCGGTGATGTACGCGGACGCCCCTGGGCCCGCGCGATGGCGGGCCGGGTGGCAGGGCGGGGCGCTCTCGCGGCCCTCCGCCTCAAACATGTGCGCTCCCCGTGTGCGGTTTTCGTTTGTCCTCAGGTGCCGCGCCCGTGCCGTTCCCCCGGTGATGTGACCGTCCCGGGCGGTGCCGGGTCGCCGCCTGTACGGGTATCCGCACCGATTTCACCCCGGCGGGGGACGCCGTACCGCCCGCGGCCGGCCGGGCGGCCGGGGAGGGCGGGGCGACGGGACCCGGGGGAGCGGCTGTCAGTGCTCGTAGAAGCCGCGACCGCTCTTGCGGCCGATGTCGCCGGCGTCGACCATGCGGCGCATCAGCTCCGGCGGCGCGAACTTCTCGTCCTGGGTCTCGGTGTAGATGTTCTCGGCGGCGTGCAGCAGGATGTCGATGCCGGTCAGGTCGGCGGTGGCCAGCGGCCCCATGGCGTGGCCGAAGCCCAGCCGGCAGGCGACGTCGATGTCCTCGGCGGTGGCGACACCCGTCTCGTACAGCTTGACGGCCTCGACGACGAGCGCGGTGATCAGCCGCGTGGTCACGAAGCCGGCCACGTCGCGGTTGGCGACGATGCAGGTCTTGCCGGTGGATTCGGCGAAGGCCCGGGCCCGGGCGAGGGTCTCGTCGCTGGTCTTCAGGCCCCGTACCAGCTCGCAGAGCCCCATCATGGGCACCGGCGAGAAGAAGTGCGTGCCGACCACGCGCTCGGGGCGGCCGGTCACCGCCGCGATCTTGGTGAGGGGGATCGCGGAGGTGTTGGAGGCGAGCACCGCGTCGTCGCGCACCAGGCCGTCGAGCGTACGGAAGATGTCCTGCTTGACGTCGAGCCGTTCGAAGACCGCCTCGACGACGATGTCCGCGTCGGCGGCGGCGTCGAGGTCGGTGGTGGTGGTGATCCGGGCGAGCGCCTGCTCGGCGGTGGCCGCGTCCAGCTTGCCCTTGGCGACGAACTTCTCGTACGAGCCCTTGATGCCGTCCGTGCCGCGCGTCAGCGCCTCGTCGGTGAGGTCGCGCAGCACGACGTGCCAGCCGGCCTGGGCGGCGACCTGGGCGATACCGGACCCCATGAGTCCGGCTCCGACGACGGCGAGCTTTCCGGCGGATTCCACGGTGGTTCCCTCGCTAATACGGCTCGTTCACGTGCTGTGAGGCGGACACTAGCGCTCCTGGCCCGTTCGCGGAGCGCTTAGAGATGCGCGTCACGTCTCAGATGACGGACATCACACGTGCGGGGCTCAGTCTCCGGGCCGACGTGCGTAGTTGAGCACCTTTTGGCCCAACAGGTCCGTCATCTCGTCCAGAAGGCCGAGCGCGTCGCGCGAGACGGCCGCCGGGTCGCCGCCGGCGGTCATCTCGCGGCGGATGAGGGCGTAGAGCGTGTTGTTCACCCAGGAGAGCTGACCGGCGATCAGATCCGGGAGCGGGTCGTCCGCGGGTGCGCCGGTCTCCTCGCGGAGAGTGGCGGCGAGATGCAGCAGGGCCTCCTGCTGCATGAGCCAGAGCCGGGCCTTGAGCCCGTCGGCGCCCTGGACGACGACCATGAACTTGCCGATGCCGGGGTTGAGCCCGACCTTGGCGGACACCGCCTCCACGTCCTCGCGCAGCCCGCGCAGTACGGCCTCGGCGGCGGACTCGCCGGGCGCCCGGCCGCGTACGTCGCGGGAGAGGCGCTCGACGACGCCGCGGCTGCGGTCGAGGAAGAGGTCCTCCTTGGCGGGGAAGTAGTTGTACACGGTGTTGACCGAGACATCGGCCGCCTCCGCGACCTCGGCGACGGTGACCGCGTCGAAGCCGCGCTCCAGGAACAGGCCCGTGGCCACGTCGGAGATGTGCTGCCTGGTCTGCCGCTTCTTGCGCTCCCTGAGTCCCTCGGCCATGCGCTCATCGTACCCAGGCTGGTGCTGGTGAAAAGTTAGAGTCGTTGCAAAAATTAAGCGACTCTGTTTTCCTGGGGTCATGGCGATCCTCAGCGCGTCCGGCCTCGCCCGGACCTTCACGACCAAGCAGGGGCCGGTCGAGGCCGTCCGGGGCATCGACCTGCGGGTCCAGCCCGGCACGATCGTGGGGCTCCTCGGGCCCAACGGTGCCGGCAAGACCACCACCCTGCGGATGCTCACCACCCTCCTGCCGCCGACCGGCGGCGCCGCCACCGTCGCCGGCCGCGACCTGGTCGCGGACCCGGCGGGCGTGCGCGCCCGGATCGGGTACGTGGCCCAGTCCAGCGGCGTCGACCCGCAGGTCTCCGTACGGGAGGAACTGGTCACCCAGGGCCGGTTGTACCGGCTGGCGAAGGCAGACGCCGCCGCGCGGGCCGCGGAGATCGCCGCCGAACTCGGCATCGGGGATCTGCTCGACCGGCCCTGCGCCGCGCTCTCCGGCGGCCAGCGGCGCCGGCTCGACCTCGCGCTCGGGCTCGTCCACCGGCCCGCACTGCTCTTCCTCGACGAGCCCACCACCGGGCTCGACCCGGGCAGCCGCGCCGACCTGTGGGACCTGGTGCGCGGGCTGCGCGACGGCCACGGCACGACCGTCGTGCTCACCACGCACTACCTCGACGAGGCCGATGTGCTCGCCGACCGGATCGTGGTCGTCGACCACGGCGTCGTCGTCGCGGACGGCACGCCGGGGGAGTTGAAGCAGCGCCACGCCGGCTCGCCCGACGCCTCCCTCCAGGACGCCTTCCTCGCCCTCACCGGCCGCCGCCCCGCCACGCCTGCCCAGGACCCCGCCCCGCTCTCCGTCTGACGCCCGCCCCGCCCCCGTACGCACCAGCCTCCCGGGAGACACGCCGTGCACGCCCTCGCCGCCGACACCGCCCTCGTCTTCGGCCGCTACGCCCGCCAGACCCTGCGCTCGCGCTTCCAGATGCTCTTCGGCATCCTCATGCCCCTGCTCTACCTCGTCTTCTTCGGCCCGCTGCTGCGCGACCTGCCGCTGGCCGCCGAGGGCAGCTCCTGGCAAGTCCTCGTCCCCGGGCTGCTGATGCTGCTCGGCCTGTTCAGCGCCTCCTTCGCCGGCTTCGGCATCATCGTCGAGAAGAACCTCGGGGTGCTGGACCGCATGCGCGCCACCCCCGTCAGCCGGCTCGCTCTGCTGCTCGGCCGGGTGCTGCGCGACGCGCTGCTGCTGCTCTTCCAGGCCGTGCTGCTCGTTCTGGCCGCGGTGGCGATGGGGCTGCGCGCCCCGCTGCCCGGGGTGCTGATCGGACTGGGGTTCGTCGCGGTGGTCACGACCGCGATGGCCGCGCTGTCGTACGCCTTCGCCCTGCGGGTGCGTACGCCGCAGGAGTTCGGCCCCGTCGTCAACGCGGTCACGCTGCCGTCGATGCTGCTGTCCGGGCTGATGCTGCCGATGGCGCTGGCGCCGGGGTGGCTGGACGCGCTGTCGCGCGCCGTGCCGTACCGCTATCTCGTCGATGCCGTACGCGCCGCCTTCGTCGGCGAGTACGCGGGCACCGAGATGCTCTGGGGCGTGCTCGTCGCCGCCGCGTTCACCGCGGGGGCGGTGACGCTGGGCACACGCGTGTTCC
Source organism: Streptomyces sp. CNP082 (assembly GCF_059570535.1). Classification (NCBI taxonomy): domain Bacteria; kingdom Bacillati; phylum Actinomycetota; class Actinomycetes; order Kitasatosporales; family Streptomycetaceae; genus Streptomyces; species Streptomyces sp. CNP082. The sequence goes on from NZ_JCANSZ010000028.1 coordinate 42,774, forward strand.
GCAGCGCCGGGGCGTAGTGCTGCGGGCATACGCTGTGCGTATGGTCAACCTGACGCGGATCTACACCCGTACCGGAGACAAGGGCACCACCGCCCTCGGCGACATGAGCCGGGTGCCCAAGACCGACCTGCGGATCTCCGCGTACGCCGACGCCAACGAGGCGAACGCCGTCATCGGGACCGCCCTCGCGCTGGGCGAGCTGCCGGAAGAGGTCGCCCGCGTCCTCACCCGGGTGCAGAACGACCTCTTCGACGTCGGCGCCGACCTCTCCACGCCCGTGCAGCCCGACCCGAAGTTTCCGCCGCTGCGGGTCGAGCAGGAGTACGTCGACCGGCTGGAGGCCGACTGCGACCGCTTCCTCGCCGACCTGGAGAAGCTGCGCAGCTTCATCCTCCCCGGCGGTACGCCGGGTGCGGCGCTGCTGCACCAGGCGTGCACGGTGGTGCGCCGGGCCGAGCGGTCGACGTGGGCCGCCCTGGAGGTGCACGGCGAGATCATGAACCCGCTGACGGCCACGTACCTCAACCGGCTGTCAGACCTGCTCTTCATCCTTGCGCGTACGGCCAACAAGGCGGTCGGCGACGTCCTTTGGGTGCCGGGCGGAGAACGCTGAGCCGGCGCGGGCGACGCGAGCGGCGCCGTCGTCGCGGTCCCCGCCCGGGTCCCCCGCGCCGGCCGGGCGCTGTTTGGGGAAGAGCGTGTAGCTCCCGGCGATGACGATGTTGATGCCGATGACGAACAGCATCCGGGTCTGCCACCCCCGCACCGACTCGGTGCTGCCGTCGTCGCCGACGTAGAAGATCGCGCCCTGCAGCAGCGCGAGCGTGATGCCGCTCGCCAGGATCCAGCGCGCGGCCGTCCTCCACTCGTGCAGCGCGCGCGCCATCCCGTACTTCGGCGGCTTCACCGGCGGCGGCCCGCCGGCGAAGCGGTGCGCGAAGCGGGCGTCGGCCCAGCGGATCGTCGAGGGGCCGAGCCCGATCGAGAAGCCGATGTAGACCGCGGCCAGGCCGTGCTTCCAGTCCGGCTCCGCGCCGTTCTTCAGGTCGACAGCCGTGACGATCAGCATCACGACCTCCAGTGCCGGCTCGCACAGCAGCACCGCGGCGCCCAGCCGCGGTTTCCGTGCCAGGTAGCGCAGTGAGAGACCGCCCGCCAGCAGCATCCAGAAGGCGACCTCGCAGACGATGACGAGCGTGACGATCACGGCGTGCTCTCCCTTCCCCGGCCCTGGTTCCAGGCTCCCGCCCGGGGCGCGCCGCCACGTCGTCGTGCGCGACGATCCCGGACTGCATCCTTCGATGTAGCGCACGCCCTGGAAAGGGGGCCCGGGATACGGAGGCCAGCGGTGCCGCGGCCGTGTTTGATGGGGGAGTGCCCAGCTCACGCCCCTCGCTCAGGCCGCACCGCGACGACGTGCTCATCGCGGTCATCGGCCTGCTCGGCGGGGCGGCGCTGTGGGCGCTGGGGGTGCACGCCCAGGGCGGGCGGCCGTTCGGCGATACGCGGCTGGCGCTGATCCCGCTCGCGGTCATGGCCGGCGCGGAGCTGCTGCGCCGCAGCCGGCCGGTGACCGCGCTGGCCGTCGCCACCGTTGCCGTCGTCGCCGACCAGTTCACCCGGGGCACGCTGGCCACGATCCTGATGTTCACGGACCTGGTGTACGCGGCCGTGCTCTACGGCACCGCCACCGCCGCCCGCTGGATCCCCCGGGCCGCTGTGGCGCTCACCGTGGCCTCGACCCTCGTCGTGCTGGCCGTCTTCCAGGAACGGGCCGCGATCCTCCTCGGCGTCGGCATCGGCCTCCTCACCCTCGCTCCCGCCACCACCGGCGTCGCCGTCCGCACCCACCGCCAGGCCGCCGACGCCGCCCGGCTGCGCGCGGAGCAGACGGCGCTGCTCGCGGAGCTGGACCGGCGCGAGGCTGTCGGCGCCGAGCGGGCCAGGATGGCGCGCGAACTGCACGACATGGTGGCCAACCACCTCTCCGCCATCGCCATCCACGCCACCGCCGCCCAGTCGATCGACGACCGGGAGGCGTCCCGGGAGGCGCTGTCCGTCATCCGCGAGAACAGCGTGCAGGGGCTGGCGGAGATGCGCCGCCTCATCGGCCTGCTGCGCGACGCCGCCGACGCCGATGGCGCCGGCGGCGCGGTGGCAGAGCCGGCGGCGGCGCCGACGCTGGCCGGGCTGACCGCGCTGGTGGCGCAGGCCCGGGTCAACGGCGCGGCCAGCGGCCTCGGCTTCGCCCTGGACGACGCGCGCGAGCCGGGCGCGCGGCTGCCGGCGCCGGTGGACCTGGCCGCGTACCGCATCGTGCAGGAGTCGCTGACGAACGCGCTCAAGCACGCCGCCCCGGGTGAGGTACGCATCGAACTCGCCGGGCCCGAGCCGCTGACGGTGGTGGTGACCAGCCCGCTCGGCGACGGGCGGGGGCAGGACGGGCGGCCGGGCGCCGGGCCCGTACCGCGGGCGCCCGGCTCGGGCGCGGGGCTGATCGGGATGGAGGAGCGCGTGGCGCTGCTGGGCGGCTCGTTCTCCGCGGGCCCCGAGGACGGCGGCGCGGACCCCGAGGGCGGCGGCCCCGGCGACGGGCCGCCGGCCGGGGCGCCCGGCAAGCGCTGGGCGGTCCGGGCCGGGCTGCCCACCGGCGAGGACATCACCGCACCGCAACGGAGTACCCATGGCTGACGCCGCCCCGCCCGTCCGGATCCTCGTCGCCGAGGACCAGCAGGCCGTACGTGCCGGGCTCGTCCTCATCCTGCGCTCCGCCGCCGGGCTCGACGTCGTCGGCGAGGCCGCCGACGGCGAGGAGGCCGTGCGGCTGGCCCGCGAACTGCGGCCGGACGTGGTGCTGATGGACATCCAGATGCCCAGGCTCGACGGGGTCGCGGCGACCCGGCTGATCAGCGCGGAGGGCCTGGCGGACGTGCTGGTGCTGACGACGTTCGACCTCGACGAGTACGTCTTCGGCGCGCTGCGCGCCGGCGCCGCCGGCTTCCTGCTGAAGAACACCGAGGCCGCCGCCCTGGTGGAGGCCGTACGGACCGTCGCGCGCGGCGAGGGGCTGATCGCCCCGGCGGTGACCCGGCGGCTGATCGCCGAGTTCGCGGGCGGCCGGCGGGCCCCGTCGCCCGACGGGCCGGACCCCGCGGTCCTCGACGCGCTCACGCGGCGCGAGCGGGAGGTGCTGGCCTGCCTGGGGCAGGGCATGTCCAACGCGGACGTAGCGGCCCGTCTCGACATGGCGGAGGCCACGGTGAAGACGCACGTCAGCCGGCTGCTGGCGAAGCTGGGGCTGCGCAGCCGGGTGCAGGCCGCGGTGCTGGCCCAGGAGCTGGGCGTCTGAGCGGCCGGGGGCGCCGGATACGGTCCCGCGCCCCCGGCCGGCCGCGTACGGTCAGACGTCCCGCTTCGACAGCAGCGCGAACGCCAGCAGGAGCATCCCGCCGGTGACGGCGGCGAGCATGCCGAGCAGCTCCCAGCCGCCGGCCGCCATGTCGTCGAAGAAGGGGATGTCGAAGAGCGCGGCGAGACCGCTGAGCGGGGAGTACTCGATCAGCTTGCGCTGGACGTCCCTGAGGCTCTCCGCCTGCATGAACAGCGCGATGATCAGCGGCAGCAGGATGAAGCCGACCATCGTGGTGATGGCGCCCGCGGAGTGCCGCAGGATCGCGCCCACGGCCAGCGCGAGCAGACCCAGGAGCGACACGTACAGCGCCGCGCCCACGGTGGCGTCGAACCACTGGCCGCCGGTGGCGATCAGCTCGCCGCTGTCGGAGATCGAGTCCTTGAACATCGGGTCGTCGTAGTTGTACTCGGGCACGGTCTGGCCGCTGAGGACCGACGAGTGGATCAGCGCGGTGATCGCGCACGCCGCGGTGGTGAGCACGAAGGCGAGCACGAAGAAGACCACGGCCTTGGCCGCCAGCACCCGCCAGCGCTGGGGCGAGGCGGTGAGCGTGGTACGGATCATGCCCGTGCCGTACTCGGAGGTGATCACCAGCACGCCGAGCGTGACGATGCAGATCTGGCCGAGCATCAGGCCGAAGAGACCGCCGGAGAGCAGCGGGGCGCCCACCCAGTCGTCGGTGGCCATCGCCAGCGCGATGAGGAAGCCGACGCCGACGACGAGCACCAGCATGATGCCCAGCGTCCACATGGTGGAGCGCACCGAGCGGATCTTGGTCCACTCCGAGGCGAAGGCGTGGCCCAGGTGCGTCCTGATGACCGGGATCGGCGAGGCGTAGCCGCCGCCGGCGGGGGCGCCGCCGGACCCGGGGGCAGGAGCCGCGCCGGGGCCGGGAGCTGCGCCGGGCACGGGCGGGGGGGCGGGGACGGACCCGGGGGCGGCGCCCGGAACCGGGGGCGCGCCGGGGACCGGGGCGGAGGGCTGCGGCGGGTAGCTCATCGGCGGGTCTCACCTTCGCGCGGTGCGGGAGCGGCGGCGCCGGCCGGCACCTGCGGCGCAGCCGGGGGCTGGGGCGGGGCTTGGGGCTGCGGCGCAGGTGCCGGGGGCTGGGGCGGGGCGTACCCCTGCGGCGGGGGCGGGGCGTAGCCGGGCTGTGCCCCGGGCGCGCCGGGCGGCGGCATGCCGGGGGTGGCCGGGGGCATCCCGGGAGCGCCCATGGGCGGCGCGTAGCCGGGGCCGGGGGCCGCGTACCCCTGCGGGGGCACCGGGCCCGCCTGCGTCAGGCCGGCGCGCTGGTCGACGGTGGAGCGGAAGTCCACCGCGCCCTGCGTCATCCGCATGTACGCCTCCTCCAGCGACGCCTCGTGCGGCGACAGCTCCCACAGCCGGATCCCCGCGTCGTGCGCCAGGTCGCTGATCCGCGGCAGCGGCATCCCGACCACGCGCAGCGCCCCGTCGTCCTCTGGCTGCACGTGCGCGCCCTGCTCGGTGAGGGCGGCCGACAGCTTCTCCCGTACCGCCTGCTCGCCGTCGGGGACGCGGACGCGGGCGAAGCTCGCGGAGTGCGTGTTGATGAAGTCCCGGACGCTCATGTCGGCCATGAGCTGGCCGCGGCCGATGACGATGAGGTGGTCGGCGGTGAGCGCCATCTCGCTCATCAGGTGGCTGGAGACGAAGATGGTGCGGCCCTCGCTCGCCAGCCTCTTCATCAGGTTGCGGATCCACAGGATGCCCTCGGGGTCGAGGCCGTTGACCGGCTCGTCGAAGAGCAGGACCTGCGGGTCGCCGAGCAGCGCGCCGGCGATGCCGAGGCGCTGGCCCATGCCGAGCGAGAAGCCCTTGGAGCGGCGGCCCGCCACCTCGCGCAGCCCCACGACGTCGAGCACCTCGTCGACGCGGCGCTGCGGGATCCCGGAGAGCTGGGCGACACAGCGCAGGTGGTTACGGGCGCTGCGCCCGCCGTGCACCGCCTTGGCGTCCAGCAGGGCGCCGACCTGGCGGGGGGCGTTGGGCAGTCTGCGGTACGGGTAGCCGCCGACGGTGACGGTGCCCCTGGTCGGCTCGTCGAGCCCCAGGATCATGCGCATCGTCGTCGACTTGCCCGCCCCGTTGGGCCCCACGAAACCGGTGATGACACCCGGCTGGACGGTGAAGGAAAGGTTGTACACGGCGGTCTTCGCGCCGTAGGTCTTCGTCAGACCCTGTGCTTCGATCATGTGGCCCCCTGCGTCGGACACGGGGGCACGCGCGACTTCCCGTCCCCCTTCAGGCTAAGAGGCTATCGGGGCGCTTCCGGTTCCCGGCGGGCAGGCCACCGGGCCCTCACGGACGGCACCGGGCCGGGCCGGCGAGGGCCGGCGGGCGTCAGGCGTCGCGCTTCTTCAGCACGGCGTACCCGCCGATCAGCGCCGCCGCCGTCCACGCGCACATGATGCCGAAGCCGCCCCACGGCCCGTACGGCGTCGTGTCGCTGTCCAGCGCGCCCGGCACCACCTGCATGATCCGCGACCCCGCCTGGTCGGGCAGGTACTGCCCGATGTCCCTGGTGGCCGGAACCCCCGCCAGGATCGAGGAGATCAGGAAGAAGAACGCCATCAGCAGGCCGAGGGAGAGCACCGTGCTGCGCAGCATCGCGGCGACGCCCATGGAGAACATCGCGATCACGGTCATGTAGAGCCCGGCGCCGATGACGGCCCGCAGCACGTTGTCGTCGCCGATCGACGCGCTGTGGTCGCCGAGCAGGGCCTGACCGAGGAAGAAGGTGATGAAGCTGGTGAGCATCCCGATGACCAGGGCGAGCCCCGTGGCGACGACGACCTTGGAGACGTAGAACGTGGCGCGCTGCGGCACCGCGGCCAGCGAGGTCTTGATCATGCCGGAGCTGTACTCGGTGCTGATCACGAGGACGCCGAAGACGACCATCGCGAGCTGGCCGAGCATCATGCCGAAGAAGCTCACCAGCGTCGGGTCGAAGGTGAGCCGCTCGGCGGGGGAGAGCTCGTCGAAGGTGGCGTTCATGACGCCGGACAGGAGTGCGCCCACCGCGGCGGTGAGGACCAGCGCGGCGGCCAGGGTCCACATCGTGGAGCTGACCGTGCGGACCTTGGTCCACTCCGACTTGAGCACTGCCGAGGGTGCTGCCATGGCCGTCAGTCTCCCTTGCCCCACTGCGGACCCGGCGCGGGCGGCGCGTCCGGCGGCACCGGGGCCGCGGCCCCGGCCGCCACCGCGGCGGCGTCCGGGCCGCTCAGACCGTGCGCGTGGTACTCGACCGCCTGGGCGGTCATCTGCATGAACGCCTCCTCCAGGGAGGCCTGTTGCGGGCTCAGCTCGTGCAGCGTCACCCGGTGCTGGGCGGCCAGCTCGCCGACCGGCTCGGCCATGTCGGTGCCCTCGACCTCGAAGGCGCCGTCCTCGCGCAGGGTGAGCGCCATGCCGGCGGCGGTGGCGGCGTCCTTGAACTGCTCGGGCTGCGGGGTGCGTACGCGCACGTACGACCGCGAGTTCTCCCGGATGAAGCCGGCCATGGAGGTGTCGGCGAGCAGCTTGCCCTGGCCGATGACGACGAGGTGGTCGGCGGTGAGCGCCATCTCGCTCATCAGATGGCTGGAGACGAAGACCGTGCGGCCCTGGGCGGCGAGGCTCTTCATCAGGTTGCGGATCCAGTGGATGCCCTCGGGGTCGAGCCCGTTGACCGGCTCGTCGAACATCAGGATCTCGGGGTCGCCCAGCAGTGCGTACGCGATGCCGAGGCGCTGGCCCATGCCGAGCGAGAAGCCCTTGGACTTCTTCTTCGCCACCGCCGTCAGGCCGACGATCTCCAGCACCTCGCTCACCCGGGAGTCCGGGATGCGGTTGCTCTGGGCCAGGCAGAGCAGGTTGTGGTACGCGCTGCGACCGCCGTGCATGTTCTTCGCGTCCAGCAGGGCGCCGATGTACTTCAGGGGCTCCTGCAGATCGCGGTAGTGCTTGCCGTCGATGCGCACAGAACCGGCCGTGGGGTTGTCGAGGTCGAGCATCATGCGCATCGTCGTCGACTTGCCGGCGCCGTTCGGCCCCAGGAACCCGGTGATCATGCCGGGCCGCACCTGGAAGGTCAGGTCGTCCACGGCGAGCTTGTCGCCGTACCGCTTGGTCAGCCCCTCCAGTTCGATCATGCGCCGATCCTAGGCGGGGACGTCGTCGAACGCATCTTCTCCAACCAATCGACACAAACGGATCGGCGCCCTCCACCCCGAGGGACGGAGGGCGCCGGATGGCTGCCGTGCGGCCTTGCTGCCGTGCGGCCGGGCGGACGAGGCCGCCCGGCCGCACCGGTCTCAGCGGGACTGCTGGGCGGGCACGCCCGGCTTGTCCTCCACCTCGTCGCCGCCCGCCTGGGCGGCGACCTGCGCACCGGTCAGCGTCGCCAGCATCTCGCGGACGTTGGTGAGCTGGGCGTTGATGCTGTCGCGGCGGTTGGTGAGCGCGGCGAGCTCACGCTCGGACTCGCTGCGGATCCGCTCGGCCTTGGCGTTCGCGTCCGCCACGATGTCCTCGGACTGGCGCTGCGCGGTCTCGACCGTCTGGCGGGCGCGGCGCTCGGCGTCGGTACGCAGCTTCTCGGCCTCCAGGCGGAGCTGCTCGGCCCGGTGCTCGATCTCGGCGAGCCGCTTCTCGGCCTTGGCCTGGCGGGAGGCGAGGTCGCGCTCGGACTGGTCGCGGCGCTTGGCGAGGTTGGTCTCGAAGTCCGCGGCGGCCTGGGCGGCCTTGGCGCGGGTCTCCTCGAAGAGGGTGTCCGCCTCCTCGCGCTTGGACTGCGCGTCCTTCTGCGCGTCGGCGCGCAGACCGGCGGCCTCGCCCTTCGCCTTCTCGATGATCCGGGCGCCCTCGTCCTCGGCCTTGGCCTTGCGCTCGGCGGCGAACGACTCGGCGTCGTTGCGCACCTGCTGCGCGGCCGACTCGGCGAGCTCGCGGTGCTGGTCGGCGGCGCGGCGGGCCTCCTCGCGCAGGTCCTTCGCCTCTTCCTCGGCCAGCCGCAGGATCTTCTCCACCCGGGCACCGAGGCCGGCGTACGACGGCTCGGAGTCGTTGATCTGCGCCTGTGCGTTCTGCGTCTCGAGGTGCAGCTCCTCGATGCGCTTCTCAAGGGAGGTGATGCGGGAGAGAGCACTGTCGCGGTCGGCTACGAGCTTGGTGATCCGTTCGTCCACCTGCTCGCGGTCGTATCCGCGCCTTGCGAACTCGAAACCGAAGGGGTTGGCAGTGTCGCTCATGGGGTTCCTGTCGAAAGAGACCGAGTGAGGTGATAAGGGGAATCCTAGGGGTGCTGACGGCGTGTCACAGTGTCAATCCAGGTTTGATCTGGAGAATGTCCGCTCAATCGAGTGGTCTGCCGCCGGGCTGCTTGGCGCCCGACCGGGCCGCGGCAGCGGCAGGGGCCTTCCCGCCACCGTCCTTCCCCTTGCTGACCTGGCTGTTCTTGCCGTCTTTGGAGTCCTTGCCGTTCGCCGCAAGGGTACCGGGGTTCTCGAAGGACTCCAGGGCCTCAAGGACATCCTGCACACGGGAGATCTCCGCGTTGATGTCCTCGCGTCTGCGGGTGATCAACTCCAGTTCGCGGCGGCCCTCGTCGACCATCCGCTTGGCCTCGGCGCGCGCCTCGGCCTTCGTCCGCTCGGCCGCGTCGAGCACCTCGGCCTGCTTCTGCTCGGCCTCGTTGAGCAGTCCCTCCGCCTTCTTCACCGCGGCGATACGGACCTTGCCGGCCTCGCTCTCGGCGTCGCTGACCACCTGCTTGGCGCGCGCCTCGGCCGAGTTGAGCTGCTCGTGAGCTGCGGCGACGAGCTTGTCGACCCGCTCGCCCGCCGCCTTGGTGGCCTCCGCGGCCTCGCGCCTGGCGCGGTCGTGCAGCGCGTCGGTCTCGGCCTCCGTACGGGTCCGCAGCTCCTCGGCGCGCTCGCGGATCGCGCCGGCGTCCCGGCGGGCCTCCTCCAGCATCCGGTCGGCGTCCGCGCGGGCCTTCTCCACCAGCCCGCTCGCCTCCGCGGTGGCGTCGCGCACCAGCCGATCGGATTCCTTGCGGGCGGCGGCCACCATCACGTCGGCCTGCTCCTCGGCCGCCGCGGTGGCCCGGGTCGCCTCCTCGTGCGCCTTCTCGACCAGCTTGTCGGCCTGCTCAGCGGCCTCCGTACGGCGCTTCGCGGCATCGCCGCGGGACTCGTCCCGGACCCGCTCAGCCTCGGTACGCAGGCGTTCGGCCTCTGCTAGCGCCTCGTTGACGGTGGTTTCCGCCAACTCCTTGGCGGCGTCCGTCTCTTCCCTGGTCTCCCGGCGCAGCGTCGCCGCGGCGTGCTCCGCGGCCGAGCGCAGCCCCGCGATCTCCTCGTCTGCCTGCGCCCGCAGTTCGCTGACCGAGTCCCGCACCTGCTGGGCGGTCTGCTCGGCCGTGGCCACCAGCTCCCGCGCCCGGCGCTCGGACTCCTCGGTGACCCGGGCGGCCTCGGTCTGCGCCTCCTCGACCCGCTTGCGCGCCGAGGCCAGCAGCTCCTCGGCCTGCCGGGTGGCCTGCGTCCGCTCCCGCTCGGCCTCGCCGCGGGCGGCCGTCAGCAGCTCCTCGGCCTCACGCCGCCGGCGCGCGGCCTCCTCCTGCGCGGCGGTCAGCGCCTCCTGCGCCTCGGCCGCCAGCCGCTCGGCGGCGGCCGAGGCCTCGGAGCGGATCCGGTCGGCCGCCTCCTGGGCCTCGCGGCGCAGCCGCTCGGACTCGCCCGTGGCGTCCTCGTGCAGCCGCTGGGCGGCGGCCTCGGCCTCGGCGCGGGTCGTGGCCGTCTCCGCGGCGGCCTCCTCGCGCATCCGGGTCGCCTCGGCCTGCGCCTGCTGCTGGAGCGTACGCAGCCGCTCCGCGGCCTCCGCGCGCAGCCGCTCGGTCTCCTCCGCGGCCTCCCGGCGGATGCGCTCCGCCTCGCCGCGGGCCCCGGCCAGTGCCTCGTCGGCGGCCGTGACCCGGCTGGCCGCCTCCTGCTGGAGCCGGTCCAGCTCCGTCTGCGCCTCGGCCCGGCGGGCGGCGACGGCCTCGTCGGTCTCCGTACGGGTCTTGCGCGCGGCCTCGTCCGCCGCCTCGGTGATCTTCTTCGCCTGGGCCTCGCCCTCGGCGCGCAGCTCGTCGGCCTCCGTGCGGGCCTTGGCCAGCGCCTCCTCGGCCCGCTCCCGCAGCGTCGCGGCCCGCTCCGCGGCCTCGCCGCGTACCCGCTCACCCTCGGCCGTAGCGGCCTCACGCAGCTCCTCGGCGTCGGTGCCGGCCTTGGCGAGCAGCTCCTCGGCGGACTTCGCCGCCTCCTCGATCTGCGCGACGGCGTCCTTGCGGGCCTCGCCGCGGATCCGCTCGCCCTCGGCCGTGGCCTCCGCGCGCAACTGCTCGGCCTCGTCCCGCAGCCGCCGGGCCTCGCCCTGCAGCTCGGCCGTCTTGGCCCGGAACTCCTCGGTGTCGTCCTTGGCCGCGCCCTTGAGCTGCTCGGCCGCCGCCGCGGCCTCGTCCCGCAGCCGCTCGGCCTCCGCCTCCGCCTCCCGGCGGATCCGGTCGGCCTCCTCGCCGGCGGCCGTGGTGGTGTCCTCGGCCTGCTTTGACGCCTTGTTGAGCACGTCCTCGGCGGTCTTGGCGGCCTTGGCGATGGCGTTCGCGCTGTCCTCGGCGGAGCGGGTACGGGCCGTCTCCTCGGCCTCCGCGATCAGGGCCTCGGCCTGCGTACGGGCGTCGGCCCGCACCTGCTCGGCCTCCGCCTTGATCGTCTCGGCCTCCTTGGTGGCCTCGCCGACCAGCCGGGCGATCTCGTTGCGCGTGGTGCGCATCCGCTGGTCGGCGCCCGCCTCGGTCTCGGCGATCTTCTTGGTCGCCGCCTCCTCGGCCTGCGCCACCAGCCGGTCCGCCTCGGTGCGCGCGGCGCGCAGCGCGGCCTCGGCCTCGGCCAGCTTCTCCTCGGCCCGGCGCTGCGCCTCGGTTGCCTCCCGGCGGGCCTCCTCCGCCTCCCCGGCCGAGGAGCTGCGCAACTGCTCGGCGTGGGTGGTGGCCTCCTGGGCCTGGGTGGACGCGGCGTTCAGCAGCCGCTCGGCGTCGGCGCGGGCGCGCCGCAGCAGGTCGTCCGCCTCGGCGCGGGCCGCCTCCGCCTCGCTGCCGACCCGCTGGCGGGCCTGCTCCGACTGGCGCTGCGCCTCGGCCCGGGCGGCGGCGATGAGCCGGTCCGCCTCGGTCCTGGTCTCGTCCATCAGCCGGCGGGCCTGCGCCTCGGTACGGGAGCGCAACTGCTCGGCCCAGGAGACGTTCTCGTTGACGTGGGTCTCGACGGTGGTGCGGCGCTCCGCCAGCTCCTCGTCGAGCCGCTGCCGCCGGGCGATCGCCTCGGCGTGCAGGTCGGCCTCCAACCGGGCCTGGCGCTCGGCGTGCTCCTGGAGCAGCCGCTGCGCCTGGGCGCGGGACTCGCGCAGCTCGCGCTCGACGTCGGCGCGCAACTGGTCGGCCTGGGCCTGGGCGTTGCGCAGCAACTGCTCGGCCTGGTGCGAGGCGCTGTCGAAGGAGGTGCGGGCGCCGAGTCCGCGGCGCGCCTCGTGCAGCTTGGCGCGCAGCACCTCGACCTGGTAGCCGAGGTCCTCGGCGTGCTGGACGGCCTTCTCCCGCTCCTTCTTCAGCCGCTCGATCTCGGCCTCGAACTGCGAGAGCCCGTCCATCACGGCGTCAGGCTCGTAGCGGTCGTAGCCCCGCACTGCGCGGTCCCATCCGTCCCCGGGTCGTTTCTGCCCTACTGGCAATGGCAATGGCGATGACGTGTGCTGCGTTCGTCTGCTGGGTTCGTGTGCTGGTGTCGATGGTGTCAGATGATCGGGCCGCCCAGGACGCGGGCGGCCCCCTGCACTCTACCGGCCGTGGGAATCAAAGGTCAGTGTGCGCCCGCGGCCGATGCGGAAGTGACCAATTCTGTCAGCACTCCGTGGCAGTCCTTGGGGTGCAGGAACGTGATCCGCGAGTCCATCGAGCCGCGCCGCGGCTCGTCGTCGAGGACGCGTACGCCCTTGTCACGGATGGCGGCGGCGTCGGCGTCGACGTCCGGGGTGCCGAAGGCGATGTGGTGGACGCCCTCGCCGTTCTTCGCCAGCCACTTGCCGACCGGCGAGTCCTCGCGGATGGGTTCGAGCAGTTGCAGGTACGAGGCGCCGCCGTCGGACGTCCCGTTGATCTTCAACATGGCCTCGCGGACACCCTGTTCCTCGTTGACCTCGGTGTGGAACACCTCGAAGCCGTAGGTGGCGCGGTAGAACTCGACGGTCGTGTCCAGGTCGCGGCAGGCGATCCCGATGTGGTCGATGCGTGTGAGCATGCGCACAGTCCACCGCCGCGCGGGGAGGTTACGCAACGTGCGCACGGTCACACCGTACGAACCGTGACCCGGGCGCGTGCCGCTACGTACGCTGAAGTTAACCCTCATTCACTTCTCCCCGAAGGGGATGCACATGACTGACAGTGGCACGTCAGGCACCACGTCTGTGATCGTCGCGGGCGCCCGTACGCCCATGGGACGCCTCCTCGGCTCCCTCAAGCCGCTGACCGGCGCGGACCTGGGCGGCTTCGCCATCAAGGCGGCACTGGCGCGTGCGGGCGTCGCGGCCGACCAGGTGGAATACGTGATCATGGGGCAGGTGCTCCAGGCCGGGGCGGGGCAGATCCCGGCGCGGCAGGCCGCGGTCAAGGCCGGCATCCCGATGAGCGTGCCCGCGCTGACCGTGAACAAGGTGTGCCTGTCCGGCCTCGACGCCATCGCGCTGGCCGACCAGCTCATCCGCGCCGGCGAGTTCGACATCGTCGTCGCCGGCGGCCAGGAGTCCATGAGCAACGCCCCGCACCTGCTGCCGAAGTCCCGCGAGGGCGTGAAGTACGGCGCGCTGCAGATGCTCGACTCCATGGCCCACGACGGGCTCACCGACCCCTTCGAGGGCATCGCCATGGGCGAGTCCACCGAGAAGCACAACACCCGCCTCGGCATCGCCCGCGAGCCGCAGGACGCCTTCGCCGCCGCCTCCCACCAGCGGGCCGCCGCCGCGCAGCAGCACGGCGTCTTCGCCGAAGAGATCACCCCGGTCGAGGTCCCCCGGGGCAAGGGCGTGTCCGTGACCGTCGACACCGACGAGGGCATCCGCCCGGGGACCACCGTCGAAGGGCTGGCCAGGCTGCGGCCCGCGTTCTCGCCCGACGGCACGATCACCGCGGGCTCCTCCTCGCAGATCTCCGACGGCGCCGCCGCCGTGGTCGTCATGAGCCGGGCCAAGGCCGAGGCGCTGGGGCTGACCTGGGTGGCCGAGATCGGGGCCCACGGGAACGTGGCGGGCCCGGACAACTCCCTGCAGTCGCAGCCCTCGAACGCCATCCTGCACGCGCTGAAGAAGGAGGGCATCGACGTCGGCGACCTCGACCTCATCGAGATCAACGAGGCGTTCGCGGCCGTCGCCGTGCAGTCCATGAAGGACCTCGGCGTCACCCCCGAAAAGGTGAACGTCAACGGGGGCGCCATCGCGCTCGGTCACCCGATCGGGGCCTCGGGCGCCCGGCTCGTGCTGCACCTGGCCCTCGAACTGAAGCGCCGCGGCGGCGGCGTCGGCGCGGCGGCCCTGTGCGGCGGCGGCGGCCAGGGCGACGCGCTGGTGGTCCGGGTGCCGAGGGCCTGACGGCCGGTACCGGACCCCGGGGCGCGCCGGGCCCTGAGGCGCGCCGGGCCCCGGGGTGCGCTTGGCCCCAGGGCGCGCCGGGTACGGGGCCGCCGGGCGGGCCGGGCGCGGGAGCGCGCCGGCCTTGCCCGGTCGGCGGCCCGCCCGGGCACCGGCCGCCCGGCCGTCCGGCCGGCCGCCCCGCGGACGCCGGGGCACCGGTCATCCCGCAGGGTGGTCAACGGGGGCGGACCGCCCCGGTCCCCGGGCCGACGGCACGGGCCCCGCGGCCCGAGCGGCGGGCGGGCCCCGGGGCCGGGGCAGGGGTGCGGCCCCGGCCGAGGGGCGGCCCCGAGGCCGGCGCCGCAGGCGCACCGGGCCGGGTTCGGCAGCGCAGCCCCGCGGCGCAGGCGCGCGGGGCCCGGGGCAGCGCCCCGGTGGGAGACAGACCCGTACGGACGCAAGGAGCGATCACAGATGCCAGCCCCAGACGTACCCGCCCTCGTGGCCGCCGCCCGCGAGGGCAGGCCCCGGGCCGTCGCCCGGCTCATCACCCTGGTCGAGGGCGCGTCGCCGCACCTGCGCGAGGTGATGGCCGCCCTCGCGCCGCTCGCCGGCCGGGCCTACGTCGTCGGGCTCACCGGCTCGCCCGGCGTCGGCAAGTCCACGTCCACCTCCGCCCTGGTCAGCGCGTACCGCAAGCGCGGCAAGCGGGTCGGCGTGCTGGCCGTCGACCCCTCCTCGCCCTTCTCCGGCGGCGCGCTCCTCGGCGACCGGGTGCGGATGGGCGAGCACGCGTCCGACCCCGGCGTCTACATCCGCTCCATGGCCACCCGCGGCCACCTCGGCGGGCTGGCCTGGTCCGCGCCGCAGGCGATCCGGGTCCTGGACGCCGCCGGCTGCGACGTGGTGCTGGTCGAGACCGTCGGCGTGGGGCAGTCGGAGGTGGACATCGCCGGGCAGGCCGACACCTGCGTGGTGCTGCTTGCGCCCGGCATGGGCGACGGCATCCAGGCGGCCAAGGCCGGGATCCTGGAGATCGGCGACGTGTACGTGGTCAACAAGGCCGACCGCGACGGCGCGGACGCCACCGCCCGCGAGCTGAACCACATGCTCGGCCTCGGCGCGGCCCGCGCCCCCGGCGACTGGCGCCCGCCCATCGTCAAGACCGTCGCCGCCCGCGACGAGGGCACCGACGAGGTCGTCGAGGCGCTGGAGAAGCACCGGGCGTGGATGGAGGAGCACGGTGTGCTGGCCGGGCGCCGGCTGCGGCGGGCGGCCCGGGAGGTCGAGACGATCGCGGTGACGGCGCTGCGCGAGCGCATGGCCGACCTGCACGGCGACCGCCGGCTGTCGGCGCTCGCGGAGCGGATCACCGCGGGGGAGCTGGACCCGTACGCCGCCGCCGACGAGCTGCTCGCCGGGCTCACCGGCGGCTGACGGCGCGGGCGGCAGGCCGCGGGCGTACGCACGGCAGAGTCCGGCCCGTACGCCCGCGGCCCCGCGGCTTGCCTGCCTTACCGGCCTTACCGCCTTACCCGGCTTACCTGCCGAACATCGCGGGAGGTCCCTGGCCTGCCCCGCCCGGCACGCCCTGCTGCCCCGGCACGGCGCCCGTCGCCAGCCCGGCCTGCATCGTCTCCGTCGACTGCAGCAGCACCTGCCCGGCACCGGTGAACTGGAACTGGTGCTCCTCGCCGGACGCGCCGCCGATGCCGGTCATCGCGCGGATGCCGCCGAGGAGGCCCTGCATGTAGCCGTGGTCGTAGTGGTGGCACGGCGAGGGGCAGTCGGCCCACCCCACCAGCGCCTGCGGGTCGACCCGGATCGGCGGCTCGACGAAGACGACGGCGCCGTTGGAGACGGCGACGAACTTGCCCGTGCCGATCAGCGTCAGAAAGCCCGGCACGATCGACTGCTTCAGCTCCAGGCCGGGCTCGAACGCCAGCAGGTTCCCGGAGCGGATCGTGAGGTTGCCGTCGTCCAGGTCGTAGGAGTTGACGTCGAACGCCCGGTCCGCGAGCACCATCACGCCGCTGCCCTGCGCCACCACCCAGTCCGCCGCGTGCAGCGGCGAGTGGAAGCTGCCGGCGACCAGGCCGTCGAACGCCCCGTGGCCGACGCCCTCGAAGGAGATCTGCCCGTAGTAGGCGATCATCTTCCCCTTCTGCAGGAACCACTGCCCGTTCAGGGCGACGCTGAAGGCGTACGGGTGGACGTTGTCGTTGCGCGGCAGCGTGTTGACGTCATGGACGACGGGTCCGGCGGGTCCGGCGGTCAAAGCTTCTCCTCCGATGCCTGCACGTACACCGTGCCGTTGCCTGACAGCTCCAGTTGGAACGCCTCGCCGGAACCGCGCCCCACCATGTCGCGCCAGCCGAGCGCCGTGGAGAGCTTGTTCTGCACCTGGCCGCGGTGCGCGACGTACGCCTGCGGGTCGACGTGCACCGGCCGCTGCGGGGTGATCGGCAGCTCCAGCACGCCGCCGTGGGCCATCACCGCCACCGCGCCGTGGCCGGCGAGGGTGGTGGTGAACAGGCCCTGCCCGGTGACCTGGCCGCGGACCATGCCCATGACGCCGCCCTGCGAGCCCATGAACATTGTGCCCTGCTGCAGCGAGCCGTCGAAGGCGAGCAGCCGGTCGGCCTCCACGTACAGGGTGTCGCCGGCCATCTCCACCACGTGCACCTCGTGGCCGCCGTGCCCGAACATCACGGTGCCGTGGCCCTCGACGGTCATCAGCGGCGTCGCCTCGTTCGCGACCCGGCGGCCGATCATCGAGGTCAGCCCGCCCTGGCCGCCCTGGATGTTGGGCGTGAAGCTGACCTGCCCGGTGTACGCGAGCATCGCGCCCCGCTGGCTGTACATCGTCTGGCCGGGCAGCACCTGCGCCTCGGCGATCTTCGAATTGAGCATGCGGAACGGCATCAGACCGCGCCCCCCACCGTGTTGCGCTCGCTGGGCTGTACGTAGACCAGCCCGTCGCCCTCGAAGCGGATCTGGAACCCCTCGCCGCCGCCCTCGCCTATGAGGGTGCGGAACGTCGCGCCCGACTGGAAGTGCTGCTGCACCTGGCCGGTGTGGGCGACGTACGCGCCCGGGTCGACGACCAGCGGCGTGGCCGGCGTCACCCGCAGCACCACCGCGGGCCCGTCCGACATGACCGCCACCTGGCCCGTGCCCTCCACCGTGGTGGTGAAGAGACCGGTGCCGGTGCTCGCGCCGCGCATCCCCGTGAAGCTCGTCCCCGTCTTCAGCCCGCCGTCGGTCGCCAGCAGGTTGCTGGACTCCACGTACAGCTTGTCGGCCTGCAGGCCGACAAGGTTGATCACGCTGGCCCGGTCGGCGAAGTAGCAGGTGCCCTGCCCCTTCGCCTCCATCAGCTCCATCTGCTCGCCGGTCAGCCGGCGCGTCACCATCCCCCGGATCCCCTCGCCGCCCCCCGTGAGCTTCTTGAACGCCATCTGGCCGTCGTAGGCGACCATCGAGCCGTTCTTCGCCTTCACCGCGTCGCCGGCCATGTCCACGGCCAGCACCTTGCTGCCTTGTAGTCGAAACTGAGCCACGCGCTGACGCTAGCGGCTCGGTCACCCTCCCGGAAGGCCGGGTATGAGCGACTGACACAATGGGGTCCAGTTTGCCCGGGGAGATCCCCCGGTTCCCGGACGATCCGAAGGCTGTTCCCGTGGACCCTGTGAACCTCGAAACCGCATCCGCCCTCCGCCGGCTCCGGCTGATCTCCGCCCCCGAGGCGGTCTCGTTCCTGCTGCTGCTCCTGTGCTCCGTGCTCAAGCGGACGACGGACTTCGACGCGGTGCCCGTGATGGGCATGATCCACGGCCTGCTCTTCATCGGGTACGTGCTCTTCCTCGCCGACGCCTGGAACCGCACCCGCTGGCCGTTCAAGCGCGCCGCGCTCTTCTTCGTCCTCGCCGTGCTGCCCGGCGGCGGCTTCGTCGCCGAGCGGATGCTGCGCCGCGAGGTGGAGGCCGGGATCATCGCGGCCCGCGCCCGCCGCGAGGGTGTCGTCGGCGCCTGACCGCCGCCCGCTGACGCTCCGTCCACCCCTTCGCGGGACGGAACCCCCCGCACGGCCCTCTCCGGTTCGACACGCACTGATTTTCCGCTTTTGGTGGGATACGTCGGCGTTGTCGTATCTGCGGAGGGATCGTGCGGGCGGAAGGCTATGACTACGAGAAGTTCAGCCGCCTCGCGGGGCCGCTGACGGATCCCGGTCCGTCCCGGCCCTACCGGGTGCGCTACACGCGCCTGCTCTCCCGTGAGCCGCACCGCGTCCGGGCGGTCCTGCTCATGGTGCTCGCGCCGCTGCTGTCCTGCGCGCTGCTGCTCTACCTGGTCTGGCCCTCGCACTGGACCGAGCGCACCGGCGCCCCGCCCTGGCTGCTCACCGCGGATGCGGTGATGCTCATATCCATCGGGCTCATCGAGACGTTCCGGCTGGTCAACGTCGTTTCGATCGCGCACGCCACGATGGTCGCCCGGGACCCCGTCCCGGTCACCGCCGAGCCCGGCACCCGGGTCGCGTTCCTCACCACGTACGTGCCCGGCAAGGAACCCCTCGCCATGGTGCGCGCCACGCTCACCGGCGCGGTCGCGCTGCGGCACGACGGGCCGCTGGACGTCTGGCTGCTGGACGAGGGCGACGACCCCGAGGCCCGGGCGCTCTGCGCTCAGCTGGGCGTACGGCACTTCAGCCGCAAGGGCGTGCCGCGCTGGAACGCCGAGGAGGGCCCGCACCGCGCGAAGACCAAGCACGGCAACTACAACGCCTGGCTGGAGGCGTACGGCGACGGCTACGACTTCTTCGCCTCGGTCGACACCGACCACGTGCCGCTGCCCAACTACCTGGAGCGGATGCTCGGCTACTTCCGCGACCCCGACGTCGCCTTCGTCGTCGGCCCGCAGGTGTACGGCAACTACGACACCGCCGTCACCAAGTTCGCCGAGAGCCAGCAGTACCTCTTCCACGCGCTGATCCAGCGCGCCGGCAACGCCTACGGCTCGCCGATGTTCGTCGGCACCAACAACGCCGTGCGCATCGCCGCGCTGAAGCAGATCGGCGGCCTCTACGACTCGATCACCGAGGACATGGCCACCGGCTTCGAGCTGCACCGCACCCGCAACCCCGCCACCGGCCGGCACTGGTCGTCGGTCTACACCCCCGACGTGCTGGCCGTCGGCGAGGGGCCCAACTCCTGGACCGACTTCTTCACCCAGCAGATGCGCTGGTCGCGTGGCACGTACGAGACGCTCATCGGCCAGTACGGGCGCGGCAGGGAGCGCTTCCCGCTGCGGCGGCTCCTCAACTACTCGCTCATGCTCGTCTACTACCCGATGACCGCGGTCAACTGGTTCCTCGGCGCGCTGAGCTGCACTCTCTTCCTCTGGCTCGGCTCCTCCGGCACCCAGGTCCCGGCCTCGGTCTGGCTGATGCTGTACACCGACGCGGCGGCCCTGCAGATCGGCCTGTACCTGTGGAACCGGCGGCACAACGTCTCGCCGCACGAGCCCGAGGGCTCCGGCGGGCTCGCCGGGATGCTGATGTCGGCGATGTCGGCGCCGATCTACTTCACGTCCTTCAAGGCGGCGGTGCTGCGCCGGCCGTGCCGGTTCGTGGTGACGCCCAAGGGCGGCGACGCGAGCCCCGACCGGCCGGCGACGTTCCGCATCCATCTGTTCTGGGCGGGGCTGCTGGCGGCCTCGTTCCTGGCGTCCGTCGTCCTGGGCCACACGCATGTCGCGATGCGCACCTGGACGGTGCTCGGGGTGTGCCTCGCGCTGGCGCCGGCGGCGATCTGGCTCTGGTCCACCTGGCAGGTGCGCGGCGAGCACCGGCGCGAGGACGTACGGCGCCGGGCGGCCGTGGCCGCCGCCGCTGCCGTACGCGGCCGGGCCCGGGTACTGCGGACGCGGCTGTGGAAGCCGGCCAGGGCGGCGGAGGACGCGGGCGCCGGCCCGGCCGCCGCCACCCCGGCCCCGGCGGCACCGGCGGCCACCGCGGCCACCGCGACGACCACTGCGACGACGAGCGGGAGCTGAACATGACGTACCGGCCCGGCAGACGGTTCCGGAAGACGGCGATAGGCACGGGCGTGGTCCTGCTGCTGGCGTGCCTCAACGCCCCCGCGGCCATCGGCTTCGCCGAGAAGCAGTACCACGAGTACCGGATATCCAGGCCCGGTTACCAGGAGGAGTACGGCTCCTGGGAGGTGCAGGACACCCCGGACTCGTACGAGCTCAACGCCATCCACGCCACGCTGCTGCACACCGGCAAGGTGCTGCTCATCGCCGGCTCCGGCAACGACCAGAATCAGTTCGACGCCGGCACGTTCCGCACCGTCCTGTGGGACCCGGTCAAGAACAGCTACGAGCAGATACCCACCCCCGCCGACCTGTTCTGCGCGGGCCACACCCAACTGGCCGACGGCCGGCTGCTGGTCGCCGGCGGCACCGCGCGCTACGAACTGCTCGACGGCGACGTCGAGCGCGCCGGCGGCCGGATGCTGGTGAAGAACGAGGACCCCGACAAGCCGGTCAGGCTCAAGAAGGGCACCGGCTTCATCGCCCCCTCCGGCCTCGTCTACCGCACCACCGCCGCGGTCACCGTGCCGGCCGCCGAGAAGGGGGAACCGGAGAAGAAGGGCGGCAGGCCGGTCGTCACCGCCGCCGAGGCCAACGTCTTCGTCGAGGCCGAACAGGAGGGCGACGGCTACGTCCAGGACCGGCAGGCGCAGTACGCCGTCGAGGGCCTGACCGGCGAGGACGCCGACAACGTCTACGGCCTGGCGCAGAAGCTCACCCTGGACAAGCAGGACTTCCAGGGGATCAGGGACACCTTCGAGTTCGACCCCGTGAAGGAGCGCTACGTCCGCGTCGACCCGATGGACAAGGCCCGCTGGTACCCCACGCTCGTGACGCTGCCGGACGGCAAGGTCCTGTCGGTCTCCGGCCTCGACGAGTCGGGCGAGATCCTCTACGGCGACAACGAGATCTACGACCCGCAGACCCACAAGTGGTCCAAGGCGCCGACCCGTTACTTCCCGACGTACCCGGCGCTCTTCCTCACCGAGAGCGGCAAGCTCTTCTACTCCGGCGCCAACGCGGGCTACGGCCCGGCCGACCGCGGCCGGCAGCCCGGGATCTGGGACCTGAAGGACAACTCCTTCACCACCGTCCCCGGCATGACCGACCCCGACCAGTTGGAGACCGCCGCCTCGCTGCTGCTGCCGCCCGCGCAGGACCAGAAGTTCATGGTGCTGGGCGGCGGCGGGGTGGGGGAGTCGAAGAAGTCGACGCCGCGCACCGCGATCGCCGATCTGACCAAGGACGAGCCGGCGTACGTGGAGGGCCCCCCGCTGCCGCAGGGCACCCGGTACCTCAACAGCGTGATCATGCCGGACGACACGGTCTTCACCAGCGGGGGCTCGGCCGACTACCGCGGTCGCAGCGACAGCAACATCCACAAGGCCCAGTTCTACGACCCGGCCACCAACTCCTTCACCCGCGCCGCCGAGCCCGAGGTGGGCCGCAACTACCACTCCGAGGCCGTGCTGCTGCCGGACGGCCGGGTCGCCACCTTCGGCTCCGACTCCCTCTTCGCGGACAAGGCCAACACCCAGAAGGGCACCTTCGAGAAGCGCATCGAGATCTTCACGCCGCCGTATCTGCACAGGGCGGACGGTGCGCAGCGCCTCGCGATCGGCGAAGGGCCCGAGCAGCCGGGGCGCGGCCGGGAGGCGACGTACGAGGTCGCGGGGGCCGGGCGGGTGGAGAAGGCGCGGCTGATCCGGCCGGGTTCCGTCACCCACGTCACGGACGTCGAGCAGCGCTCCATCCAACTGGACGTGCACAAGGGGGCCGGGGAGGTGACGGTGACCGTGCCGGAGGACCCGAACCTGGTGCCGCCGGGCTGGTACATGCTCTTCGTCACCGACGGCAAGGGCGTGCCGTCCGAGGCGAAGTGGGTGCACGTGCCGTGACGAGCCCGCCGGCGGGGCCGCTGCCCCTCGGTCCCGCCGGCGTTCCGGGCCGCGCGCACGGCGTGCACGGCGCGTCGTGCCCGTCCGGTCCGTCCGGTCCGTCCGGTCCGTCCGGGAAGGGGTGTTCAGCCCGCGCGGCGGGCCAGGCCCAGGGCGTAGTCCGGCCACCACGCGCCGGCCTTGGGGCCGCCGCGGCACGGTCCGTCCGACTCCCCGGGCCGCTTGACCCACAGGAAGGCGTCGGCCAGCTTCTCGCCGGTCCGCGTCGTCGGCGGCTCGCCGAGGGCCCGCCCCGGCGGGTTGCACCACACCTCGTCCGGGGGGCCGGTCAGCGGGCCGTTGCCGTTGCGGCTGGTGTCGACGACGAAGTGGGCGCCGCCGAGCAGCCCCGAGAGCCGGCGGCCGTAGGCGAGCTGCTCGCCGGTGCGCTGGAAGTTGGCGACGTTGAGCGCGAAGCCGTCGGCCTCGCCGACGTCGGCCTGCCACAGGGCGCGGGCGAGGTTGGCGGGGTCGGTGATCCAGGAGGAGTTGCCGGCGTCGAGGTAGACCCTGACGCCCGGGTGCTGCTTCAGCCGGGCGATGGCCCCGGAGATCAGCCGGTAGCGCTCCTCGTGCAGCTCGGGCGGGGTGCAGCCGTCCACGACGTGCGGGACGGCGTCGGGTTCGAGGATCACCAGCGCCTTGGCGTCGCCGATGGCGTCGGCGAAGGCGCCGATCCAGCTCTCGTACGCGGCGGCGTCGGCGGCGCCGCCCGCGGAGTGCTGGCCGCAGTCGCGGTGCGGGATGTTGTACGCCACGAGCACGGCGGTGCGTCCGCCCGCCGCCGCGCCGCGGACCGCCGCGCGCACGTCGGCGGCGGGCTCGTGGCCGGCGGGCCACTCGGCGACCGGCTGGTTCGCGATCCGCTCCAGCAGCGCGGCGTCCTCGGCCCGCCCCTGCTGCCGCCACGCGCGCACCTGGCGGGCGGCGGGGGAGCCGGGGTCCACCCAGAACGGCGACTTCGCCGCCGAGGCCGCCCGCGCCCGCTCGCCGTCCCGCGGCCCGGTCCCGGACCCGTCCTCGTCCTCGGCCGTGCAGCCGAGCAGGACCCCGAGGAGCAGGATGCTGATGAGCGTACGGAACCGCGCTGACATGCACTTCTCCCGCGGGAGGCGATCGACTGGAACCCGATGATCGTGACATAGCGCCTCTTTCGCGACCGAGCGCCGCGCCCGCGCGGCCGGCGCCGCGGGCCGGAGGCGTCCGGATGGGCGTCAGCCGCCCGCGGCCAGCGCGCCGCCGAGCGGGGTGCGCTCGTACAGCACCCGGTGGCGCTCGCGGTGGGCGGTCAGGAGCCCCGCCCCCTTCAGCGCGGACAGGTGCGCGGAGACCGACGAGGGGGCCAGGCCCAGGCGGCGGGCCAGCGCGGAGGTGGAGGCCGGCTCGTCGAGCGCGGCGAGGACCGCGGCCCGGCCCGCGCCGAGCAGTCGCACCAGCGACTCGGCCGCCTCGGGGCCGGTCTCCGACCACAGGGCGCCGATGCCGCGGGCGGGGTAGATGACGGTGGGCTGCCAGGGCGCCCGGAAGCCGGTCACCACGTCCGGCCAGGCGAAGGCGCTGGGCATCAGCAGCAGGCCGTCGCCGGCGAGGTCGCGCTCGTAGCGGTAGTCGTTCTTGGTCCGTACGGTCAGCAGGCCGTCCTCGTACGACAGCCGGCTGTGCAGCAGCGCGAACAGCTCGCCAAGACCCGTGGAGGCCAGTTGCCGGGCGCGGAAGTCGATGTCCGCCTCCAGCAGGTCGTGCAGCCGCGGCCAGAACGGTTCGACCAGCGCGTGCCAGGCGCGCTCGGTGGTGTCGGCCATCAGCTCGACGGCGGCGGCCGGGTCGTCGAGCAGCTTGCGGCCGAGCGGGGACTCGGCGGCGCCGGGCATGGTGGCGAACGACAAGGTCATCTCCGTGTGCGCCAGCGCCGGGTCGGTGGCGCGGAGCTGGGCGAGCCCGTCCGCGACCGGGGTGTACGCGGCCTGCGGCGGGCCGCCGAGGAAATCCGGGGTGTAGCCGTGGCGGCCGGGGGCCGGCATGAAGATCCACAGCGGTTCGAGGTCGAGCCCCGCGGCGGCCTCGCCGAGCCGGCTCAGCCACGGCCGGTGGTAGCCGTGGCGCTCGGTGCGGCGCAGCGTCCGTATCGCCTCGTGGGTCTCGAAGACCGGGGAGATCGCGAAGCGGCAGCGCAGCAGGTCCTCGGGGCCGAAGCGCATGTACACCGGCACGGCGCCCCCCTGGCTGGCTGAGTGATTCGGCTGGTGCCGAAAGACTACGGCCCGGCACCGGCGGGGGGCCACGCTCCGGTGATGAACGACACCTCAGCTCCGGACGGCACGGCCGCGCCCGCACCCGCGGCCCTGCCGTCCGGCCACGGCGCAGCCGCCGCCGATGCGACCCCCGCCGGCACCCCCGACGCCGGTACGCCCGACGCCGGTACGCCCGACGCCGGCGCCCTCGATGCCGAGGGCGCCGGCGGCTCGCGCGCCCGCTACGCCGACGTCTTCCGCGTCCGCGAGTTCCGCTTCGTCTTCGCCGCCCACGTCATGTCGATCACCGGCGAGGTCATCGCCGCCATCGCCCTGACCGTCCTCGTCTACGACCGGACCGGATCCCCGCTGCTGAGCGCGCTCACCCTCGGCGTCGGCCTGCTGCCGTACCTCGTCGGCGGCACCCTGCTGTCCTCGGTCGCCGACCGCCTCCCCGCCCGCCGGGTGCTGGTGACCTGCGACCTGCTCGCCGCCTGCTGCTTCGCGCTGATGGTGCTCCCGGGGATGCCCGTCGCCGTGCTGCTCGCGCTGCGCTGCGCCGCCGGCGTCATCTCACCGGTCTTCACCGGCACCCGGATCGCCACGCTCGCCGACATCCTGGGCACCGGCGACCGGTTCGTCCTCGGCCGCTCCGTCATCCGGCTCACCGCCCAGGCGGCGCAGCTCGTCGGCTTCGCCCTCGGCGGCCTGCTGGCGGCGTTCTCCCCGCGCGCGACGCTGACGTTCACCGCGGTGGGGCTGGCCGGTTCCGCGCTGGTGCTGCGCTTCGGCACCCGCGCCCGCCCGGCCCGTACCGCGGCCGGCGGCGCCGGCACCCCGGGCCGCGCGAGCACCGTGGGCGCCTCGCTCGCCGCCGCCGCCGCCTTCCTGCGCGACCGCCGCATCCGCGCGCTGCTGCTGCTCACCTGGATCCCGCCGACCTTCGTCGTCTCCCCCGAGGCGCTGGCCGCCGCGTACGCCGACGATCTCGGCATCGGCGCCGTCGGGCTCGGCCTGCTCATGACCGGCATGCCGATCGGCGCGGTCACCAGCGAGATCCTCGCCGGCTCGCTGCTCGGCCCGCGCGGCCGGGAACGGATCGTCTTCCCGGTGGCGGTGCTGGCCACGGTCCCCGCGATCGGCTTCGTGACGCACCCCTCCTTCGGCTGGGCGCTGCCGCTGCTGGTGCTGACCGGCTTCGGCATCTCGTACTCGCTCGGCCTCGACCAGTGGTTCGTCGCCGCCGTGCCGGAGGAGATGCGCGGCCGGGCGATGACGCTGCAGACCGCGGGGCTGATGACGCTCCAGGGCGTGGGCATGGCCGGGGCGGGCGCGGTCGCGGAGTTCGTGCCGGTGCACGTGGCGGTCGCCGCGGTCGGCGTGACGGGCACACTGTGCTCGCTGCTGGTCTGCCTGGAGGTGCGCAGAACCAGGCCGAAGGGTGAGATCGGGCTGACCGCCACATGACCGGAAGGTAGGGTCGGCGACGTGCCGAAGCCGCTGAGCCTGTCGTTCGACCCCATCGCGCGCGCCGACGAACTGTGGCGCCAGCGCTGGGGAGCCGTGCCCGCCATGGGGGCCATCACCTCGGTGATGCGCGCCCACCAGATCCTGCTGGCGCAGGTCGACGCTGTCGTCAAGCCGTACGGGCTGACCTTCGCGCGCTACGAGGCGCTGGTGCTGCTCACCTTCTCCAAGGCCGGTGAGCTGGCGATGTCGAAGATTGGCGAGCGGCTGATGGTGCACCCGACGTCGGTGACGAACACCGTCGACCGGCTGGTCAAGTCCGGGTACGTGGCCAAGCGGCCCAACCCCAACGACGGCCGCGGCACGCTCGCGTCGATCACGGACCGGGGCCGCGAGATCGTCGAGCAGGCGACGCGCGACCTGATGGCGATGGACTTCGGCCTCAGCGCGTACGACGACGAGCAGTGCGCGGAGATCTTCGCCATGCTGCGCCCGCTGCGGATAGCCGCGGGCGACTTCGAGCAGTAGCGGGATACCCCGAGCGCCAGCGGGCAGAGGCGCGCGGAAGCGGGCAGACGCGCGCAGCAGCGGACAGAGGCGCGCGGCAGCGGGCAGGGGCGCGGCTACGCCTTCGCCGCCGCCGGTTCGCCGTCGCGGGCGACCAGCGGCTCGACCTGCCGGGTGAGCCTGCGCTCGACGAAGAACGCCGCCGTCGGCACCGTCCCCGCGAGCAGTACCCAGACCAGCTTGCCGACCGGGAGCTTCGCCTTGGAGCCGAGGTCGAAGGCGACCACCAGGTAGATCACGTACAGCCAGCCGTGGGCGATGCTCACGACCTTCGTGAAGCCGTCCGCGCCGGAGAGGTCCAGCGCGTACTTGCCGATCATGCCGAGGCACAGCAGAACGAGGAGCACGCCGGTCACGTACGCCATCGTGCGGTAGCGGGTGAGCACGCTCTTCTTCATGACACCGAGCCTAAACCCCGCCCGGGACGCCGCGGTGACGACCCCCACTCCCCGGCCGCGTATGCGGCGGCCCGGCCGGGGGCATGCAACACTTAGTAGGACGTCCTATTAAATGCGCCGCGCGATCCGCGCGCAGAGAGGCGGTACGGCATGGATGCTGCGGCCATGGAGGAGGGCCGGCGCCGCTGGCAGGCGCGTTACGACGCGGCCCGCAAGCGCGAGGCGGACTTCACCACCCTCTCGGGCGACGAGGTCGAACCGGTCTACGGCCCGAGCCCCGGCGACGTCTACGCGGGCTTCGAGCGCATCGGCTGGCCCGGCGAGTTCCCGTACACCCGCGGCCTGTACGCCACCGGCTACCGCGGCCGGACATGGACGATCCGCCAGTTCGCCGGCTTCGGCAACGCCGAGCAGACCAACGAGCGCTACAAGCTCATCCTCGGCCACGGCGGCGGCGGTCTGTCCGTCGCGTTCGACATGCCCACCCTCATGGGCCGCGACTCCGACGAGCCGCAGGCGCTGGGCGAGGTCGGGCACTGCGGCGTGGCCATCGACTCCGCCGCCGACATGGAGGTGCTCTTCCGCGGCATCCCGCTGGGCGGCATCACCACCTCGATGACGATCAGCGGCCCCGCCGTCCCCGTCTTCTGCATGTACCTGGTCGCCGCCGAGCGCCAGGGCGTCGACCCCGCCGTGCTCAACGGCACGCTGCAGACGGACATCTTCAAGGAGTACATCGCCCAGAAGGAGTGGCTCTTCCAGCCCGAGCCGCACCTGCGCCTCATCGGCGACCTCATGGAGTACTGCGCCGCGCACATCCCGGCGTACAAGCCGCTGTCCGTCTCCGGCTACCACATCCGCGAGGCCGGCTCGACGGCCGCGCAGGAGCTGGCGTACACCCTCGCCGACGGCTTCGGCTACGTGGAGCTGGGCCTGTCCCGCGGGCTCGACGTCGACGCCTTCGCCCCGGGCCTGTCCTTCTTCTTCGACGCCCACGTCGATTTCTTCGAGGAGATCGCCAAGTTCCGCGCCGCGCGCCGCATCTGGGCCCGCTGGCTGCGCGACGTGTACGGCGCGCGCACCGAGAAGGCGCAGTGGCTGCGCTTCCACACCCAGACCGCGGGCGTCTCGCTGACCGCCCAGCAGCCGTACAACAACGTGGTGCGCACGGCCGTCGAGGCGCTGGCCGCGGTCCTCGGCGGCACCAACTCGCTGCACACCAACGCCCTCGACGAGACCCTGGCGCTGCCCAGCGAGCGGGCCGCGGAGATCGCGCTGCGCACCCAGCAGGTGCTGATGGAGGAGACGGGCGTCGCGAACGTCGCCGACCCGCTCGGCGGCTCCTGGTACGTCGAGCAGCTCACCGACCGGATCGAGGCGGACGCGGAGAAGATCTTCGAGCAGATCCGCGAGCGCGGCCGGCGCGCGCACCCCGACGGGCAGCACCCGATCGGGCCGATCACGTCCGGGATCCTGCGCGGCATCGAGGACGGCTGGTTCACCGGCGAGATCGCCGAGGCCGCCTTCCGCTACCAGCGGTCGCTGGAGAAGGGCGACAAGAAGATCGTCGGCGTCAACCGCCACACCGCCTCGGTCACCGGCGACCTGGAGATCCTGCGGGTCAGCCACGAGGTGGAGCGCGAGCAGGTGCGCGCGCTGACCGCCCGCAAGGGCGCCCGCGACGACGCCCGGGTGCGCGCCGCGCTGGCGGACATGCTCACGGCGGCCCGGGACGGCAGCAACATGATCGGGCCGATGCTCGCGGCGGTACGGGCCGAGGCCACGCTCGGCGAGATCTGCAACGCCCTGCGCGACGAGTGGGGCGTCTACCGCGAGCCGGCGGCCTTCTGACCGGGCTTGCTACGCAGACGGACCCGGACCCGCAGACGGACCCGGACCCGGACCTGGACCCGACCGGTGTCTTCTGCCGCACCTTCGAACCCGCCCGGAACGAACCCTTCCGGGCGGGTTCATCCAGCCATCGCCAGCCCATCCGTTCAATGCACCGCGCGAAGGGGGGAGGATAGGGCTTATGCAGCCACGCAACATGTCTATGAGCGGAGCGGTCGACCTGGCCGCGGTGAAGGCGGCCGCGGAGGCCAGGGAGAAGGCGGAGGCGGCCCGCGCCCAGGCCGCCCGCGACGGGGTGCCCGCCCCCGGTGCCGGTGCGCTGGTCATCGATGTCGACGAGGCCGGCTTCCAGCAGGAGGTCCTGCAGCGCTCCACCGAGGTCCCGGTCGTCATCGACTTCTGGGCCGAGTGGTGCGGGCCCTGCAAACAGCTCAGCCCGGTGCTGGAGCGGATGGCGCAGGAGTACGCCGGGCGGTTCGTGCTCGCCAAGATCGACGTAGAAGCGAACCAGATGCTGTTCCAGCAGTTCGGCGTCCAGTCCATCCCGGCGGTCTTCGCGGTCGTCGGCGGGCAGGCCATCCCGCTCTTCCAGGGCGCCGCCCCCGAGCCGCAGATCCGCCAGGTGCTGGACGAGCTCATCAAGGTCGCCGAGCAGCAGTTCGGCATTGTCGGGCAGCCGGTGGCCGGGGCGGAGGCCGCGGCCGGCGAGGAGGGTGCGGGGGAGCAGGAGGCGCCGGAGGAGCCGGCAGGACCGTACGACGGCGCGCTGGCGGCGGCCGGCGACGCGCTGGACCGGGGGGACCTGGGCGGCGCGATCCAGGCGTACCAGAACGTGCTCTCCGACGACCCGGGCAACGTGGAGGCCACGCTGGGCCTCGCGCAGGCGGAGCTGCTCCGGCGCGTGGAGGGGCTCGACGCCGCCGCCGTACGCAAGGAGGCGGCGGACCGCCCCGCGGATGTCGAGGCGCAGATCAAGGTCGCGGACCTGGACCTGGTGGGCGGGCACGTCGAGGACGCGTTCGGCCGGCTCGTCGACACGGTGGCGCGGACCTCGGGCGAGGACCGGCAGGCCGCGCGGGTGCGGCTGCTGGAGCTGTTCGAGGTCGTCGGCGGCGACGATCCGCGGGTGGTGGCGGGGCGCCAGGCGCTGGCCCGCGTGCTGTTCTGAGCGGATCCGAACACAGTTTCACCTGCGGTGACAGCCCCTGCCGCTTTGCCAAAAATTGACAATGGGCGGGGCTGTTACTCGCAGTAACTTACGCACTTTCTGATGACCGCCTTTGTCGGGCTTTCTCGTCAGGTACGTCCGCCGTCGGCGGCGACCCTGGGTGCAGGATCCGGCCTGAGTGGCCGGATCTGTGCCACCCCTCGCGTTACCCGTTGGTAACGAACCCCTTGTGCGCCCCCCTTCCGATGCACCACGATCGCCAACCGGACAGGGGGGTTCCCCGTTTCCGCGGACCGTTCCCGCGGACCGGAGCCTGTCCGGAGAACGAGTCGCTCGGGGGTAACACCCCCTTCGACGCAGCGCGTCCGCCGCCCGTATCCCGGACCCGCAGCAGCCGCGCCGGCGTGCGCGTGCGGATCCCCTCGCCCCCGAGGACCGGCCCACGGGCTCGGACGTCCGTCCGAGAAGGAGGAAAGGCATGGAGTCCCAGGCACGTGGTGGGACCAGGTGGAAGCGGTTCGCCGTGGTCATGGTGCCGAGCCTGGCGGCGACCGCCGCGATCGGCGTAGCGCTGAGCCAGGGCGCGCTGGCGGCGTCGTTCAGCATGTCGGGCCAGGAGTTCAAGGTCACGGCCGACCGGCTGGAGGGCACCGGCTTCGTCCAGTACGGGGGTGTCGACTCCGGTCACGACCTGGAGGGCAACGAGGCGAGTCAGCCCGTCGCGATATCCGCGTTCAAAGAAGCGAAGATCAACGGTATGTGCCAGTCGGTCGTCACGCCCGACCTGCCCCTCATCGGCTCGGTCAGCCTGATGCTGACGGCCGGTGACGACAAGCCGGTGGAGGCCAAGAACCTCTACATCGACATCGCACAGCTCGACGCCGACGCGACCTTCGAGAACATCAACATCGGCGTGGCCGCCGGGTCCAGCACCAAGGGCCCCGGCATCGGCAAGGGGGACAACGCGAACCCGAACGGGTTCGCGCAGGAGGCCGACAAGGCCGTCCTCACCGACGTGAAGCAGACCGCCTGGGCCACCAGCGCCGGCACCTTCAAGCTGAGCGGGCTCAGCATGAAGCTGCACAAGGGCGTCAAAGAATGCTTCTGAGCACGCACTCGGCCGACGGGGAGGCGCGTACCGCTCCCCGCCGGACCTCCCACTGACGAAAACCGCACTGCCGTACCGGGGAGCTTTATTCATGAGCGCCGTGTTGCCGGACCTGCTGCACCGCCTGAACACCTGGCGGCTGCGATTCCGCGCCTGGCGCGGCTCCCGTCCGTTCTGGGCGGGTCTGCTGACCATCGCGGGCGGTGTGCCGATCGGCGCGCTGCCGTACTACAACCTCAAGCTCGGCAACCTCAGCCTGCAGATGGCGACGCAGGCGGGGGCCGGCGGCCTGATCATCGGGGTGCTGCTGGTGACGCTCGGGCTCACCCTCTGGTTCCACTCCGTCGTCCGGGTGTTCGCGGGTGTGGCCTCCATCGTGCTGGCCCTGGTGTCGATACCGGTGTCCAACTTCGGCGGGCTGCTGCTGGGATTCCTGCTGTCGCTGATCGGCGGGGCGATGGCCATCTCGTGGGCGCCGGGGGAACCGGTGGCCGCCGAGGCCGGGAACGGCTCCGCGGACGACGCCGCTGACGACTCCGGGGACGACGAGCCGGAGAGGAAGCCGGAGGGAAAGAAGGCCGGCGCCGGCGGACTCGGCGTGGACGTCCTTCAGGACATCAACGGCGGGAGGCACCGTGCGGCCGGGTGACCGCACGAGGGCGGTGCCGGTGCGCCGCGGGCCGCGGCACGCGGCGCCGCGCAGATCGCTGCTCGGCCGGGTGCCGGCGGGCAAGGCGGTCGCCCTGGCGGCCATGCCCGCCGCGGTCTTCCTGGGCCTGGGGCTGACGCCCCGGCCGGCCATCGCCGATGACGACCCGGCGGACCGCTGGCGGCCGGGGCCGTGCGCGGAGCAGTCGGACGAGCC
Source organism: Streptomyces sp. CNP082 (assembly GCF_059570535.1). Taxonomy (NCBI): domain Bacteria; kingdom Bacillati; phylum Actinomycetota; class Actinomycetes; order Kitasatosporales; family Streptomycetaceae; genus Streptomyces; species Streptomyces sp. CNP082. Next base: position 74,545 of record NZ_JCANSZ010000028.1, read on the forward strand.
GCGAGACCAGGAGAAGGACGAGAAGGAGACCGACGCCCGGGACGGCCAGGGTGCGTCGGATGCCGGCGGTGGCGGAGAGGCGCCGGACGCCGGGGCCTCGCCGAGCCCGTCGGCCACGGACAGCGGGCCGTCGGCGGAGCAGCCGGGCGACGGCGGCGACTCGGGCGACGGTTCAGGCTCGGGCGACGCCTCCGGCGGGTCCGGTACGGGTGGTACGGGGGAGTCCGGCGAGGCGGAGCCGAGTCCTTCGCCGTCGGAGTCGAATCCCTGGTACGACCCGCTGGGCCTCGGCGACAAGCTGGGCGACCTGTTCGACCCGGACGACCCCGAAGCGGAGCCCACCCCCGAAGCCGAGCCGTCCGGCGGCTCCGGGGACGCCGACTCGAGCGCCGGCGCGGCCGGTTCGGAGGCGGACGGTGCCGCGGAGTCCGGCTCCGGCGCCGCGGCGGACGACGCGCAGCGCGAGACGGAGGAGGCCATCCGCGACGCCGCCGACGAGGCCGGCGCCACCGTGGAAGAGCTGGACGACAAGGTACGGGACACGGCCCGGGACCCCGCGGACGGGATCGCGGACACCCCCGCCGCCGGGGAGGACGGCGACGGCAGGAAGCCGTTCCCCTGCCCCACCGCCGACCCCGAGGCCCTGGCGAACGCCGAACTGGAGACCGGGCTGCCGCTGCTGCCCGACGAGCCCTGGCGGCTGGAGAGCACCAAGCTCACCCTCAAGGGGCTGAAGTACCACGGCATCGTCGAGGTGCGGACCTACGGCGGCGCGGTCAAGAAGGTGCTGAAGTACACCGCGGACGACGGGGTGGACATCCGCGACCTGCACCAGACCGTCGTCGGCCCCGGCAAGAACACCTCGCACGTACACGCCGAGAAGGGCAGCACGTCCACCATCCGCAACGGCACCGTGACCATGTACACCGAGGAGCTGAAGGGCGACCTCTTCGGGCTGATCCCGATGACGTTCAGCCCCGAGAGCCCGCCGCCCCTGGACCTGCCGTTCGCGTTCTTCACCGACGTCCGGGTGGTCCAGGCAGGTCAGTTCGGCGGCACGCTCACCGTGCCGGGCCTGAAGAACACCATCGAGTAGCGCCGGCCGCGCCGCTCAGCGCTCGCCCCCCAGGTGGTGCACGCGGACCATGTTCGTGGTGCCCGGCACCCCGGGCGGCGACCCGGCGGTCACGACCATCGTGTCGCCCTCGCGGAAGCGGCCCAGCTTCAGCACCTCGGCGTCCACCAGGTCGACCATCGCGTCGGTGTTGTCCACGTGCGGCACGAGCACCGGCTCCACGCCCCAGCTCAGACAGAGCTGGTTGCGGGTGCTCTCGTCGGTGGTGAAGGCCAGGATCGGCTGGCACGCGCGGTAGCGCGACAGCCGCCGCGCGGTGTCCCCGGACTTGGTGAACGCCACCAGGGTCCGGGCGTTGAGGAAGTCCGCGATCTCGCACGCGGCCCGGGCCACGGACCCGCCCTGCGTACGCGGCTTCTTGCCCTGCACCAGCGGCTCCAGCCCGCGCGAGAGCAGCTCGTCCTCCGCCGCCACGACGATCCGCGCCATCGTCTTGACCGTCTCGACCGGGTACTTGCCGACCGACGACTCGGCCGACAGCATCACCGCGTCCGTACCGTCCAGGATCGCGTTCGCGACGTCGGACGCCTCGGCGCGCGTCGGGCGCGAGGAACTGATCATCGACTCCATCATCTGGGTCGCGACGATCACCGGCTTGGCGTTGCGGCGGCACATCTCGATCAGCCGCTTCTGCACCATCGGCACCTTCTCCAGCGGATACTCCACCGCCAGGTCGCCGCGCGCGACCATCACGCCGTCGAAGGCCAGGACGATCTCCTGCATGTGGTCGATCGCCTGCGGCTTCTCGACCTTGGCGATCACCGGCACCCGCCGCCCGACCTCGTCCATGACCCGGTGCACGTCGTTGATGTCGCGCGCGTCGCGTACGAAGGACAGCGCGACCAGGTCGCAGCCCATGCGCAGGGCGAAGCGCAGGTCGTCCACGTCCTTCTCGGAGAGCGCCGGGACGTTTACCGCCACGCCCGGCAGGTTGATGCCCTTGTGGTCGGAGACGACACCGCCCTCGATGACCATCGTGCGCACCTCGGGGCCGCGCACCTCCAGTACCTCCAGGGCCACCGCGCCGTCGTTGACGAGGATCCGCTCGCCGGGGGAGACGTCCCCGGGCAGGCCCTTGTACGTGGTGCCGCAGATGGTCCGGTCGCCGGGCACGTCCTCGGTGGTGATGGTGAACTCGTCGCCGCGCGCGAGCTCCACCGGGCCCTCGGCGAAGGTCTCCAGGCGGATCTTCGGGCCCTGCAGGTCGGCCAGCACGCCGATGGGCCGCCCGGTCTCCTCGGCGGCCTTGCGCAGCCGGTCGTAGCGCTCCTGGTGCTCGGCCTGGGTGCCGTGGCTCATGTTGAAGCGGGCCACGGACATACCGGCCTCGATCAGCGCTTTGAGCTGCTCGAAGGAGTCGACGGCGGGGCCCAGGGTGCAGACGATTTTCGCTCGGCGCATGGCGGCATCCTATCGGTTTGTTCTCGGCCGGAATTATTCCGGCGGCGGGTGCGCCGTCCCACCGCGGACCAGGTCGCGGGTCTGGGTGGCGATCTCCAGCTCCTCGTCGGTGGGGACGACGGCGACGGCCACGCGGGAGCCGGGCGCGGAGACGACGCGGGGCGCGGTGCCGCGTACCGCGTTGCGTACGGAGTCCAGCTCGACGCCGAGCGCCTCAAGGCCCCGCATCGACGCCTCCCGTACGGCGGCGGAGTTCTCGCCGACGCCGGCGGTGAACGCGATCGCGTCCACCCGGCCCAGCACGGCGGTGTACGCGCCGACGTACTTGCGGATGCGGTGGACGTACACGTCGAAGGCCAGCTTCGCCCGCTCGTCGCCCTCGGCGATCCGGCGGCCGATCTCGCGCATGTCGTTGTCGCCGCAGAGCCCGGTCAGGCCGCTGCGCTTGTTGAGCAGCGTGTCGATCGCGTCCGTGTCCATGCCCGCCTCCCGGGCGAGATGGAAGATCACCGCCGGGTCGATGTCCCCGCTGCGGGTGCCCATCACCAGGCCCTCCAGCGGGGTCATCCCCATCGACGTCTCCACGCACCGGCCGCCGGCGACCGCGGAGACGCTGGCTCCGTTGCCGAGGTGCAGCACGATGACGCGGAAGTCCCCGGGGTCCGCGGGGTCTTCGGGGTTCCTGCCGAGCAGCCGCGCGGTGGCGCGGGAGACGTAGGCGTGGGAGGTGCCGTGGAAGCCGTAGCGGCGGATGGCGTGGGCGTCGGCGGTGGCCGTGTCCAGGGCGTAGCGCCAGGCGTGTTCGGGGAGGGTGGCGTGGAAGGCGGTGTCGAAGACGGCGACCTGCGGCAGGTCGGGGCGCAGCTCGCGGGCGACGCGGATGCCGGCGATGTTCGCCGGGTTGTGCAGCGGGGCGAGCGGCACGAGCTTCTCCATCTCGGCCAGCACGCCGTCGTCGACGAGGACCGGCTCGGTGAAGCGGGTGCCGCCGTGGACGGCGCGGTGGCCGATGGCCAGCAGCCCCGGCGAGTCGAGCCTGTGCCCCGCGGCGGCCAGCTCCGCGCCGACGGTGCGCAGCGCCGCCGCGTGGTCCGGCACGCCGCCGCGGGCCTGTGGTTCGCCGATCCGCTCGACGATGCCGCGGGCGGGGCGGCGCTCCCCGGGGGCCGGGTCCGCCATGTCGATGAGCTGGTACTTCAGCGACGAGGAGCCGGAATTGAGCACCAGGACGCGGGTCGGGGCGGTCATGGGCGCCCGCCCCGCGCGGGCGCGGCGGTGCCCTGCGCCTGCACGGCGGTGATGGCCACCGTGTTGATGATGTCCTGGACGAGCGCGCCCCGGGACAGGTCGTTCACCGGCTTGTTGAGCCCCTGCAGTACGGGTCCCACGGCGATCGCGCCGGCCGTGCGCTGGACCGCCTTGTACGTGTTGTTGCCGGTGTTGAGGTCGGGGAAGACGAGCACCGTGGCCTGTCCGGCGACCCGCGAGTCGGGCATCTTGGCGGCGGCGACGGTGGCGTCCACCGCCGCGTCGTACTGGATCGGGCCCTCCACCTCCAGGTCCGGCCGGCGGGCCCGGACCAGTTCGGTCGCGCGCCGCACCTTGTCGACGCCCGAGCCGGAGCCGGAGGTGCCGGTGGAGTACGACAGCATCGCCACCCGCGGCGCGACGCCGAACTGCGCGGCCGTCGCCGCCGACTGGATGGCGATGTCCGCGAGCTGCTCGGCGTTCGGATCGGGGTTGACCGCGCAGTCCCCGTAGACCAGGACCCGGTCCGCCAGGCACATGAAGAAGACGGACGAGACGATCGCGGCGTCCGGTGCGGTCTTGATCACCTCGAACGCCGGGCGGATGGTGGCGGCCGTGGAGTGCGCGGCGCCGGAGACCATGGCGTCGGCCAGGCCCTGCTGGACCATCAGGGTGCCGAAGTAGGTGACGTCGCCGACGATGTCGTACGCCATGTCCACGCTGACGCCCGAGCGCGAGCGGTACTGCGCGTACAGCTCGGCGAAGCTCTCGCGCAGCGGCGAGACGCGGGGGTCGGTGATCCGGGCCGTGGCAGGGCCGCCCGGCTGCGGCGCCGGGGCGTCGGCGCCGAGCAGCGACAGGCTCAGGCCCAGCTCCGCCGCGCGCTTGCGGATGGTCTGCTCGTCGCCGAGGAGCGTGAGGTCGCACACCCCGCGCCGTACCAGCACCTCCGCCGCCAGCAGCACCCGCTCCTCGGTGCCCTCCGGCAGCACCACGTGCCTGCGGTCGCCCTGCGCCCGCTCGATCAGCATGTGCTCGAACATCATCGGCGTCACGCGCCCGCTCGCCGCCACCGTCAGCCGCCCGGTGAGCTGCGCGGAGTCCACGTGCGACTCGAAGAGGCCGAGGGCGATGTCCGCCTTGCGGGGCGTCGCGGCGTTCAGCTCGCCGCGCAGCCCGACCAGCGCGGCGGCGGTGGGGAACGAGCCCTCGGCCACCGTGAGCAGCGGCGTCCCCGGCGCCAGCCGCTCGGCCAGCGCCAGGATGTCGGGGCCCGGCCGCTCGTCCAGCGTCAGCAGTACCCCGGCGATGGCGGGGGAGCCCGCCGAGTGGGCGGCCAGCGCGCCGATGACGAGGTCGGCGCGGTCGCCGGGGGTGATGACCATGCAGCCCTCGCTGAGGGCCGGCAGGAACGCGGGCAGCGTCGCGCCGCCGAAGACGAAGTCGCGTACGTCCCGGGAGAGCCCGCCGGCGTCGCCGGCCAGCAGCCCGGCGCCGAGCGCGTCCCGTATCTGCGCGACGGTGGGCGCGGCCAGGCCGGCGTCCTCGGGGATGACGTACACCGGCACGGGCAGGTGGTCGCCGTGGTCCGCGGCGGCGGTGCGGGCGCGCGGGGCGGCGTCGGGGGCGACGCGGTTGGCGATCATCGCCAGCACGTCGCAGCCGAGGGAGGCGTACGCGTCGTACGCGTTGCGCACCTCGGCGACCACCGAGTCCACGGCCTGCTCGGCGCCGCCGACGACGGGCAGCACGGCGGCGCCGCACTCGTTGGCGAGGCGGGCGTTGAGCGCCAGCTCGGCGGGGATGTTGGTGTCGGCGTAGTCGGTGCCGAGGATCAGCACGGCCTCGTAGCCGGCGGCGATCTCGTGGAACCGCCCGACGAGCCGGGCCACCAGCGCGTCCGCACCCTCCTCGGCCTGGAGGGCGGCAGCCTTCTCGTACGTCATCCCGAGCACCCCGGCGCGCGGCTGGCTCAGCCGGTAGCGGGCGCGGAGCAGGTCGAAGACGGGGTCGCGGACGTCGGCGTCGGCGTGGGCCAGCGGGCGGAAGACCCCCACCCGGTCGACCTGGCGGGAGAGCAGCTCCATCATGCCCAGCTCGACGATCTGGCGGCCGTCACCGCGGCCGACGCCGGCGACGTAGACGCTGCGGGTCACTCCTGGCACTCCATCCGTCCCGTCCGTCGCGGTCCTGTTCGAACCATACAGTCGGGGGACGGGCTGAGCGCGCGGTGGGCGGCGGGGTGTGACAGAGCGTTAACCGGCTGTTCGGACGGGTGACTCCCGGGGCATGGGAGAATCGGCGTCGAGCATGCATGCGACGCACCGAGCAGGAGAGACATGCGCATCGGAGTACTCACCGCAGGCGGGGACTGCCCCGGCCTGAACGCGGTGATCAGGTCGGTGGTCCACCGGGCCGTGGCCGGTCATGGCGACGAGGTGATCGGGTTCGAGGACGGCTTCAAGGGACTGCTCGAAGGGCGGTACAGCAAGCTCGACCTCAACGCCGTGAGCGGCATCCTCGCCCGCGGCGGCACCGTCCTCGGCTCGTCCCGGCTGGAGCGCGACCGGCTCCGCGAAGCCTGCGAGAACACCGAGGAGCTCAGCCGCGAGCTGTCCCTCGACGCGCTCATCCCGATCGGCGGCGAGGGCACCCTGACCGCGTCCGCGATGCTCGCCGACGCGGGGATGCCGGTCGTCGGCGTACCGAAGACGATCGACAACGACATCTCCGCCACCGACCGCACCTTCGGCTTCGACACGGCCGTCGGCGTGGCCACCGAGGCGATGGACCGGCTGAAGACCACCGCCGAGTCCCACCAGCGCGTCATGGTCGTCGAGGTCATGGGGCGGCACGCGGGCTGGATCGCGCTGGAGTCGGGCATGGCCGGCGGCGCGCACGGGATCTGCCTGCCGGAGCGGCCGTTCGACATCGGCAACCTGTGCAAGATGGTCGAGGAGCGCTTCGACCGGCACAAGAAGTTCGCCGTCATCTGCGTCGCCGAGGGCGCGCACCCGGCGGAGGGCACGATGGAGTACCAGAAGGGCGAGATCGACCAGTACGGCCACGAGCGCTTCACCGGCATCGGCAACCGCCTGGCCGGCGAGCTGGAACGGCGCCTGGGCAAGGAGGCCAAGCCGGTCATCCTCGGCCACGTCCAGCGCGGGGGCACCCCCACGGCGTACGACCGCGTCCTGGCGACCCGCTTCGGGTGGCACGCGGTGGAGGCCGTGCACCGCGGCGACTTCGGGCAGATGACGGCGCTGCGGGGCACGGACATCGAGATGGCGCCGCTGGCGGAGGCGACCCGGGAGCTGAAGCGGGTGCCGGAGGACCGGATGGACGAGGCGGAGGTCGTGTTCTGACGACGTGACCGTCCGACCGGCCGCGATCGCCACGACCACGCAGGAACTCGGCGTGCAGGAGATCCAGGCGATCGTGCGGTGATGTACGGGGCAGGCCCGCGGGGGCATGATGGTGGGCCGGCAGCGGCCGTGTCCCCCTGGGAGGTGGGCGGAGATGACGTTCCGGCAGCACTTGAAGCAGGAGGCGTACCGGATCCTGGATACGTTCCCGGCGGAGCTGAGACCGGAGATATACGTCGTCGCCCTCCAGATGTACCGCGTGGACCACGACGCCCGCTATCCGTACGTGCAGGTCGGCTACAACACCGAGGCGCAGATACGCCGCGAGCGTGAGGCGGCGCGCGATGACCTCGATCCGGACGGCGAGGTGCGGTGGAGCTACGCGTACTGGATCCTCGACGGGTTCGAGCGCGTCGGGCACGTGCCGGAGGATCCCGTGGGCACCGCGCTGCACCGGGCGGAGGCGACGGCGAAGGGGCTGTGGTTCGCGGACGACGAGCAGTTCTCGGACCGGTGGTCCGCGGCGTACGACCTGCTGTGCGCGGACTTCGCGGAGGACTGCGTGGACGTGGCCAGGCACCTGCACGAGACGGGGCGCGTCGAGGAGGTGCTCGGGCGGCCGGTGCCGGTGGTGCTCTTCGACATGGACGATCCGGAGGAGCAGATCCCGCTCACGGCGGAGGCGAACCCGCCGGAGCTGGTGGCGGACTATCTGGCGTGGCAGCGCGCGCAGGTGGCGGAGGAGTAGCGCCCGACCGGCCCGGGTGTCACAGCAGGGTGGCCGTGCGGACGAGCCGCGCGAGGGCGGGCGAGCGGCTGTGCGGGGGCCACGCGATGTGGGTGACGACCGGCGGCGCGTCGGTCAGCGGGACGGCGGTGTGCTCGGCCCACAGCCAGGCGCGGGCGGACTCGGGGAAGACGGCCACGGTGCGGCCGAGGGCGATCAGCTGGGCCAGTTGCGTCTGGTCGTGGATCACGGGGCCCGGGCCGGGTGTGCCGGGGGACCAGCGGGCGAGCGGCAGGCCGGGGGCGTCGGCGACGTCGGCCAGGGCCAGGGCCGTACGCGCGGCGAGGGGGTGCGCGGCGGGCAGGATGGCGATCTGCCCCTCGCTGCTCAGCTCCTCACTGTCGAAGCCGGCCAGGGAGTTGAACGGCGCATGCATGAGCGCCACGTCGGCGCGGCCGTCGCGCAGCATCTCGCCCTGCTCGCACGTGCCGCTGGGCAGCACCTCGACCTCGGCGGCCCCGGGCTCGGCCGCGTAGGCGTCGAGGAGTTTCTGCAGCAGTTCGTGGGAGGCGGCGGCCTTCACCGCCAGGACCAGGCGGTCGCGGGCGCCGCCCGGGGCGTCGGCGCCGCCCGCGCGGCGGGTGCGGCGGGCGGCGGCGGTGGTCGCGTCGAGGGCGGCGCGGCCCTCGTGCAGCAGCATCTCGCCGGCGGCGGTCAGTGCGGCGCCGCGGCGGTTGCGCTCCAGCAGGCGGACGCCGAGGCGGCGTTCGAGCTGCCCGATCGCCCGGGACAGCGGTGGCTGGGCGATGCCCAGGCGCTCGGCGGCGCGGCCGAAGTGCAGCTCCTCCGCGACGGCGACGAAGTACCGCAGCTCGCGGGTCTCCAGGGTGTCCACACGCCCAGCGTACGCCGGTGATACCCGCCGGGTATGACAGGCCACCGGACCGGTATTGGCCGCGCGTCCCGCCGGCGCGCCAGCATCGACGGTACGGGCAGGACAGCCCGGCAACCGCTCCGACAGCGAAGGCACAGCCATGCACACACCCTCCGCGCCGCCTCCCGGCGGCACCTGGACCCTCGGCGATCTGACCGTCACCCGGGTCGGCTACGGCGCCATGCAGCTCGCCGGCCCCGGGGTCATGGGCCCGCCCGCCGACCGCGACGGCGCGCTCGCCGTGCTGCGGGAGGCGGTGGCCCTCGGGATCACCCACGTCGACACGGCCGGCGCGTACGGGCCACGCGTCACCAACCGGCTGATCCGCGAGGCGCTGCACCCCTACCCCGCCTCCCTGCACCTCGTGACCAAGGTCGGCGCCGTCCGTGACAGCGAGGGCGGCTGGATCGTGGCCCGGCGCCCCGAGGACCTGCGCCGCGCCGTCCGCGAGAACCTGGACGACCTCGGCCTCGACGCGCTCGACGTGGTCAACCTCCGCCTCGGCGACGCCCAGGGCCCCCGGCCCGGCTCGCTCGCCGAGCCCTTCGAGACCCTGGCAGAGCTCCGGCAGCAGGGCCTGATCCGCCACCTCGGGGTGAGCAACGCGACGGCCGTACAGGTCGCCGAGGCGCGGTCGATCGCGCCGGTGGTGTGCGTGCAGAACATGTACAACCTCGCCCACCGCGAGGACGACGAGCTGATCGACGACCTCGCCGGCCAGGGCATCGCCTACGTGCCCTTCTTCCCCCTCGGCGGCTTCACCCCGCTCGCGGACTCGGCGCTGTCCGCCGTGGCCGCGCGCCTGGACGCGACGCCGCGGGCGGTCGCGCTGGCGTGGCTGCTGCGGCGGTCGCCGAACATCCTGCTCATCCCCGGTACGTCCACGGTGGCGCACCTGCGCGAGAACGCCGCGGCGGCGGGACTCGCGCTCTCCGAGGCGGACCTGGCCGAGCTGGACGGGATCGGCGGCCGGGCCGGGGGGTCCGCGGTCAGCCGGCGGCCGGTGCCGTGAGGTCGAGCCGCCAGACGGCCTCGCCGTCCTGGACGAGGTCCGTACGCACCAGCCCCGCGGACGCCGCGACGGCGGCGGAGGCGTGGTGGCCGGGGTGGACGTGGGCGACGACGGCCCGCAGCGGCAGCCGCCGCAGCCGGGCGACGAGACCGCGGGCCGCCTCGCCGGCGAGGCCCCGCCCCTGCCAGGGGGTCCCCACGACCCAGGCGACCTCGGCGACCTCCTCCCGGATCGTCACCTGCACGTAGCCGCAGAGCACGCCGTCCTCCCGTACCCGCAGCACCCAGTTCCCCCACACGGTGCCGCCCGCGGGCGCCCCGGCGACCAACCGGGCGTACCGCGCCCGCAGTTCCCCGACGGTGGGGGGCGAGCCGCCGGTGAACGCGTAGAGCGCGGGGTCGGCCAGGACGCCGGTCATCTCGTCGGCGTGCGTGATGCGCAGAGGGAGGAGGTCGAGCCGCGCGGTCGGCAGGGTCTCGCCGACGGCGTCGGTCAGTTCGGTGTCCGTCAGAACTCCCAGGGATGCGGAGGCGGATACGGAGAACCGGACCCCGCCCCGGGCTTGCAGCCAGCCGGCCTGCGGCCCGCGGTGAGGACCCGGGCTGTCCCCGGGGACGTTACCGCACGGCGTCCCGCGCCCGGGGCCGCGCCCCGGGCGGGCTCAGTCCGGGCTCAGGCCGGGTTCAGGCCGGGCTCAGTCCGGGTTCAGGCCGGGCTCAGTCCGGGTTCAGGCCGGGCTCAGTCCGGGTTCAGGCCGGGCTCAGTCCGGGTTCAGCCGGGCTCAGCCGGCGACGTCGCCGTTGATCTGCCGCTGCACGAACTCGTGGGCCAGGTCGCCGAACTGCGTGCCGAACCTGATGGACCTCTCGACCGTCGTCTTGAAGTGCACGCCTCCCCACACCCGGCTCATGGCGCAGTCCTGCACGAAGTCCGTCCAGGTGGGATAGCGCAGCTCGATGTCGGCGGCGGGGACGGTCCCCGGCTCCGTCAGCGTCGAGCCGGCGGGGACGGGCCAGGTCCAGTCCAGGACGTCGGAGTCGAGGTAGCGCCGCGCCGCCTGGGCCTCGGCCGCGCACAGCGTGGTGGAGCCGGAGGGGTAGTCGGGGTGGTCGCCCACGGGCAGATAGCTGGCCCACTCGTTCGCGGGCAGCCGGACCGTCCCCTTGCCGGGTCCGCCCCAGGCGGACACCTTGCGGCTGCCGTAGACGTGCCGGACCGCGCTGAACGGCCGGACGGCGTCGTACCCGGTCTTGTGGTGCCAGGCGGCGATCAGGTCGTCGAACTGCGCCACGGAGGTGGTGAAGAACAACTGGGCCCAGCCGTCCAGGTCCAGGTCGTGGGCCACGGCCGCGGCGTACGTCGACTGGCCGACCCCCAGGAACTTGTTGTCGAAGAACTCCGCCTTCGCCTTCTGCAGATCGGTCAGCCCGGCCGACGCCTCAAGGATCTCGTCCACCGAGCGCTGGTAGCGCCGGCGGTCGGTGTGGTCGGTGTGGTCGGGCGGGGCGAGCCGGAACCGGGCCGGGTCGGGGTAGGAGTGGGCCTTGACCAGGGCCAGTTGCGGGGTGACGAACCGCTGGGTGACCCAGACGGCCTTGTCGCCGGGCCCGCCGCCGACCCGCCGGCGGTGGGGGTGCACCGCCGGCTGCCAGCGCGAGGGGTCGGTCAGTTCGTACGGACTGTTGACGGGCCGGTAGCCGGTGTAGTCGGCGTAGGGCTGGCCGTTGTAGGCGCGGCCCACGTCACCGAGGTGGTTCATGCCGTCGTGCAGGCGGTCCCTGACGATGGCCTTGCCGGCGATGTTGCCGATGCCGACCGGGCTGGCCGGATCCTCGGACTCGTCGTCGGGGTCCAGGCCGATCGTGGTCATCATCTCGCGCATGCCCTGCAGTTGCTCCGGGTCCAGGCCCTTGCGCACCTGGTACCAGGCGTGCACGCCGGCGATGTTCTTGTTCCGGTTGGTGGCGGCCTCGCTCGCGGGGCGGCGGGGGATGCGGGAGTGCACGCCGACCGCGGTCGGGTGGTAGGGCGCCAGCGCGTCGAACCAGGAGGTCTGCAGGGCGTGGGTGGTCCAGATCAGAATCGACGCGTCCATGGGCCCGAAGATCCCCGCGTCCCCCGTACCGGCCGCCCTCGGGACGAGGTCCCGGATGAAGTTGCCCGTGTCGAAGTCGAAGTCGGCGGCCGGCTCCGCCGCCGCTCCGCCGTGCCGGCCGGCGGCGACCGCGCCGCCCCGTCCCCAGGCGGCCAGCGCCGCGGCCGTCACCCCGCCGAGCACCAGCGACCTGCGCCGCGGTCCCGAGCCGGGGACGGGAGAGGATCCGGACGTCGTCATGGCTGTATCCCCTATCTCCGGGCACGAGGGCGTCATGCGTATCCAGGGCGGAACCCCTGCCGACAGGCCGCGCCAGACGCTAGCGCGCGCCCCTCGCGAACCGGTGGTGGCTCGCTAGCGCCCCCCTCGTGGAGGGAGCACCCGCAGCCCGCGCGCTGGCCCTCGCGCGGACGGCGAAGGCTGAACCCGACACGGCCGTCGGTAACCGGCGTACTCCCGTGCTGGGATCCACCGCGTGCCGTCCCTGCTTCGACCTGCGGGAGTCGCGGGGGTTCGGGTGGCCGGGCAGCGAGTGTGCCGCCCGGCCACCCGGCGGCTCTTGCCAGGTGGTTAGGGGGTGAGGGTGTTGCCGACGTGGGCGGCGGTGGGGGCGCCGAGTGCGGCGGGGCCGTAGTAGGTGCTGGTGGTGGGTTGGATGCCGGTGGGGCCGGTGTCGATCTGGAGGATGGTGCCGTTGGCGTTGTTCTCGTTTCCGGCGCCGATGGTCAGGTCTGCGTAGGTGTCTCCGGTCAGGTCGGTGAGGGAGACGGAGTTGCCGAGGCGGTCTGCGGCTTCTGCGGCGCCGGAGACGTCGGGGGTGTCCTGGTGGATGAAGAGGGAGTCGCTGCCGGTCGGGCCGCTGGGGCTGCCGGGTAGCAGGAGGGTGGCGCCGGCGTCGGCGTAGTCGATGGCGTCGCGGGTGAGGTCTTCGCCGGGGGCGCCGGCCAGGACGTCGGCGTAGCCGTCGTTGTTGTAGTCGCCGATGGAGACGCTGCGGCCCAGGGCATCGCCATTCTCCGCGGTGTCGGGGACGCCGGTGCTGTCCTGGTGGAGGGTGGTGGCGCCGGTGGTGGTGATGCCGGTGGCGGAGCCGTAGAGGGCGGTGACCTGGCCGCCGAGGTAGGCGCCGGTTTCCGGGGTGCTGTGCTGGCCGACGACGATGTCGTCGTAGCCGTCTGCGTCGAGGTCGCCGGCTGCGATGGCACGGCCTCCGGTGGCGTTGAGGCGGTTGCCGGGTTGGAGGCCGGTGGCGGAGCCGGGGAAGGTCATGACGCGGCCGGTGCCGTCGGGGTCGATATAGGTGGTGGCGACGTCGGTGTAGCCGTCGTGGTTGAAGTCTCCGGAGGCGGCCTGGGGGAAGGTGGCTGCGCCGGTGGTGGAGGTGGACAGGGGGCCTGTGCTGATGGTGCCGGTGGCGCTGTCGCGCAGCCACCATGTGGCGGGGCCGCCGGGGGCGATCGCGAAGATGTCTGCTTGTCCGTCGCTGTTGAAGTCGCCGGTGGTCACGGCGGTGCCGAGTTTCGCGCCGTTGACGCGTTCGGCGGTGGGGATGCTGTAGCTGGCGCCGGTGTTCAAGTCCGGGCCGTACAGAGCGGTGACGTTCCCGATGTCGACGATGCCGGCGGTGTCGTCTTCCCCTGGGGTGGTGACCACGAGGTCGGCGTATCCGTCTGCGTTGAGATCGGCGTAGGCGCTGTCGGTTCCGAAGGCGTCACCGGCCTCCGCACTACCGGGCACGCCCGCGGAGTCCTGGGTGAGTGGCCGTATGGTGCCGTCAGGCCCGGTGGTGGTGCCGGGCAACATGGTGATCATGCCTGCTTCGGCGTATGTGCCGACGGCGGCCTCCGGAACGCCGGCTGCGAGGTCGATCACCCCGTTGCGGTCGGTGTCGGCGGTGGGGGCTGCGGCGGCGGCAGCCGGGCTGGCAGCGAAGGCGCGGATGGTTGGCAGCCGGGCGGCTAGTCTGCTGCCGGGGCTGGTGGTCAGGGCGAGGTCCTGGGGGTTGGCGATGGTAGGGACGGTGGCCTGCTCACCGGCGGCGTACTTGCCGCTGTCGCTGCTGGCGGTCAGCGTGGTGGTGCCTTGTGGGTTGACTCCGCTTAGACCGAGTTTGTAGGCGGCGAGGCGGGCGAGTGCGTCGCGTGCGGCGGGGGTGGGTTCGGTGGTGTCGTGTTCACCGATCAGCGCGACACCGGTGGTGTCGCCGTTGAAGCCGGCGGTGTGGTAGCCGGTGACGGGCTGGTCGACGCCACCGGCGCGGCCTTCGAAGATGGTGCCGCACTTGTCGATAAGGAAGTTGTAGCCGAGGTCATTCCACAGGTGATCGGGGTCTGCCATGTGGTACGCCTGGATCGACTGGACGACTGCCGCGGAGTCGGCGCAGTTGTATGCGTTGGTGCCGGCTGTGTGGTGCACGATGACGGCCTTGACGTCGCTGCCGTAGGACGGAGGCGACGGCAGATTCTCATTCGCCCCCCACTGCGCCCGACTGGTCATCGGCGGCTGCCCGACTGCTGCCAGAGGCGCAGTCGACAGATCACGTGCCTCCGGCGAATCAGGAGCGGGCAACGGCGAGGAAGCGCCGTCGCTTGTAGCGGTGGTAGGGGTGACGAGGGTGAGTTCAACACCTTGAGGCAGAGCGTGGCCTTCCGCTGCTTGCACCTCGATTGCGTCGGAGGCACCGACCCACAGCGGTTCTGTCACCAAACGCTGCTCCCGTGCCCTGTCCATTTCGCCTTCGGAGACCTGCGCGGCCTGAGCGTCGAGGGGACGCCAGGCAGACCAGGCGCCGTCGATGGTGCTGCGCGTGCGGACCTCGATGCGCTCTGCGGTGTCTCCCGCAGCGGGCCACGCTGCGCCGAGCAGTCCAAAGCGCCCTGTCTCCGTGGCCGGAAGCCCGCTTTGCGGGACTGGCATCGACCGCACTTCCGCCCCCGCTGCCAGTGCCGCTGACGGTGCGGCTTGCGCCTGGGATGCATCGGACTGGGAGATCGATGTCGGGATCAGTAGCAGCCCAGTCAGCGTCAGTACAGTGCGGCGTCGCCTGCGGTGATGTCTCAGCGCAAGGTGGGTGATCAGATGACCCATGCATCTCTCCTGCCACTTTCGCTTGATAAAGCGTCAGATGAGGACTGCTGAGAGGCAGGAACGGTTGCACAGTGAATGCAGTGAGTGATGTCACGAGTGCAAGGCGTGTCTGATCGGTTGACGTGAGCCTGGTGAGGCGAGAGAGTTCGACCGCCTGTTCGATCTTCTTGGTCGGGGCAGTGGCATCTGGGGAGGGTCTGTGCTGACGCGTGCTTGGCATCTGCGGTTAGTTGCGGCTTTTGCCGCGTTCGCGGCGCTGTTGCTGACTGATGTGCTGCGGCCGGGGCCGGTCGCTGCGGAAGATGAGCCGCTGCCGGCACCAGCCGGGGTCGTCGCCGAGCGGACCTCGGAACCGTTGCAGCCTGCCAAGGTGATGACCCGCAAAGAGCGGCGGGCCCAGGTTCGACGTGCTGAGCTCTTGGACGGGTTCCAGCACGGGGCGAAGTACCTGGCGGACCGCTACAAGCCGATCAAGCGTGTCCACCCGCCCACAGTGACTCGCTCCGAAGGCAGCAAGCAGACATTCCCGCCACCCCCTTCGGGCGTCGGGATGCCGCACGGGGGCGTTCTTTCGGGTGCGGCGACTGAGCCGCGCGCAGCAGATGATGACGACAACACGGACAGGCTCTGGGGCATCACATACAACGGGTATTCGGAGCAGCCGTATCCGGATGAGGAATTTCCGATCGCCATCGATCCACCGAGCAACGTGTCCTTGTGGTTCAACGGCCGGCCCGGACGCACTACATGGTCGGTGGAAGCGGACTGGACCGGCGAGACCCTGTCTCCGTATTTTATCCGCATCCAGCTATATCGGGCGTCGGACGACGTGCTGGTGGCCACCCGGATCACCAACCCCGTCGTCCAAAGTAAAAGGGAGATCTCCGGTGGCTGTTTGCAGTGGATCGGTCAAGAAATAGACCGGCTCTGTTCATGGGCCGTCGTGGACGGTGTGATCGCAAGCACCGCAGGTACCGACTACTACGCGAAGCTGTCCTACGCCAACGAATATGGTAGCTACTACGAACAGCTGGATTCTGATAGCTGGCGGCAGTACGACACTCCCATCGGCTGGACCACACCCGTTCGCACCCCTACGGCGCCGGCGTTGCGTACCCCGGACGTTCCCAGCTCCATGTCGGGCGCCTGCGCCTGTTCCTACCAGGAATACCTGGCCGATCCGGTGAACACCGCAACAGGTGCTGTCACGGAATCCGCCACCGACGCGAGCCTGCCGGGGAGCGGATTGCCGCTGGCGCTGACCCGGAACTACTCCTCGCTGGACAGAAATGCAGATGGCCTGTTGGGCAAAGGCTGGCGCCTGTCCTTCGAGTCCAAGCTCGTGGCCGCAGCCGATGCGGTGACGCTGACCGACACCGACGGGGCGGAAGTGCGGTTTACCCCGAACGGTAACGGCACGTATGCAGCGACGAAGCCAGCACGCTACACCCTCATACCGACGGCCGACGGCCATACAGTGACGAACATCGATCAGACCAAGCGCGTCTACGATGCCTCGGGACGGCTGGTGAAGTGGCTGGACGGTTCGGGGAAGGGTCTGACACTCGGCTATGCGGACGGCACCCTGGCCACGGTCACGGATGCCGTCGGCCGGCAGCACACCCTTGACGTGGACCCCACCACAGGCCGACTGAGGTCCGTGACGTTGGCTGACGGCCGCACCGTTGACTACCGCTATGACAGCGATCAACTGGCGAGTGCGACCAGCGCGGACGGCGAGGTGTGGAAGTACGGCTACGACACTGGCGGACGACTGGCAACGATCACTGATCCCCGCGGGACGCTGGTCACCCAGAACACCTATGACGTCACTACCGGTCGAATCGCCACGCAGATCGACGCCCACGGTGGCGAGTACACGTTCAGTTGGGAGCCGGACCCCGATCTGCCGCTGGGGTCAGGTGAGTCGACCATGGTCGATCCAGCCGGCGGACGGTGGACTGCCATCTACGAGGCCGGGGTGCTGGTCCGCAGCTACCGGCCGGCAGGCGGCTATACCAGCCGCTACTTCGACCAGCACCTGAATCCCGAGACCGAGTACGACTCCAGATCTCTGCCCACTGTCCGTACGTTCGACGGCAACGGCAATGTTGCTTCCCAGACCAAGGGAAACATCACCCAGAGGTTCGAGTTTGACGACTCGAACCGACTGACTTCATATACCGATGGGCGGCAGAATCGCGGCACGATCTCCTACGACAGCTCCACCAGTCGAATATCCGAGATCAACAGTCCAGCGGGCCACGCCACCTTCACTTACAACTCGGATGGTCAACTCCAGACTTCCACTGCTCCAGGTGGCACGAAGAACGAGTACACCTACGACCTCAACGGAATGCAGGCATCGGTTACGGCCTCCGAGGGGCACACCACCACATATGTATACGATGCGGCCGGCCGACTGATAACAGCGACCGATCCACGTGGAAACGTCAATGGCGCGGATCCGGCAGAATTCACCACCACCTATGCGTACGACGGCGCAGGGCAATGCCACTCAGTTAGGCCACAGCGAGGATTTTGATATGCGGCTTGTCTTCGTGGCGAGTTGTGGTCTCGGTGCGGCGTTTCGCTCTGTAGGCATGGACATGTATGCGCTTGACGGCCCGCGGGCTGCTGCGGTTCCGTCGGCGAGGGTTGAGTCTTTCAAGGATTTCTGAGCGTGTTGCCTCAAGGGCGCTCGTCAGACGGCGAGGGGGAAAAACCCGCCTGGTTGGTAACCTGACGGCGGATGACGCGGAGAGACCGCATGAAGGATAGAC